>JAFAEX010000133.1 GCA_023423795.1 Chloroflexota bacterium | reverse complement strand
GGGGGTAAACCTGGGGGGGGGGGGCCCGGCATGGGCCGCCCCACCCCACTCCGGGAGATCCCGTGATTTCCTACATCGGTCGGCGGCTCGTCCTGATGGCGCTCGTCGTGCTCGGCATGAGCGTCATCACCTTCGCGCTCACCCGTCTCGTTCCCGGCAACCCGGCCCGGCTCCTCGCCGGTCCCCACGCGAACCAGGAAGCGGTGGACGAACTGGCCCGCCAGTACCGGCTGGACGGCTCGCCGGTCGAGCAGTACGCCCTCTACATGGGCGATTTGCTGCGCGGCGACCTGGGCATGTCCGTGACCACCCGGCGGCCCGTCCTCGAAGACCTCAGGGAGTTCCTGCCCGCGACGCTCGAACTGACCGGCGCCGCGCTGCTGATCACCCTCGCGATCGGCATCCCCCTCGGCATCCTCTCCGCCACCCACGCCGGCCGGCTGCCGGACCACCTGTCGCGCATCTTCTCGATCGTCGGCGTCTCGATGCCGGTCTTCTGGCTCGGCCTGATTCTGCAGGTGGTCTTCTACAAACGCCTCGGTTGGCTGCCGGTCGGCGGCCGGCTGGACATCTTCGACTTCGCCCCACCACGGGTCACCGGCTCCTACCCGATCGACGCCCTGCTGGCTGGTGATTTCGCGCTCTTCGGCGCGGCGCTCACCCACCTGCTGTTGCCAGCCGCCACCTTGGCCGTCGGCAGCCTCGCCATCATCACCCGAATGACCCGCGCGTCCCTGCTGGAAACGATGGGCGCCGACTTCGTACGGACCGCGCGGGCCAAGGGGCTGGCCAACGGGCGCGTGATGCGCGGTCACGTCTTCCGCAGCGCGCTCATCCCCACCCTGACCGTCATCGGCTTGCAGGTCGGCTACCTGCTGTCGGGCAACTTCCTGATCGAATCGGTCTTCAACTGGCCGGGGATCGGGCTCTACGCGGTCAACGCCATCCGCAACCTTGACTACGCCGCGATCATGGGCGTCACGTTGATCGTGTCGGTCATCTTCGTCACCGTGAACCTCGTCGTGGACATCCTCTACGCCGTGCTCGACCCGCGGATCAGTTACCGGGGCCGCGGATGAGCGCCGCCGTCACCCTCGAGCAAACGGCGGCCGCCGTCCCCGTTCGGTCCAGCCGAACGTTTCGTTCCCGGTTTGCCCGCAACCGGCTGGCGCTGCTGGGCGGCGTCCTCGCGCTGGCGCTCATTGCCATCGCGCTGTTCGCGCCGATGATCGCCCGGCACGATCCGACCGCGATCGACGCCGCCAACCGGCTGCTGCCGCCGTCCGCCGAGTATCCGTTCGGCACCGACGACCAGGGACGCGACATCTTCAGCCGGGTCGTGTACGGCTCCGGCCTGTCGCTGATCGCGGCGGCGGTCGTGCTCGCCATTTCGGTGACGGTCGGATCGCTGGTTGGGCTGGTGGCCGGGTACCGCGGCGGACTGGTCGATGAAGCCCTGATGCGGATCACGGACATGTTCCTCGCCTTCCCGGCCCTGGTGCTGGCGATGGGCGTGGCGGCCGCGCTCGGACCCAGCCTGTTCAACGCGATGGTCGCCATCGCCATCGTCTGGTGGCCGTGGTACGCCCGGCTAGTGCGCGGCGAAACGCTGCGCCTGCGCGGTGAAGCGTTCGTCGAGGCGGCGAGGGCGACCGGGGCGAGCGACGCGCAAATCCTGCTGCGTCACATCCTGCCGAACTGCTCGACCCCGATCGTCGTCCAGATGAGCCTCGACGTCGGCTACGCGATCCTGACGACGGCGGGTCTCTCCTTCATCGGGCTCGGCGCGCAGCCGCCCACCCCGGAATGGGGCGCGATGGTCGCGACCGGGAAGGACTACATCCTCGATCAATGGTGGTTCGCCACGTTCCCCGGACTGGCGATCCTGATCGCGGTCATGAGTTTCAACATCCTCGGCGACGGGCTGCAGGAAGCGATGAACCCCGGTTCGGGGCGACGCTAGGAGGCATTTCATGCGAACGGTGATCGCGGGCGGCGATGTGGTCGCCCCGGGTGGTATGGTCGCGGCCGACATCCTGGTCGAGGACGGCCGCATCGCCGGGCTAGTCGAACGCGGCACCGGAATCGGCGACGCCACGATCGACGCCACCGGCCTGGTCGTGCTGCCCGGCGCGATCGACGCCCACACCCACTTCATCCAGGACGATCCCGAGTTCGGCCCGCCGACGCCGGACGAAATCGAGGGGTTCGCCAACGGCGGACGCGGCGCGGCGGCCGGCGGCGTCACCACCGTCGTCGAGATGCCGCAGGCGACCCCGCCGACCCTCGACGGCAAGACGTTCCGCCGCCGGGTCGAACTCGCAGGCAAGGACGCGATCGTCGATTTCGCACTGTGGGGCGGCGTCTGCGATGGGCAGGACCCCGCCGCGATCGACGACCAGATCGCGGCCGGCGCGGTCGGGTTCAAGGCCTTCATGTGCGAATCCGACCCGACCTTTCCCGGCGTCCGCGACAACCAGATTCTGCTCACGCTGGAGCAACTGCGCGACACCCCGTACATGTTCGGGCTGCACGCCGAGAACGACGCCCTCCTGCAGGCGGGGCTGGCGCGCGAGGCGGGCCGCGGCGACGCCCTTGCGCACGCCGATTCGCGTCCGCCCATCGTCGAGATCGAGGCCGTCAACCGGGCCATCTTCTTTGCCGAGCAAACCGGCGGCTGGGTCCACATCGTCCACCTGAGCGCGGGCGGCGCGGCGGACCTCGTCAAGCAGGCAAAGGCCCGGGGCGTCAAGGTGACGGCGGAAACGTGCCCGCAGTACCTCGCGCTCGACCGCGACGACCTCGCCCGCCTCGGCCCCTACGCGAAGTGCGCTCCCGCCATCCGCGACCGCGAGGACGTGGACGCGCTCTGGGGATTCCTCTCCGACGGGACCATCGACTGTATCACCTCGGACCACTGCGGGTTCACCAAGGCGTCGAAGGACGCCGGGCGTGACCGGATCTGGGACGCGCCGAACGGACTGCCCGGCATCCAGACCCTGCTCCCGGTTTTCGCCTCGGAGGCGCGCAAGCGCGGTTTCTCGTGGGAGCGCATCGCCGAACTGACGGCGACCGCGCCGGCCCGCCTCTGGCGGCTCGACGACCGGAAGGGCGCGATCCGCCTCGGCGCGGACGCCGACCTCGTCCTGTTCGACCCCAACGGGTCGTGGCGGGTAAACGCGGCCGACCTGCTCCATACCCAGAAGTGGTCGCCGTTCGAGGGCGTGGACCTCCAGGGCCAGATCATGCGCACCATCCTCCGCGGGGCCACGGTGTTCGAGAACGGCGCGGTGCCGGTCGAACCCGGCTTCGGCCGGTTCCTCGCCGCCCGCCCGTCAGCCTGAAGGAGTTGCCGATGGATTCCAGGGTTCGCATCGAACGCGACGCCGTCGAGCGCGCGATCCTCGACCTCGGCGCGATCGGCGCCTGCGAGGAAACCGGCGTTTCCCGCACGACCTTTTCTCCCGAATGGGTAGCCGCCCAGGAACTCGTGGGCGCTTGGCTGCGGGATGCCGGCCTGACCGTGCGCATGGACGCAGTCGGCAACCTCTGGGGGAAGATTGACGGAACCGGCGGCGGGGCCAGCATCGTCACCGGTTCCCACATCGATTCCCAGACCCCCGGCGGCCGCTACGACGGCGCACTCGGCGTCATCGCCGGCGCGATCGCGGTCCGGGCGCTGCTGGAGCAATTCGGTTCGCCGAAACGGCCGATCGAGGTCGTTTCGCTCTGCGAGGAGGAAGGCAGCCGCTTTCCCTCCGCCGGATTCTGGGGCAGCCGCGGCATCATCGGCGCGATCGCGCCGGACGTTCCCGACGAAGTCATGGGGTACGACGGCGTGTCCATCGGCGACGCGATGCGCGCGGTCGGGCTGGACCCGGCGCGCGTCCCGGAGGCCGAACGCGACGACATCGACGCCTTCATCGAACTGCACATCGAGCAGGGCCCGGCGCTCGAAGAAGCGGGCATGCCGGTCGGGATCGTCACCGGCATCACCGGCATCCGCGAGTACAAGGTGACCGTCCTCGGTCGGGCCGACCACGCCGGCGCGCGGCCGATCGACCTCCGCAAGGACCCGATGGACGCCGCCGCCGAGATGATCTCGGCGGTCATCGGGGTCGCCAAGGATCTCGGGCGGCCCGCGGTGACGACGGTTGGCCGCATCCTCGTGGAGCCGAACTTCCCCAACATCGTCCCGGAACGTGTCACGTTCACCATCGACAGCCGCAACCCCGACACTGCGGCGCGGCTGGCCCAGTACGAGCGCCAGGAAACCTTGCTCCGCGAGATCGCGGCCCAGCGCGGCTTGGACGTGGAGATCGAGATGTTCGGGGACCTGCCGCCGGGGCCGTGTGACCCGACCATCATTGCTGCCCTGACGGAGGCCGCCGCCGCCCAGGGCGTCGAGGCTATCCCGATGCCGAGCGGCGCGGTCCACGACGCCCAGCAGATGGCGGCCCGCAGCCGGATCGGGATGGTGTTCGTCCAGAGCCGCGACGGCCGCAGCCACACGCCGGCCGAATTCTCGTCGGTCGAGCATTGCGCTCAGGGGATCGAAGTGCTGGCGGCGGCGCTCCACCGGCTGGCCTACTGACGTGAAGCGGCTCGCGTTCGAGTTCCCCGGCGAACCGTCCATTCCCGAGATGGCGCGGCTGGGCGCCCTGGCCGAATCCCTCGGGTACGAGTCCGTCTGGCTGACCGAAACCCGGTTCACCCGCGATGCGATCGTGGCGGCGGCGGCAGTCGCCGCCGCCACCTCGCGCATCGGGATCGGCACGGCCGTCGTCAACCCGTACACGCGGGGAGCCGTCCTCACGGCGGTCACGTTCGCCGGGTTGGACGAACTGTCGGCTGGCCGCATCATCGCGGGCGTCGGCCCCGGTTCGCCGACTGTCCTCGCACAGCAGGGCTACTCATTCGAGCGTCCCCTCGCGCGGCTGGAGGAATCGGTCGCCGTCATCCGTCGCCTGCTCGCCGGAGAGCGGGTGACGTTCTCCGGCCGTGTGATCTCGGTCGAGGACGTCGAACTCGACTTCGTCCCGCGCCGCCGCTCCATCCCGGTCTACCTCGGCGTAACCGGACCGAAGGCGCTCGCGCTCGCCGGCCGCATCGCGGATGGCGTCGTCTTCAATGCGTTCGTCACAACGGCCTACACGCGCCGTGCGACGGCCATCGTCCGCGAGTCCGCGCTCGCCGCCGGACGCGATCCATCCGCCATCGACATCGCCGCGTCAATCGTCGTCTCCGTCGATGCCGACCGCGATGCGGCGCGGGACGCCGTGCGGCCGCTGGTCGCGACCTATCTGGCCCGCTTTCCGAACATCGCGGCCGAATCCGGGCTGCCGACCGCAACGCTGGAGGAGATCACACGCGCCTACGAGGACGGCGGTGCGCAAGCCGCGTCACGCGCGGTGCCGGACGAGATCGTGGACGACCTCACCGTCTGCGGATCGGCGCCGGATTGTCGGGAGATGCTCGCTCAGCGGGTTGCGGCAGGGGTGGGCCTGCCTATCGTGAGTCCCGTCGGTCGCGATCCGGAAACGACGCTTTGCGCGATGGCCCCATAACGCGACGATCGAACCGTGCCTGCTGCACGGGTCGGACGTGATCCGGCTATTCGCTGCCGTTTCGCCTGCCTGCGACGGCGTGCCTTCGTAGGGGAGGGACCCATGCCCTCCCGTGCACGGGACCGCGTACGGACGCGGGAGGGCACGGGTCCCTCCCCTACGAACGACGAACAAATTCGCGCTGCAATCAACCGGATTTCGTATCGGACGAGATCCGGCCGATCGAACCACGAATCCGGTCGCCGCCGCCGTGGAGCGAGCGTGCCCTCCCCAGCCGATCCTCTCGAACGGGCATGCCGGATGGGCGGCCGCCGGGGCGTGCGAAATCCGGGCGGCTGCCGCCGCCGGGCGCGGGCGACCACCCGGCGCGCGTCCCGTCGCGAACGGTGAAGTCCGTCCGCGTTCCGCGCTGCCCATTTCTTCGGTATTTATTCGGTATTTATTCGGCGTTGGTTCGGTCACGGAACGCTGCGTACGTACGCGCCCTTACGATCGATTCGGGGTTTTTTCGCTCCCCCTCCCGCACCCAACGCCAGGAGCCCCGTGCCGGACGCGCCCGCCCCGTTCGCGCCCGCGAGGCTGGGAGGGGTTGCCGAAGAAACCCGTTTTCCGCGTATTCATGGGGAAATCGCCGCCGAATAAACGTCGAATCAATACCGAATAAATACCGAACAAACCCGGCTGGCCGGGCCGCCGGCCCACCCACCGGCAACGGCAGGTCCGGACCGCTCGGCCGGATTTCGTATCACTCGTCGCCAGACCGAGTTCGGCCTATGCCTCCAGCAACCAGCGCCCGATCCGCTCGCCGACGACCACGGCGGGGATGTTGGTGTTCGCGCGCGGCACCACCGGCATGATCGAGCAGTCGGCGACGTACAGTCCGTCCAGCCCGTGGATCTTGCCTCGCGCATCCGTAACCGCCAGCGGATCGCCGGCAACGCCCATCGCGCATGTCCCGACCGGATGGTAGTAGTGCTCGCAACTGCTGGCGATCCACGCCTCGATGTCCGCATCACCGGCAACCAACGGACCGGGCGCGATCTCCTCGCCGATCAGGGTCCGCAACGGCTCCCGCGAAGCGATGTCCCGCGCGATTGCCGCCCCGGCGAGCAGCACGGCCTTGTCGTGCCCCTCGTCGTCCGTCGCGTAGCGGTGGTCGATGAGCGGCCGCGCCGACGGGTCCGCGCTCCGCAGCCGCACCGTCCCGCGAGATTTGGGCGTCATGCAGGCGAGCGGGAACGTCCAGCGCCAGCGCGCCGAATCGTCCGGATCCGGCCCCCCGACCGGGTAGACGTGCAGGTCGAACCCCGGTTCGTCCGCCGGGATCAGTGGCGACCGCAGTTTCGCGATCGTTTGCTCCTCGGGCCGCCAGCGGTGCGCTCCGAACTCCGCCATCCGCCGCTCGAGTTCAGGGGTTCCGGAAAACGAAAGGCTGACCGACGAGTGGTCGTGCAGGTTGCGCCCGACCCCCGGCAATTCGTGCACCGTCCGGACTCCGGCCACAGCCAGGTCGCCGGAATCGCCAATGCCCGAGCGCAACAGGATCGCCGGCGATTCGTACGTTCCGCCCGAGACGACGACCCGCCCGGCTTCGACCCGCTCGATTCGCCCATCGACGACGGCTTCGACCGCAACCGCGCGCCCGCCTTCGACGACCACCCTCGCCACCGGCGCGTTGCCGATGACGGTCAAGTTCGGCTTGCTACGCACCGGATCGAGGTAGGCGAACGCCGTGTTCCAGCGGATGCCGTCCCAGATGTTGACCGGCGAGGCGGCCATCCCCTCGTCCTCGTCGAGGTCGTTCAGGTCCGCGACGATCGGCACGCCCGCCTCCCGCGCCGCGTCGAGGCACGCCTGCTGGTACGGGGTGATCTCCTCCGGCTGGTAGTACCGGACCCGCATCCGGCGGTTGGCTTCGTGGAACAGGGGCCGCAGACCGTCCGTGGCCCAGCCATCCAGCCCGCGCCCGGCCCAGCCGTCGTAATCGACGCGGCTGCCCCAGATCGCGGCGCAGCCGTTGTGGGACGAACAGCCGCCGACCACCTTCGCCCGCTCGAATCGCACCAGGCGATCGGAATAGGTCTGCTCCGAGTCGTACCCGGCGTCACAGGAAACGCCGAGCGCCGACGCGTCCTTCAGGTCGCCGGGCCAGCCGCCGCCGTCGAGGGAGCCGTAGTCCGGCCCCGCTTCCAGCACGAGCACCGTCTCGTCGGAGTGCTCGGCGAGCAACCCGGCGACGACGGCGCCCGAGGTGCCGCCTCCCACCACGATCGTGTCCGCATGCCGGGGAAGCGTCACCGCCGGGTCTCCTGTCTCTGCCGCCGCAGGGCTCGCGAGGGGATCATACGTGGCCGCCGGGGAATGCGGAATCGAGCCAGTGAGGGGCGCCCAACCCGTCATCCCGGGCCTGTCGAGGGATCTCGTCGCGCCTCGACTTTTCGTCTCGTCGGCTCGATGACGAGAACCCTCGACAGGCCCGGGATGACAACCGTTGGGGCAAGCGATATCAGGAACAGTGCAACGTGCAACGAGCCCGGCTCCCCATCACGGGAGCCGGGCTCGCCTGGATAAACCGCCGGGCGGTCAGGCCGCCGGGGCGTCGCCGAGCAGCCGCTTGAGCACCGACGGCAGGATGCCGCCGTTGCGGTAGTACCCAACCTCGACCGGGGAGTCGATGCGGACGATCGTCTCGAACTCCTTCACCGACCCGTCCTCGGCCGTCGCCCGCACGGTCAGCCGGCCCTTCGGCGTCAGCGAATCGATGCCCAGCACGTCGTACGTTTCGTGCCCGGTCAGGCCGAGCGTCTGGGCGTTTTCGCCCGGCAGGAACTGCAGCGGGAGCACGCCCATCCCGACGAGGTTGGAGCGGTGGATCCGCTCGAAACTCTCGACGATGACCGCCTTCGCCCCGAGCAGCAACGTGCCCTTGGCCGCCCAGTCGCGGGACGACCCCGTGCCGTACTCCTTGCCGCCGATGACCACCAGCGGGATGCCAGCCTCCTGGTAGCGCATCGCCGCGTCGTAGATCGTCGTCTCCTCGCCGGTCGGCAGGTAGACCGTGTGGTTGCCTTCCTTGCCCGGCGTCAGCAGGTTGCGCAACCGGATGTTGGCGAACGTGCCGCGCATCATCACTTCGTGGTTGCCGCGCCGCGCGCCGTACGAGTTGAACTCGTACGGTTCGACGCCCTTCTCGATCAGGTACTGCCCGGCCGGGCTGGTCTTGGCGATGCTGCCGGCCGGCGAGATGTGGTCGGTCGTCACCGAATCGCCGAGCAGCGCCAGCACCCGCGCCCCGCGGATGTCCGCGATCGCGCCCGGCCCGTCCTCCAGCGTCTGGAAGAACGGCGGGTCCTGCACGTAGGTGCTCTCCGGGTCCCACTCGTAGAGCGCGCCCTCGGGCACCGGCAGGCCCTGCCACCGCTCGTCGCCGAGGAACACCTGCCGGTACTCCTCGCGGTACAGGGACGGATCGAGCGCCTCGGCGATGGTCGCCGCGACCTCTTCCCGGCTCGGCCAGATCTCGTGCAGGAACACCGGCTTGCCGTTCGGGTCGTACCCGACCGGGTCCTTCTCGAGGTTGACGTCCACCGAACCGGCCAGCGCGTAGGCGACCACCAGCGGCGGCGACGCCAGGAACGAGGCCCGCACCTGCGGGTGGATGCGGCCCTCGAAGTTGCGGTTGCCCGACAGCACCGACGCCACGATCAGGTCGTGCTCGTCGATCGCCGCCGCGACCTGGTGCGGCAGCGGCCCGGAGTTGCCGATGCACGTCGTGCAGCCGTACCCGACCACGTGGAACCCGAGCGCTTCGAGGTACGGACGCAACCCCGCCCGCTCCAGGTAACGCGTCACCACCGGCGACCCCGGCGCAAGGCTGGTTTTCACGTAGGCGGGCACGTCGAGACCGCGCTCGACGGCCTTCTTCGCCAGCAGGCCCGCCCCGAGCATCACCGACGGGTTGGAGGTGTTGGTGCAACTCGTGATCGCGGCGATGGTCACCGCGCCGTGGTGCAACTCGACCTCGCCCGTCCCGTATGGAATGCGCGCCGACCCGTGGTGGGTGATCGGCTTCACCGCCACCGCCGTCGCCGCGGCCATCGTCGCCGCCACGACCGGGTCGTTGCCCTCGGTTTCCATTTGCTCGATCTCGTCCTCGTCCTCCGCGTCGGCGAAGGTGGACGCGTAACTCTCGCGCAGCGTCTTGCGGAGCTTACCCAGGGGCACGCGGTCCTGCGGACGGCGCGGCCCCGCGACGCTCGGCTCGACCGAGGCGAGGTCCAGTTCCAGCAGCTCGTTGAAGAGCGGATCGGGCGTCGCGTCGGTGCGGAAGAGCCCCTGCTCCTTGCAGTACCGCTCCACCAGATCGATCGAATCGGGGTGCCGACCGGTCAGTTCGAGGTAGCGCAGCGTCTCGTCGTCCACCGGGAACATCGAGGCGGTCGCGCCGTACTCCGGCGCCATGTTGGCGATGGTGGCGCGGTCGGCCAGCGGCAGGTTGGAAAGCCCCTGCCCGCAGAACTCGACGAAGCGGCCGACGACGCCGTGCTTGCGCAGCATCTCGGTGATCGCCAGCACCAGGTCGGTCGCGGTGGCGCCTTCGCGCAGCGCCCCGACGAGGCGGACGCCGACCACTTCCGGCTCCAGCAGGTACAGCGGTTGGCCGAGCATGACCGCCTCGGCCTCGATGCCGCCGACGCCCCAGCCGAGCACGCCCAGCCCGTTGATCATCGTGGTGTGGGAGTCGGTGCCGACCAGCGTGTCGGGGAAGACGACCAGTTCCGCGCCGAACCGCCGCGTCGATACGACGCCGGCGAGGTATTCGAGGTTGACCTGGTGGACGATCCCGGTGCCCGGCGGGACGATCCGGAAGTTCTGGAAACTCTGCTGCGCCCACCGCAGCAGCGCGTACCGTTCGTGGTTGCGCTGGTATTCGAGATCGACGTTGCGGGCGAACGCGATGGTCGTGCCGAATCGGTCCACCTGCACCGAGTGGTCGATGACGAGATCGACCGGCACCAGCGGGTTGATGCAGGTGACGTCGCCGCCGATCCGATCCACCGCCGACCGCATCGCCGCGAGATCGACCACGCACGGCACCCCGGTGAAGTCTTGCAGCACGACCCGGCCCGGCAAGAACGCGAGTTCGACATCCGGCGCGGGTTCACCCGCGGGCCGTGGCCGCCAGCGCGCGGCGATCTCGACGTCGGCGGCATCGACGAACTCGCCGCCCGCGTTCCGGAGCAGGTTCTCCAAAAGGATGCGCATCGTGAACGGCAGCGTGTCGAGGTCGGCGATGCCCTGCTCCGCCAGCGCGCCGAGGCGGTAATAGGTCGCGGTCGTGCCCTGCGCCGTCGTGATCTGACCGCGCGCGCCGAACGGATCGGGGCGCACCGAACCCTGGGATTCCATGGAAGCATTCTCCTCGCCGCCGCGCCGGGGCTTCACGCCGCCCCGCCCGCGGCCCACTTGCCGGCTGCCGTTGCTGGTTTGAGGATACCGCCGAAATTGAACGATGTCTAGATGCTCGATTTCGAGATATATCACCGAGCGGTTAAACGGCCGGCCGCTTCGCCGCGGCCGGAGCGGTTCGCGCGGCCCGGTGTCGCCGTCGATCCCCGGCCGCATCGCGTCACCCGAAGTCTACCCCAGCCTCCCCGGCCAGCCAGCATGCGAGACGGCGCCCGGCCCCGTGTGCGACAGTCCCGCCGCGCCACCGGCCCGACATACCGAGGGCGTCGAGCGCCCAGCGTCGCGGCGACGATCGATCGGCGGTTCGGCGAGGACGACGCGCATGATTCGTGAGGCAGGACCGCACGACATCGACCGCTTGCGCCCGGTCTGGAATTCGCTCGCTCGCCACCACGCCAACATCGGCTCATCCCCACTTCAAAACGACGCCGACCTTGCCTGGCGGCTCCGCCGCGACGGGTACGCCCGCCTGCTCACCGAAGTGCGCGGTTTTGCCCTGGTCGCGGAATCAGGCGGCGAACCGGTCGGCTACTGCGCCGTTGAACTCCACGACGGGCCGGACGACACCTTCCCGGTCGGCGACCGCTGGGCGGAGGTCTACACGCTGGCCGTGCTGCCGGCATTCCGCGCCAACGGCATCGGTTCCGCTCTGATGGATGCCGCCGACGCCCGCCTCGCCGCAATGGGCATCCACGACGTTTCCGTGGCGGCGATGGTCGAGAACGACGCCGCCCTCGCGTTCTACCGGCGGCGCGGATTCGCGCCCCGCGAAGTCGTCCTGTGGCGATTCCGCACCGGCAGCCGGACGGTGTACCCTCAGGATGACGCACCGGGCCACCCCGGACCGACCGCTTCACGCGAGGAGTCGCCTTGAACGGCCGCGCCATCACCTTCGATTTCCACGACACGCTGGCGCACTGCGATCCGTGGTTCGACCTCGAAATCCGCACCCTCGTCTCGTCGTGGCTCCGCTGGCAGTCGGCGCAGTCCGCCCTGCCGTTCGAACCCGAGCGCGGCGTCGCGGCCGACGCGGCCTACCGCCGCCTCAGGCAGGCGATCGTGGAGCACGGGCAGGAAGAAACGGCCGAGCGCTGCGTGGCGATCGTCCTCGACGAACTCGGGCTGACCGGCGACGAGGTGACCATCGAGCGCGGCGTCGAGCACCTGATGCGCGAGGCGTTCGCCGAGGCCCGCCCGGTTGCCGGCGCGGTGGAGACGGTGCGCGCCATCGCGGCAGCCGGCGTTCCGCTCGGCGTCGTGTCGAGCGCGGTCTACCACCCGTTCCTCGAATGGTCGCTCGAATCTTTCGGCATCCGCGACGCCTTCTCCGACGTCACGACGTCGGCCTCGGCGGGCTATTACAAGAGCCGGCCCGAGATCTACTGGCACGCCCTCGGCCGAATCGGCGCCGATCCGGCGCAGGCGGTCCACGTCGGCGATTCCCTGCGCTGGGATGTCGGCGGCGCGCGCGGCGCGGGCATGCGCGCGGTCTGGCTCCGCAAGTCGGACGCGCAGCACGACGAGGAGACGCGGCCCGACCTCACGCTCGACACGCTGGCGGGCGCGGCCCCGGCCATCATCCGGCTGCTCGACACCGGCAACGGGTCCGGCCTGGCATGAGCGGCCCGGAAGCCAACCAGTCCGGGGAGCCTGCCGCGCCCCTGCTCCGGGTGGACGTCTTTACGCTTTTCCCCGGCATGTTCGCCGGCCCGCTCGACGAATCCATCCTGAAGCGCGCCCGGGCCGCCGGCTCGATCGCAATCGAGATCCACGACATCCGCCGCTGGACCACCGACAAGCACCGCACCGCCGATGACACCCCGTACGGCGGCGGCGCCGGCATGGTGATGATCGCGCCGCCCATCGTGGCCGGCGTCGAGGCAACCCTCGGCGACGACCTCGGGCAGTCCCGCATCCTCCTCATGGCCGCGGGAGGACGGCCCTTCACCCAGGCGCTGGCGCACGACCTCGCCGGGGCGGGCCGCATCGCCATCGTTTGCGGGCACTACGAAGGCATCGACCAGCGCGTGGCCGATGTGCTGGGCGCGGAGGAGATCTCCATCGGCGACTACGTGCTGACCGGCGGGGAGCTACCGGCGATGGTCGTCATCGACGCCGTCGCCCGCCTCGTTCCGGGCGTCATCGACGCCGCCTCGATCGGCGAGGAATCCCACGGCGCGGGGCTGCTCGAATACCCGCACTACACCCGGCCGCGCACCTTCCGCGGCCTCGACGCCCCGGACGTGCTGCTCAGCGGCCACCACGCCGAAATCGCACGCTGGCGCCGCCGCGAAGCGATCGGGCGCACCGCCCGCCTCCGGCCCGACTTGCTGGCACTGGCGAACCTGTCCGATGCGGAACGGGATGACGCGGCTCGTCTTGGCAGCGATCGTGCTGCACCTGGAGTGAGTGAAAATAGGGACGACTCGCGCAGTCACGACGCCGACCCGGAACCTCCCGCGCAAGCCTGAACCCGGTCCGCAACCGGCAGCGATCGTGCGCTATCGGCCGAAGGGAAGGTTACGCGCTCCCCGTATCCTGCAGGATCGCGCGCGACACCCGGAGGCTCGACAGGTCCCGCTCGGCGAGCTGGCGAAGGTAATCGGCCATCACCCCTTCGATCTCGCCGCGCAGGTCATCGTCGAGGGAAAGCCGCGCCGCGGCCGCCAGCCCCTGCCGATCGAGCAGGCGCACCACCTTCTGGGCGTTGACCGAAACCGGCCGGCTGCCGCCGTCGGCTCCCCGGCACAGCGGGCAGAGCGTTCCGCCGAGCCGGCTGCTCCAGGCGTTCGTTCCCGCCTGCAGGTCGCTGCCGCAGGCGACGCACCGGTACATCTCCGGCCGATGGCCGAGGATCGCCAGCAGCGCCCATTCGTAGTGGCGCGTCACCAGCCACGGATCGACCTCGTCGGCCAGCAGCCGCAGCGACGACGCGAGCAGGTCGAAGGCGGCCTCGTTCTCCTGCCGGTCCTCGGTCAGCCGGTTCAAAACCTCGACCATGTGCGAGGCGTGGCCGAACGCATCGAGGTTGCGGCGGATCGGCTCGTGGGCATCGACCGTCGCCGCGTCGCTCACGACGTCCAGTTCCCGGCCCTTCGCCAGCAGCAGGTTGCAGCGCACGAAGTACTCGACGTGCGGCCCCAGCCGGCTGAGCGGCTTGCGCGCGCCCTTGGCGATGATGCGCACCTTGCCCCGGCGCGGCGTGAAGATCGTGGCGATGCGGTCAGCCTCGCCGTAGTCCATGCGGTGGAGGACGATCGCCTCGGTGCGGTACAGCCGCTCGTTAAGGGGGATCGGGCGGGATTCGGTCACGGGTGCTCCGGCGGCGATCGAGGCAATGGTTATGTCGATCATTTTACCAGTTTCCTGCTGGGCGATGGGCGTCGGGCACCCCTGCATCGCCCGGCCGCGCGGCGCAAATTGACCCGGTTCCGGGCGGGTGGTACGGTTCGACGCATGAGTCCCGACGTCACCCTCCTCGCCGCCTTCCTAGCCGGGATCCTCTCCATTTCCTCGCCGTGCGTGCTGCCGCTGGCGCCGATCTATCTTGCCCACCTCGCGGGCGTTTCGGCCGGCGAGCGTGGCCCCGCCGCGCGAGCGCGGGTGATGGCCAACGCGGTCGCCTACGTGCTCGGGTTCTCCCTGGTCTTCGTGATGCTCGGGGTCGCGCTCGGCGCGGCCGGGCTGCTCGTCGAAACCGGCGAACTCGTTTCCGGCAACCGGTTCTGGCTGGTCCGCATCGGCGGCGCGCTGCTGGTGGTCCTCGGCCTGCACCAACTCGGGGTCATCCGCATTCCCTTGCTCGACCGCGAGCGCCGGTTCGAAGCCGGCACGCTCCCGGCCGGGCAAATCACGTCGTCGTTCGTGGTCGGCGTCACCTTCGGCGCGGGGTGGTCGCCCTGCGTGGGGCCGATCCTCGGCGCGATCCTGACGATGGCCGCCGGGCAGGGCAGCGTCGAGCGCGCGGCCCTGCTGCTGGCCGTCTACTCTGCCGGTCTGGCCGTCCCGTTCCTGCTCGCCGCCGCCGCCTGGGGCTGGTCGCAAGGCGCGATCAGGGCGATCAACCGCCACCTCGGCGCGGTGACCGCCGTCAGCGGCGGCGTGATGGTCGCCGTCGGCGCGATCATGATCCTCGGTCTCTACCAGCAGTTCTTCGCCCGCCTCGTGGCGATCTCGCCGTGGCTCCCGTGGGAGCCGACGCTGTGAGCGCCCGCCCGGCAGGACCGGCCTGATGGCGCAGGCATCGCTCGACCGCCCGCTCTCCCGCCGATCCCCGCTGGATGCCGGCGTCGATCGCGTCTGGCGGTTCTTCTGCTCGGTCAAGGCCGCCGTCTGGGAGATGGTCTTCCTGACGTTGCTGGTCCTGATCGGCACCCTACGCGGAAGTTCCGTCCCCCGCTGGATAGCAGACCACGTCCCGGCCACCTCGGGCCTGGTCGATCGCTGGTACGCGTGGGACGTCTTTTCGTCCCTCCCCTTCATGGGCATCCTGACGCTGCTGGCGGTCGCCATCACCATCTGCACCGCCAACCGCGCGCCGGGCATCTGGGCTTCCATCGCCAAACCCACGGTCACGACCACGCACGGCTTCCTGCGCAACGCCGACGTGTCGGCCCGCTTCGTGGCGAACGACGGCGAAGCCCGCGATGCGTTCGTCTCCCGCATCGCCGCCGGCCTGGGCGGCGCGCGGTACCGGGTGATGACGGCCGAGCGAGGCACGGAAACCCACGTCTACGCCGACCGCTACCGCTGGGGCAAACTGGGCACCTTCCCGTTCCACCTCGCGCTCATCCTGGTGCTGGTCGCCGGCATCGTCGGCGCCCGCTGGGGCTTCCGCGAAACCGAGTTCATCGTCCCCGAAGGCGTCACCCGGCCGGTCGGGCACGACACCGGGTTGTCCATCCGGGTGGACGATTTCTCCGAGCGGTACCGCGAGACCGGCATCGCCAGCGAATACCGCTCCGACCTGACGATCCTGCGCGGTGACGAACCGGTGAAGACCGGCTCGATCACCGTCAACCACCCGCTGACCTACCGCAACCTCGTCGTCTACCAATCCGGCTTCGGCCAGGCCGTCCGCCTGCACGTCGCCGACGCCGCCGGCAACCCGATCATGGACGAGGCGATCCCGCTCGGGCCGTTCCGCTCGAAAACCAATCCAGACGCCCCGGCGGGCGTGATCGACATCACCCCGGCCCGCGCCCAGCTGACGGTGATCGCACCGGACGCCGACCCGCTCAACCAGCCCGAACTCGACGAACTCGCCCTCCGCCCCGGCCAGATGTACCTGCAACTCCGGCCGTTGCCCGGCAACACCAGCCTCGACGGCATCGTCGAATCCCGCATCGACCAGGGGCAGACCGTCCTGCTCGGCGATCTCAACATCACCTTCGGGCGCGAAATGCGCTTCACCGTCCTCCAGGTCGCCAGCAACCCCGGCATCCCCCTCTTCATCGCCGCCGCGATCATGCTGGTCGGCGGGCTGGCAATCACGTTCTACTTCCCCCACCGGCGGGTGCGCGGCATCGTCCGCGTCGCGCCGGATGGCCGGTTGACCGCCCACCTCGCGCCCCTCGCCAGGCGCGACTGGTCGGCCCGCCGCGCCTTCGAGGACCTGACCGGGGCGCTGGAGCGGTTGCTCGGCGCACCCGCCGAGCGCATCGAACGCGAATCGGACCCGCCGCGGCAAGCACCACCCGCGCGAACCGCCGCCACACCCGCCGACTGACCGCGCCGTCGCGTGGTGAAAGGACGCCGCACCAGATGGACGGACTCGTCAGGCTCGCCTTCTACAGTTTCGCCGCCTCATCCATCGCCCTCGCCGGGGCGACGGTCTGCTACCTGCTGTTTGCCTTCGGCTGGATTCGCGGCCGCAAGGTGGCGCTGGCCGGCGCGGGCGGCCCGATGGTCACGACCAGTTCCGGCGGCATCCTGCCGTTGACCGACGGCATCGGCCGCTTCGGCACGATGCTGGCCTGGTTCGCGGTCGCCTTCCAGGGGCTTTCCATTCTGCTGCGTTCGATGGCGGCGGGGCGATTGCCGTTGTCGAACATGTACGAGTTCTCGAAAACCTTCATCTTCCTCGTGCTGCTGATCTACCTGATCTTCGAGCGCTGGTACGGCGTCCGGCAGGTCGGCACCATCGTGATGCCGGTGGCGGCAGGCATGGCCCTCTACGTTTGGTCGCTGCCTGCCTCCATGCGCGAGGTCGATCCGCTCATCCCGGCGCTGCAGAACCTGCCGCTGATGACGATGCACGTCGGTGTCGCGCTGCTCGCGTACGCGACCTTCGCGGTGTCGTTCGGCGCGGCGGTGCTCTTCCTCATCGCCGACGGCCGCCGGATTTCGTGGTTGCCGTCGCCCGAACTGCTCGACGACCTCGCCTTCCGGGCCGTCACCATCGGCTTCCCGGCGATGACGATGATGCTCATCCTCGGCTCGGTCTGGGCCTACCAGGCGTGGGGCTCCTACTGGCAGTGGGACCCGAAGGAGACCGCCGCGCTCTTCACGTGGCTGATCTACGGCGTCTACCTGCACACCCGCTCGCTGCGATCCTGGCGCGGCCGCCGCTCCGCGATCATCCTGCTGGTCGGCTTCGGCGCGGTCCTGTTCACCTATTACGGCAACTACATCTTCGGCGGCCTGCACGCCTACGGCGGCGTCTAACGATCCGCACCGGAAGGGTTCGATGGCCTCTTCGACGGCGCCCAGCCAACAATCCCGGACCGGCGCGGCAACCGCCCGGACGGCGAAGCCGGCTCGTGGCCGGCAAACCGTCGTTGGCCTCGTCATCGCGGCGGTCATCGTCGCCGTCGCCTGGTTCATCGGCGGTCAAGCCGGCTGGGACGACATCGGACGCGGCGGCGGCTTCCAGAGCGTGCTGCCGAAGGTCGGCGACCCCGCGCCGGACTTCCTGACCGAGGACGTGTTCGGCACCCCGGTCCGCCTGTCCGACTTTTCCGGCCAGCCCGTCTGGCTGATGTTCTGGGGCTCGTGGTGTCCGCCCTGCCGCGCCGAGTTCCCTGACATCGTCGAGGCCTACAATCACGTCCAGCCGCAGGGTGTCGCCATGCTCGGCGTCAGCCTGCGCGAGCCGCCGCTCGCCGCCGCCACCTACGCCGGCCAGAACAAGGCGCGCTTCCTCGTCCTGAGCGACCCGGACGAAGCCGATACCGGCGCGGTCTACCCGATTTTCAACTTCCCGACCCACATCTTCATCGACGAAGACGGAATCATCCGCTCGATCGTGCTGGAAGACATGGATACGGAGCAGGCCCTGGGCGAACTGGCGAAGATCATGCCGGACGACGCCGCCGGAGCCTGATGGGAGGCTTGCCCGATTACCCCGACAGAACAACGGCGGCGCCCCAGTTCGGGGCGCCGCCGTTTCCACGTTGAGATGAGCAGGGTTCAACCCGTCACGGGCCCAACAACCCCGTCATCCCGAGCTTGTCGCGGGATCTCGTCGTCCGCGCCAGCAAGGGAAAAACGAGATCCCGCGACAAGCTCGAGATCACGGCTGAACCCCTATTCGCAGGCGATCTGGATGCACATCCCGCCGGGCGGCGTGCAGATCCCGCAACTGGCGTTGCAGCAGACCTCGCCGACCGGGCACACCGTCGATCCGCAGACTTCGCCCGGTGGATCATCGACGCACAACTGAAGCGTGCAGAACCCGTCCGGCGGCGTGCAGATGCCGCAACTGTCGTTGCAGCACACCTCGCCGACCGCGCAGGTCGTCGGGCCGCAGGGCGGGCCGGTCTGCTCCTCGCAGTACTGGCGCGTGCACCCCTCGCCTTCGCCGGCGCAGACCGAGCAGCTCGCATTGCAGCAATATTCGCCAAGACCGCAGACCGTGTTGCCGCACGGCTCGCCGCAGAACTGCTCGGTGCAACTCCCGCCGATCGGCGCGCAGATGCCGCAACTCTCGTTGCAACAATACTCACCCGCGCCGCAGGTGCTCGGCCCGCACGGCTCGCCCATCGGGCCGCAATCGACCGCCGCGCAGTTCGTCCCGGCAGCCACGCATACGCCGCCGCAGTTCGGGCAGCACTCCGTCCCCACTTCGCAGAGCATCGCCGCGCACGGGTTGGTCGGCTGCGAAACCGGAACGCAGACCCCGATGCAATCCGCCCCGCCCGCGTTCGGGTCACAGCCGTCGGAGGCCACGTCCACGCAGGTGTACCCGCTCGGGCACTGGCCACCCATGATGCCGCCGCAGGTCATCACCCGCGTGTCCGGGAATGTCGCCTGCGCCGTTGTGCCCCTGCCCACCACGGCTCCGGCAAAACCCGCCGCGACCGCGGCCAACAGCCGCCGGCGCGACATCCCCGCCGCTTTCCGCACGATCCCGTCGAATCGATGTCCGTCCATGCACTGCCTCCACGCCTTGCGGGATGGCGCGTCGCGCCGCTCGTTGGGATCGCGACGGGGCCATCGTGCTTCGGAACGAGCGGGACCGGCGCTTCGTTCCGCAGTGTACGGTCAGACCGGGGCCAAGTAGTCCCGGTGCTATACTCCCGCCGCTCCCCACCTTGGCCAGGTCCGGCCGGCGCGGGACGATCCATGCCCGCAACGCGGGCCTTTCCCGGGGGTGGAACCTGAGCGCGTGGCGAACCTGGCTGCGGCCGGGGATGTCGATCAAGCGGTGGGTGGCGCTGATCCTCGTCGGGTCGGTGCTCATCGGGCTGGCGCTGGCGATGGCGCTGACCTACGGCTACCGCTACTACCCGTTCCCGCCGGCGCTTTCCGGGTTCGTCCAGGTGGTCACGCTCCAGTTCCTCCCGCGGGAACTCCGCTTCGCGCTGGTCCTCCTCCTCGGGCTCGCCTGCATCGCGATCGGCGTCCGCCAACTGGGGCGATCGCTGCTAAGCCCGCTGCTCGCACGGGCCGGCGAAACCCGCCACCTCGCCGAAATCGTCGCCGAGCACCGGTTCGGCCCAAGCCCGTCTTCGCTCGTCGTCGTCGCCGTCGGTGGCGGCACCGGGCTCTCCTCGCTGCTGCGCGGCTTGAAGCGGCACGACATCGGCATCACCGCGGTCGTCACCGTCGCCGACGACGGCGGCAGCACCGGCCGCATCCGCACCGAATTCGACATCCCGGCCCCCGGAGACATCCGCAACTGCCTCGCGGCCCTTGCCGACGACGAGTCCCTCGTATCGCGGCTGTTCCAGTACCGGTTCGACCAACCCGGCTCGCAATTGCAGGGCCATTCGTTCGGCAATCTCTTCATCACCGCGCTGTCGCAGATTACCGGCAGTTTCGAGAAGGCCGTCATCGAGAGCGCAAGCGTGCTCAACATCCGAGGGCGGGTGCTGCCCAGCACGTTGGCGAACGTCCACCTCAACGCCGAGTTGCAGGACGGCGCGATCATGCGCGGCGAATCCAGCATCGAGAAGAAGACCGCCCCAATCGTCCGCGTCTTCCTCGAACCCGAGCAGTGCCCGGTCTACGAACCCGCCTTCGGGGCGCTCCTGAACGCCGACCTGATCGTCCTCGGGCCGGGCAGCCTCTACACGAGTGTGCTACCGAATCTCCTCGTCGAAGGCATCTCGCAAGCGGTCCGCTGGTCGCCCGCGGTCGTCGTCTACGTCTGCAACGTGGCGACCCAGCCCGGCGAAACCGACCGTTTCACGGCGGCAGACCACGTGCGGGTGCTGCTCGACCAACTCGGCCCGGACGTCATCGACGTCGTGCTGGTCAACAGCAACCCGGCCTCGGCCGCCGCGGTGTCGGCCGCCGAGGACCCCATCGACCCGGTCCTGCCCGATTCGCTCGACGGGCTGGATGGATCGTTCCGGGTGGTCGCGCGGGACGTGGTCAGCGACCGCAACCCGCTTCGTCACGACCCGGACAAACTCAGCGACGTGCTGCTCGAAATCGCCCGCGAGGCCGCGGCGGAGCGTGCATTCGGTCACAACTAGGCTATCGTTGTCCTGACGGTTCGGAACTGGACCAGTCCCAATCCGTGGACATCACGGGGGAGAATCGACGAATGGTGTACCGCGTCGGCATCAACGGGTTCGGCCGCATCGGCCGCCAGGTCTTCAAGGCGATCCAGCAAGGTGGGTTCGACGACCTCTACGAAGTCGTCGGGATCAACGACCTGATGGATACCAAGGGCCTCGCCCACTTGCTCAAGTACGACTCCACCTACGGCCGCTTCGACGCCGAGGTGACGTCCACCCGCAACGCGCTCAAGGTCAACGGCAAGGAGATCAAAGTCTCTGCCGGCAAGAGTCCGGCCGACCTGCCGTGGGACGACCTCGAGGTGGACCTGGTCATCGAATCGACCGGCCGCTTCACCAAGGCCGCCGACGCCGAGGGCCACATCGACGCTGGCGCCGACAAGGTCATCATCACCGCGCCCGCCACCGGCGAGGACATCACCATCGTGCTCGGCGTCAACGAGGATGCCTACGATCCCGAAGAACACGACATCATCTCCAACGCCTCCTGCACCACCAACTGCCTCGCGCCCGTCGCCAAGGTCCTGCTGGAGCGGTTCGGCATCAAGAAGGGCTTGATGACCACGATCCACTCCTACACCAACGACCAGGTCATCCTCGACGGCCCGCACAAGGACCTGCGCCGGGCGCGCTCGGCCGCCGTCAACATCATTCCGACGACCACCGGCGCGGCCAAGGCCGTGGCGTTGGTCATCCCCGAACTCAAGGGCAAGTTCGACGGCTTCTCGCTGCGCGTGCCCACCCCGACCGTCTCCCTGATCGACTTCGTGATCGAGACGGACGCCAAGGCCACCGTCCGCTCCGTCAACCAGGCGCTCAAGGACGCCGCCGCCAGCGACGCCATGCAGGGCATCCTTGGCTACACCGACGAGCCGCTCGTTTCCAGCGACTTCCGCGAAGACCCCCGCTCGGCCATCGTCGATGGCGCGTCCACGATGGTCATCGGCGAAAACATGGTCAAGGTCGTCGCCTGGTACGACAACGAATGGGGCTACTCCTGCCGCGTGGCCGAACTGGCCGCCCTCGTCTGCGAAAAGGGCTTCCCCACGGGCGACGACGAGGACGACGAGGACGAGGACGACGAGTAGCAGCCATTCGCGGGGAGCGGGGCGAGCGATGACCAAGCGATCCGTCGCCGACGCCGAGGTCGCCGGCAAGCGCGTGCTCGTGCGCGTCGATTTCAACGTGCCGCTGGACGGCGGCGAGGTCGCCGACGACACCCGCATCCGGGCCGCGCTCCCCACGATCCGCCTGCTGCGCGACCGCGGCGCGCGGATCGTGCTCGCCAGCCACCTCGGCCGCCCGAAGGGCAAGCGCGACGACCGCTACACGCTGGCGCCCGTTGCGAAGCGCCTCGAAGATCTGCTCGGCGCGCCCGTTGCGTTCATCCCGGAGACGACCGGAGACGAGGCGACGGCCGCCGTCGATGCGCTCGCGCCGGGCGGCGTCCTGCTGCTGGAAAACCTGCGGTTCGATCCCGGCGAGGAAGCCAACAACGACGCGTACGCCGCCGACCTCGCGAGCCTGGCCGATGTCTTCGTGAACGACGCCTTCGGCGCGGCCCACCGCGCCCACGCCTCCGTCGTCGGCGTCGCCGGGCGGCTCCCGGCTTACGCCGGATTGCTGCTGCTGGCCGAGGCCGACACGCTTTCCCGGCTGCTGCGAGAGCCCGAACGGCCCTTCGTCGCGATCCTCGGCGGCGCGAAGGTGTCGGACAAGATCGGGGTCGTCGAGCACTTGCTGGACCGGGTGGATGCGCTCCTTATCGGCGGCGGCATGGCCAACACCTTCCTGCTCGCGCAGGGGATCGAGGTCGGCTCGTCGCTCGCCGAGCGCGGCTGCCTCGACGACGCCCGCCGCATCCTCGACCGCGCCCGTGAACGCGGCGTGAACGTCGCGCTCCCGACCGACGCCGTCGTCGCCAGCGCGATCGATGCCGCCGCCGGAACGGTCGTCCCAATCGATGCCATCCCGGCCGATGCCTCGATCTTCGACATCGGCCCGGACACGGTGCGTGCCTTCGCCGCGATCATCGCGACGGCCGGCACGGTCTTCTGGAACGGCCCGATGGGCGTCTTCGAGCGAAGCCCCTTCGCCGCGGGCACCCACGGCGTCGCCGAGGCGGTCGCCGCCTCTCCCGGCTTCACCGTCGTCGGCGGCGGTGATTCGGTCGCCGCGGTCGAGCAAGCCGGGCTCGCCGATCGCATCGGCCATATCTCGACCGGCGGCGGCGCGTCGCTGGAACTTCTGGAAGGCCGCACCCTGCCCGGGCTGGCCGCTATCCCCGACGCCTGAGCCGTGATTCGCCCGCATCCGCACGGACGTGCTAGCCTTCCGGGTCGCCCGCCGCCGGGCGCGGCGGGCGTGTGTGCAATGCCTGAGGAGGTTCCGTGGAGGCCGCGTTCGACATCGCCATCATCATCGTCTCGGTGGTCCTCATCGGGGTGATCCTCCTGCAGACGAAGGGCTCGTCCTTCTCCGGCGCGTTCGGCGGCGACGCCGGGTCGATCAACCGCACCCGGCGTGGCGTAGAAAAGACGTTGTTCCAATTCACCATCGGCACGTCGGTCGTCTTCGTCCTGCTGGCGATCGCCGCCGGCGCGGTGCGCTAGGCAGGACCAAACGCCGCCCGCGCGGCGTTGCGGCTGCCGGCGACGCGGTCCTATACTCGGGCACCGACACGACGATCCCGAACCGGCGAGCGACGCGGCAGCGCCGGAGCAACGACAGGAGATTCACGGCATGGCCGGTTTGGGTTGGCAGGAACTCGTCATCGTCCTCGTCATCATCATGATCATCTTCGGCGCCGGGAAGCTGCCCGACGTCGCGAAGTCGCTGGGTCAGGGCGTCAAGGAGTTCAGGAACGAGGCGAACGACGTGGTCGGCAGCACGTCCACCGCTTCCGCAACCACCGCGACGGCGACCAACGCGACGGTTGCCGACTCCGCGACCACGGTGATCGAGTCCGAGACGATCATCGACGACGGCGTTGCCCCGGCCGATCCGCGCGACACCCGCGCCGACCAGGTCTAGCAACGAACCGGCGAACCGCCGCAAACGGCGTTCGGGGTCAACGCGCGACCGAGCGGGGCCGCAACGCCCCGCTCGTTTCGTTGTTCCGCCCGTTTTCGCATCCGGTCGCCGCCCCGGCCGGCTGAGGCACGCATGGCCCAGAGCACCCCAGACAACCCGCTGCCCATCCCCGGAAACGATCCGGCCTCAACCACGGCGCCCGACGTTGCGGCGCCGAAATCGGGAAGCACGGCCGGCCGCGCCGTTCGCGAGATCGTCGAAACGCTGCTGCTGGCGGCGCTGATCTTCTTCGCCGTCCGCCTCGTCGTCCTCAACTTCAAGGTCGATGGGCAGAGCATGGCGCCGAACCTCCACAACGAGGAGATGCTGCTCGTCAACCGCAACGCCTACCGCAACATCGACCTCGGCTGGCTGCACGGCATCCTCCCCGGCGAGGACGACCCGGACGACGCCGCGTTCTACCCGTTCTCGCCACCGGAGCGGGGCGACATCATCGTCTTCGACCCGCCGACCCGCTCCAACAAGCCATACATCAAGCGCATCATCGGGCTGCCCGGCGAGCAGGTCACGTTCGCGGACGGGCACGTCTTCGTCAACGGCCAGTTGCTCGAAGAGCCTTACATCGTGGACGAAACCACCTGCGGCCGCAACGAAGAATGCGACGTGGTCGTGCCCGAGGGGCAGGTCTACGTCCTCGGCGACAATCGCACCAACTCGTCCGATTCCCGCGTGTTCGGGCCGGTGCCGGTCGAGAACGTGATCGGCAAGGCCTGGTTCGCCTACTGGCCGCTTTCCGACGCCGGTCTCGTGCCGCACCACGACTACCCCGGCATTCCCGAAACCGTCGCGCTGGCCACGCCGGTCGCCGCACCGGCCGAAGCGACCGCCGAGCGCCGGCGCGCCCGCCGCAATCGGGAAGACCGGCCGCGGCGCGAGCGCGGCGAACGGCGCGGACAGGTTGTCGCGACCCCGACCCCGTGACACGCGGCCGGGCGCGGACGCCGCACCACCATTGGTGGCCGTTCGGACGGGCGGTGTAAACTTCACACGCGGGTGGCGAAGCTCCCGCCGGCCGTCTCGACGTTCCCGTCGGGCATCATCCCCTCCGTTCCCGCCTTCGGCTGTTGGCAACCGGCCGCAAGGGGTCATGCCGATGATCGAAACCGTGGTCGAATCGATCCGCGTCAGCCTCGTCACCCAGCACCGGGTGGTGATCCTCAAGGAGGTCGCCGGCGAACGGCACCTCCCCATCTGGATCGGCGCGTACGAGGCCGAGGCGATCGCCATGGAGCTCCAGGGGGTGACGGCCGCTCGGCCTCTCCCCTATGACCTCATGCGCTCCTTGATCGGCGACCTCGGCGGCACGGTTGACCGCATCGTAGTCACCGACCTGTCGCAGGATGTCTTCTACGCGCGCATCGTGATCGACCAGAACGGCCGCACCGTCGAGATCGACTCCCGCCCCAGCGACGCGATCGCGCTCGCCGTCCGGGCGCGGGTGCCGATCCTCGTAGATGAAGGCGTGATGGACCGCGCCGGCGTGACGCTCGGCGACGACGACGAGGACGACGACGAGGACGCCGAAGCCCCTGAAAGCGGCGGCGACGAGGCGCCCCCCGGCGCGGAGCAACTCTCCGTGTTCCGCGACTTCATCAACACCCTCGACCTCGACGACTTCGACCGCAAGAAAGGAAACTGACGCCCCCGGGCGCCATCATGGACAACACCTCCGAGAAGCAGATCAAGCGCGTCGTGCTGGACCGGATGGAGCGCTGCTCGGTCTGCCATCACGAGTTCGTCCAGGACGACATCCGCATCGTTTCGCGCACCCAGGACATGTGGATGATGGTGGTCACCTGCACCGAGTGCCACGCCCGCAACTTCGTGGCGGCGGTGCTCGGCGACGGCGACCCGGCCGAGGCGCAGCTCGCCCTGCGCCGGTTGTCCGAAGCGCCCTCAGGCATCGACCTCCAGCCGGAAGATACCCTCCCCGCCGGCGATCCCGTCTCGATCGACGACGTGCTGGAGATGCACGGGTTCCTCTCCGGCTTCGACGGCGATTTCAACCGGTTGTTCGGCTCGCGCTAGCCCACCGAAGCATCACGGCCGCCGGCAGGGATTGACCCCTGCTAGCGGCCGTTTCCGTTCGTCGTCAAGCGCAGCGTGCGGCTACGATGCCGCGCTGAGGCCCCGCGTTCGCGTTGACCCGTCCCGGCGCCAAACCTATACTGCCATGCGGGTTCGCGCCCCGGCGCCCAGCGTCGGCGCGCCCGGCAGCCGGTGAAACGTCAGCGAGGGTTGGAGTGGCGGAAGCAGTGCACCCCGGACACGCCCCGGGCACGGACGAGGACGCGATCGACCTCGACGTCGTCCGCCAGTTGCTGTCCCACTTCAAGCCGCAGGACCACCAGGAGGCGCAGGAACTCATCCTCGCCGCGCTCCAGGAGGTCAACGAGCACTTCGGCTACGTCTCGCTGGAGGCGGCCGAGGTCGTCGCCGAGCACCTCGGCACCAGCGCCTCGCGGGTTTACGGCCTGCTCACCTTCTACGCGGACTTCCGCACCAAGCCGCGCGGCAAGCATTTCATGCTGCTCTGCCACGGCATGTCCTGCTACGTCATGGGCTCCCAGGCCCTCGTGCAGGAATTGCAGGACACCTGGGGCATCTCCGACGGCGAAACCACCGCCGACGGGGAACTGACGGTCCAGGTCGTCAACGGCTGCCTCGGCGTCTGCGACCGCGCGCCGTTCTGCAAGCTGGACGCCGACTACCACGGCAACCTCACCACCGAGAAACTCAACGAGGTGCTTCGCCGGGCCATCGAGGCCGGCGGGAGCTGGAAGGACGCGCACCATTGATGGAGACCGGCACGCCCATGGACGCACTGTCCCGGCTCGAATCCCGCGCAGATTTCGAGCGCTTCCGCTCGACCGCCGAGCAGCGCTGGCACGACATGTGGAACGGTCCCCACACCGTCGTCAGCGTCGGGCTGGATAGTTCCTCCATCCCCAAGGGCGCCGACAAGGTCCTCGATGCCTTCAAGGCCATCGGCGCCGCCACCGACCTCATCGTGCGCGAGGTCAGCGGCAACGGCGCGCTCTGGATGGAGCCGTGGGTCGAGATCAAGCGTCCCGGCGAACCGCCGGTCGTCTACGGCAACGTGACGCCCGAGGACGCCGCGACCCTGCTCGGCGGCGAGCGTACCGACCTCGCCATCGGCGTCCGCGCCGACGAACCGTTCAACGGCATTCCTCCCCTGTCGGCGCACCCCTTCTTCAAGCACCAGCAGCGCCTCGTGCTCCAGAACGCCGGCATCATCGACCCGTGGTCGATCGAAGACGCGGTCGCGCGCGGGGCCTACAGCGCCTACCTGAAGGTCCTGTTCGACCTCACCCAGGAAGAGACGATCGCCGAGGTCACCACGGCGAACATCCGCGGCCGCGGCGGCGCCGGTTTCCCGGCCGGTATCAAATGGGAAAGCGGCCGCAAGGCGCGGGTCACGCCCAAGTTCGTCGTCTGCAACTCCCACGAGGGCGAACCGAACGTCTACAAGGACCGCAAGCTTCACGAGAGCGACCCGCACCGGATCCTCGAAGGCATCCTCATCGCCTGCATCGCCGTCGGCTCGGAGCGCGGCTACAACTACATCGGCGGCGAGTACCCGCTGGCGATCAAGCGCTTCCGCAAGGCCGTCGCCGACGCCGAGAAACTCGGCCTGATCGGCAAGAACGTGCTCGGCACCGGGAAGGACGTCTTCTTCCGCGTCCGCACCGGCGGCGGCGCCTACGTGTGCGGCGAAGGTTCGGCCCTGATGTACTCCATCATGGGCGTCCGCGGTCAGCCGCGCACCAAGCCGCCGCGCTCGGTCGAAGAGGGCATCTGGAAGCGCCCGACCGTCGCCAACAACACCGAGACGTTAGCCAACATCCCGGACATCATCCTCAAGGGCGGCGAATGGTACGCCTCGATCGGCACGGAAGGCTCCAAGGGCACCAAGTTGATGACGGTGCAGGGGCCGATGAACACCACCGGGCTGGTCGAGGTGCCGATGGGCATCACCCTGCGCACCCTCCTCGATGAATGCTGGGGCGGGCTGCGGCCGGGTTACACCTTCAAGGGCATCCAGACCGGCGGCGTTTCCGCCGGCCCGCTCAAGGAAGAACACCTCGACCTTCCGGTGGACTTCGATTCCCTCACCGATGTCGGCGGCATGCTCGGCTCGGGCGGATTCGCGGTGTTCGACACCACCGTCTGCTCGGTCGATTACGCTCGCTACCTCACCGCGTTTAACCGCTACGAGTCATGCTCCAAGTGCGTCCCCTGCCGCCTCGGCAACCCTGCTCTCGTTGAGGTTGTGGACCGCATCCGCATGGGCCGCGGCTCGCTGGCCGACCTCACGCTGATCGAGCGCACCAGCAAGCACGTCATCGAGCTTTCGCTGTGCGGACTCGGGCAGGTCGCGCCCATGCCCCTGCTCGGTATGATGCAGCAGTACCCCGAGGAATTCCGGGCGCACATCGTCGATGGCGTCTGCCCCGCCGGCTGCTGCCCCATCGGCAATGCCGGCACGCTGGCCGCCGCCGCCGACTGACGGAGTTCCTGGTCTGGACACGAATACAGCCCGCGCCGATTCTCGGCGCGGGCTGTGGCTTCTCAAGCGCGATTCGCTCGGACCGGACGTGCAGGTCAACGGTCCAGTCAGCCCTGTCTACGTAGGGGAGGGACCTGCGCCCTCCTTCGCTCGCCGACGACGAAGGAGGGCGCAGGTCCCTCCCCTACGTAGAACGGAATCACGCACCAATTATCGGGTATCGTGTCACCCACGAGACGCCAGTTCGACGGCACGGCGCTTCCCGAACCGCCATTTGCATCACGCTGCCGCCGGTCTCGCCCGCGCCGCCCGCCGCAGGTTGAGCAGCAGCACCGCCGCGACCACCATTGCCGCGCCCACCGCCTGCAGCGCGTCGAGCCGCTCCCCGAGGACCAGCGCGGCAAGCCCGACCGCGAACACCGGCTCGATCGCCGCCAGGATGCTCGCCTCGCTCGACGGCAGCCGCGTGAGCGCGAACAGGTAGAGCGAGGTCGGCAGCAGCGTCGTCAGCAGCCCCATCGCCAGCGAAATCACCAGCAAGTCGCGCGGCGGCGGCCACGCGCCCGGCGAAACCAGCAGTTTCGCGGCCACCAGCCCGAGCGTGCCAAACAGCAGGTACCATGCGAGCACGGTCGGCGCGGCGATCAGCCCGACCAACCGCTTCCCGAACAAGCTGTACCCGGCGTACGCGACCGCCGCGATCAGCGCCCACACCACCCCGACCGGGGCGCCCGCCAGCTCAGCCGGATTCCACGCCCGCGAAACGAGCACGACCCCGGCGAAACTGAGTGCGAGCGCCGCCACCTTCGGCGCCGTCAGCGGTTCGCCGAGCCACGCCGCGCCGGCCAGCGTTACCAGGGCGGGCGCCAGGTACAGCAGCGTGATCCCGACCGACGCGCTCGTGCCGGCGATGCCGTACACCGTCGCAACGTAGAACAGCGTAATCGCCCACAGGCCGTATCCGGCCAGCGCCGGCGCGTCCGCTCGCCGCAGCCGCAACGCGCCGGGCCGCACGATCAGCAGGATCGCCCAGAGGACGACCGTCGCCGTCGCCGCACGCACCAGCGCCAGCGTCAGCCCATCGATGCTGATACGGTCGAGCGCGAGGATGACGAGGGTTCCGGTGGTCGCCCACGCCGCCGCGGCGAGCAGCACGGCGACGACGGCAATACCGCGACCGGACGCTGCCCGCTCGCCCAACGCGCCTCCCGTCCGCTCCGGCCCCGGTCGCCCGTCTCCCTACCCCAGTTCGAACGAGGCGCCGACACCCTCCGCGAGCGCCCGGTCGTAGGCCCGGCGACCGACCGCGACATCCTGCACGGCGTTGCCGACCGACTTGAACAGCGTCACCTCGTCGTCGGACTGCCGCGCCGGAACGTCGCCGGAGACAACCTGCCCGAGTTCGCGGGCGAAGTGGTCGCGGCTGATCCGGCCCTCTTCCAGCGGGATGATCAGGTCGCCAGCCTCGGCCAGCGCGTGCTCGATCACGTCGAGCACGACCGTCGCACTGGCGACCAGTTCCGCGGGCAGCTCCTGCATCTCCGGCGTGTAGGCCCCGATGGCGTTGACGTGGGTTCCGGGCCGGACGTTTGCTGCATCGAACACCGGCTTGCGCGCCGTGGTCGCGGTGCAGATGACATCGGCCTCGGCGACCGCCGTGTTCGCGTCGGAGGCGTACTCGACCCGCCCGGCCACGTCCGGCCAGTCGCGCTCGAGGATGCCCCGCAGCCGTTCGAGCGATTCGGGAAAGACGTCTACCGCCACAATGCGCTCGATCGGTCGGACGGCGCAGACGGCGGCAATCTGCGTCGCGCCCTGCGCGCCGGCGCCGATCACCACCAGCGTCTTGCTGTCGGGCCGGGCCAGCAGGTCGGTTGCCGCACCGGAGACCGCGCCGGTTCGCAGCGCCGTCAGGTAGGTGCCGTCCATCACCGCCAGCGGAACGCCCGTCTCCGCGTCGATCATGCAGACCAGCGCGTGGATGACCGGCAGCCCGCGCGACGGGTTGTCCTTGAAGACGTTGACCAGTTTCACGCCAAGCGCGTCCATCGCCGGCACGTGGGCCGGCATGAACAGCGCGTCGCCGTTGTGTTCCTCGACCGGGACGACCGTCCGAAGCGGGGCGGTCGTGCGCCCGGCCGATAGTTCGGCGAAGGCGTCCTTCATCAACTGAATCGCGTCCGGCATCGGCACCAGCCGCTGCACGTCCGCCCGCGAAAGCGCGAGCATGTCCCTACTCCTCCCGGTTTCCAGCCTCGCAACGGCTGCGCGAGTCTAGCCGTGGCCGGGATAGGCCGCAACGAGCAGCGGGCCGCGCTGGCGTATGCTCGCGCCCATCGCCGCCATTCGCCATGGAGAATGAAGTTGACCGCCCCAACGCCCGCCGAACTCGCCGAAGCACTTACCGCCTACGTCGATCCGCACGCGCTCACGGACTTCGCGGTCACCGGCCTGCAAGTCGCCGGCGAACGCCCGGTGCGCCGGCTGGCCGTGGCGGTCAGCGCCAACATGCGCTCGTTCGAGGACGCCGCCGCCTGGGACGCCGACGCGATCCTCGTCCACCACGGCCTGTTCTGGGAAAGCGAGGACCCGGACAACGACCCCGCCCGCGCCTTCGACGAACGGCGCGCCGCGTTCCTCCGCGAGCGCGGCATGAGCCTGCTCGCCTACCACCTGCCGCTGGACGCCCATTCCGAGGTCGGGAACAACGCCGAGATCGCCCGCGTGCTCGGTTTCGGATCGCCACGGTTCGACTTCGCGAAGATGCCCGATTCGGACGTCGCCATCGCCCTCGTGGCCGTCGCCGACCCGCCGCTCCCCATCGCCGACCTTGTGGCGCGGGCAGAAGCCGCGTTCGGGCAAGCGCCGATCGTCGCTCCCGGCGGGCCGGACCCTGTCCGCACAGCGGCGATCCTCTCCGGCGGCGGCTCGGGCTACCTCTATGAGGCGATCGAGCGCAAGGTCGATGTCTACATCTCCGGCGAAGGCCGGGAGTGGGCGCCCGCCATCGCGCGCGAAGCCGGCATCACCATGGTCGTCCTCGGCCACTACGCGAGCGAAACGCTCGGCGTGCAGGCGCTCGCCCGCTGGGCGGCGGATCGGTTCGGCTTCGAGACGCGCTTTTTCCCGCAGGAGAACCCGTTCTAGCGCCCGATGCGCGCAAAACCCAGTGCGCCCTTCGCCCGTCATCCCGAGCTTGTGGAGGGATCTCGTTTGGTAGTTGCGACGAGATCCCTCGACAAGCTCGGGATGACGGGGGCAGGACACCGAAAATCGGGGATGAAAACCGTCGGTCCAGACCCCCGATACGACCTGAAACCAGGGTCTTGACATCTCTCCATTCCGCACGCACGATCCCGCGAACGGTTGCCCGCGTGGTCCGGAGTCCCGCCGATGGACGATTCCCGCTTCGATGCCTTGGCGCGCGCCTTTTCCGGCCGCGTTCCGCGGCGTGCCCTTCTTGCGTCGTTTGTCGCGCTGCTGCCGGTCGGCGCGGCGGCCAAGAAGCGCAAGCGGCTCCACCTCGGCAAGGCGTGCGACGGCATCACCGACCGCTGCAAGCACGGCCGGTGCATCGACGGCGTGTGCACCTGCCGCGACCACCAGGAGCCTTGCCGCGGGAAATGCGTTCGTCTCGGCACATGTTGTCCGCGCAATCTGCCTCAGCGCTGCGGCAACCAGTGCATCCCGAAGGGCGCGTGCTGCTTCGCCCGCGGCAAATGCCCGTGCAATGGGAAGTGCATACCCTGCGGAGACTGTTGCCGCGACTCTGATTGCGACGGTGGAGCCGACCCTTGTACCGTTGGGTACTGCGATCAAAAGCACAAGTGCAGGACGCGCACAACTCCTGGTGTTGCGTGTACTACTCACGAATGGGGCGTCTGTAGCGCTGCCGGCCGGTGCGAGGTTCCCAGTTGCTCAAAGGATACCGAGGATGCTGACTGCCCACTCCTTCACGGCGAAGACCCACGGTGCGCCCAACGGCGGTGCGTCAACGGGCGCTGTAAACCGGACCATGCCCAAACAAATACCGTTGTGGGCAACCTTACCCAAGGGGACTGCCTGAGAGACGTTTGTGACGGGAGCGGCGGCATCATTACGGTCCCTGATGACGACGATGTTCCGCAGAACACCGATTGTGCCAACCCGCGGTGCGTGGACGGCCACCTCTATTGTTCCTGAACCGGCACCAACGCACCGGTTGCCGCGTTGGAAAACCCAGCCGCGGCACGGAACCGGCTAACGCCACCAAGGCGGCCGCCCGATCGACGATGACCGCCGCGGTTTGACGCTGCTCCCCCGGCGCGCTACTGTCAGGGTTGGACCGTCAGGTGCGGTCCTCCGCCCGGGCCGTTCCGCCGGGGCGGCGCAACGCCGGCAGGCGACGTGACGGAGAATCCGTCGCACCGGCAGGGAGTCACACGATGTCCCTCGGCGCCACGCCATCCTCCTCCTCAGACAACCCCGGCGCGTCCGCCAGTCCCATCTTCGACCGCATTTCCGCTCCGGCCGACCTGAAAACCCTCTCCATCCCGGATCTGGTCGCGCTCGCGGCCGAAATCCGCGCCGAACTGATCGAGGTCGTCAGCCGCAACGGCGGGCACCTCGGCGCGTCGCTGGGCACGGTCGAACTGGCCATCGCGCTCCACCATGTCTTTTCCTCCCCGCGCGACCGCATCGTGTGGGACGTCGGGCACCAGGCCTACGTCCACAAACTGCTCACCGGCCGCCGCGACCGCTTCCCCACTATCCGGCAGGAGGGCGGCCTCTCCGGCTTCCTGTCGAGGGACGAGAGCGAGCACGACGCCTTCGGCGCGGGCCACGCGTCCACCTCGATCTCGGCGGCGCTCGGCATGGCGGTCGCCTTCAACCAGACCGGACAGACCGATCGCCGCGTCGCCGCCGTCATCGGCGACGGCGCGCTGACCGGCGGCATGGCGTTCGAGGCGCTCAACAACGCCGGCATCCTCAACCTGCCGTTCCTCGTCGTCCTCAACGACAACGAGATGTCCATCGCCCCGAACGTCGGGGCCATCTCGCGCTACCTCGACCGCGTCCGCACCGACCGGCGCTACAACCGCGCCAAGGACGAACTCGCCCGCTTCATCGCCCGCCTGCCGCAGGGCGAACTCGCCGTCGAATTGGGCAAGCGCTGGAAGGACTCGTTCAAGGAGTTCGTCTACCACGCCCAGATCTGGGAAGAACTCGGGTTCACCTACGTCGGCCCGGTCGACGGCCACGACATGCGCGACCTCGTCGAGGCCATCCAGCAGGCACGGCAGGTGGACGGCCCCGTCTTCCTCCACGTCCTCACCCGCAAGGGGCAGGGCTACGACGGCGCGGAGAACGACCGCGAGCGCGTGCACGCCGTTTCGGCCCCGGCCAAGCCGGGCGCACCGAAAGCACCGCCGAAGTACCAGGACGTCTTCGCCGCAACCCTGATCGACCTCGCGAAGGACGACCCGCGCATCGTCGCCATTACCGCCGCGATGCCCACCGGGACCTCGCTGATCAAGTTCCAGGCGGCGCACCCCGACCGCTTCTACGACGTCGGCATCGCCGAGCAGCACGCCGTCACCTTCGCCGCCGGGCTCGCCGCCGAAGGGATGCGGCCGGTCGCGGCTATCTACTCGACCTTCCTGCAGCGCGCCTACGACCAGATCGCCCACGACGTCTGCCTGCAACGGCTTCCGGTCGTCTTCGCGCTGGATCGCGCCGGCTTCGCCGGGGACGACGGGCGCACCCACCACGGCATCTTCGACCTGTCCTACCTGCGCTGCCTGCCCGGCATCACCATCGCCGCGCCGAAAGACGAGAACGAACTGCGCCACCTGCTCAAGACCGCGATGGACCACGACGGCCCGTTCGCCATCCGCTACCCGCGCGGCTCGGGCGTCGGCGTCGCCATGGACGAACCGCTGCATGCCCTTCCGGTCGGCCGCGGCGAACTGCTGCGGGAAGGCGGCGACGTCGCCATCCTCGCCGTCGGCGCGATGGTGCTTCCCGCCGAGCGCGCCGCCGACGCCCTCCTCGCCGACGGCATCTCGGCCTCGGTCGTGAACGCCCGCTTCATCAAGCCGCTGGACGAAGCGCTCATCCTCGACCTCGCCCGCTCCTGCGGCGCCATCGTCACGGTGGAAGAGAACGCCGTATCCGGCGGGTTTGGTTCGGCGGTGCTCGAACTCCTCGCCGCGCACGAAATCGAGATTCCGGTTGCCACGCTTGGCGTGCCGGACCGGGTGTTCGAACACGCGTCGCAGGCCCGCCTGCGAGAGATGGCGGGCCTAACGCCGAACGGAATCGCGCAAGCCGCGCACGGGCTTGTCAGGCGCTCTGCCCAAACGCCAGCGGTCGCCGGTGAGGCCCGCGTCCTGTAGACTCGGGCAGGCGACGTGGTCGCGACAGGCGTAAGGAGACGAGCCAGCGAGGTTGCGGTGACGAGTATCGGCCTTCCGACCCAGCAGGCGGCGACCGCCGCCTTGGACGACCGGGCAGGGCAGACGTCCGCGTGGGACGGGTTCGCCCTGGCCGCGTCCGACGCGGGTTTGTCGCGCAACCAGGCCGACGATCTCCTGCGCTACCGCGACCTGCTGCTCGACTGGAACACCCGCTTCAACCTCACCGCGATCACCGATCCGGCCGCCGTCGAGCAGCGCCTGCTGCTCGACGCCCTGCGCATGCTGCCGGCGATCGACGACGCCATCGCCGCATCGGGCGAAGCAAAGCCGCGGTTGGCGGACATCGGCTCGGGCGGCGGCATCCCCGCCCTCCCGATCGCGATCTGCCGCCCCGTCCTCGCCGTCACGATGATCGAAGCCACCGGAAAGAAGACCGGTTTCCTCCGCGCGGCGATCGACGATCTCGGGCTGCGCAACGCCGCAGCGCTTCACGGCCGGGCGGAAGACATCGCCCGCGAACTCGACCACCGCGCCGCCTACGAGGTCGTCACCGCGCGCGCCGTGTCGTCGCTTCCCGCCTTGATCGAACTGGCGATGCCGCTGCTGCGCCCTCGCGGGTTCGGCATTTTTCCGAAGGGACTCGACCTCGACGACGAACTTCGGGCCGGCGAGACTGCCGCCCGCGAGATCGGCGCGGAGATCGTCTCGGCAAACGTGTTGCCGGGCGGGGATACCAGGCTGGTGGTCGTCCGCAAGCGGCGGCCGACCCCGGAGCGCTTTCCGCGACGCGCCGGCATCCCGGCGCGTGAACCGCTCGGCGGCGTGGCCGGGCGCAGCGGGGGTTCCCCCGGGAGGACGCCGCGATGACGTGCCGGCCGCCGCGAATGTTCTACCGCAAGGAAAAGTTGCGCGGGGCCTGCTGGGAGTACCAGATTGACGGCGGCTGGATCACCGTTGACGGTCCGAATGGGGAGCGCTCGCTTCTCCGCCACCGCTTCGCGTTCTACCGGCCGCGCGAAGTCGAAGTCCGCACGCCAGGCGGCATCGTCAAGCTCCACCGTACCGGCGCCGAGCAATGGTTCTTTCCCGACCGCTGGTTCTCGCTGCTTCGGTTCATCACGAACGACGACCAGACCGTCGGGTACTACGTCAACTTCTCCCGCCCGCTCGCCGAACTGCGGACCAATTACTACCAGGACCTCGACCTCGAACTCGACCTCTGGGTCGAGCCGGACGGGACCGTCACGGAACTCGACCGGGACGAGTTCGACGCCGAAGTCGCCTGCAGCCGCCTCACGCGGGAGTGGGCAACCGAGGTCGATGCCGCCTGCGAGGCCGTCGCCCGCGCCGTCGCGGAATCGGTCGCCGCCCACGGCCCGGACATCGAGCGGGACCGAGACCCCATCGTCGGGCTTCCCCGCTTCATCCTGAAAGCCTGACGGCCATCGAGATTCCCGGCGTGCCGCTGCCACGCGGCTTCATCGTCTGTGGCTGCCCGTCCCCGTGGACGTTCGTCGGCGCCAAGCGCTCAGAGCGATCGTTCACGGACACCCGGTGCAGCTTCCTCACACGATGTCGCCAACCTTCGCCGCGCCCAAGCGGCGCAAGATCCCCGTTCGACCCGCCCGCGACACGCTTCACCTTTGGAGCACCGCCGTGCCGGGTTGGCTGCGGCGTATTCCTCCCAACGGCCGCACCGGCACCTGCCGCAATCACGGAGCGTCGCCCTCCCGTTCTACGCGACCCACTGCGATATGGATTAGCCCAGATGGCCGAGGAGTTCGCTGCCGATCGATCCAGCGATCGGTTCCGCCAATCCGCCAATACCTCCAGCAACGGCCTGCTCGTCTCCGACAAGCGAACGTAAACCGGAGAAGACCGATGGCTTGCCGGGCCTGATTCGGTGGTAAACGTCCTTTCCAGCCACGACGCATCGCCCGTGCTGCACCCTTTCTATGCCGATCCGCCAGCACAGGTGGACGAAATCGCTGGGGTATGATGGACAATCGGCGTCGTTCCGCCGTGCGGACGGTATCGGCGCGGAAAGGAGCGTTCGTGGCGGCAGGTCGCTGGGCGTTAGCCATCCTCATCGGGCTCCTGCTGGTGGCGCCGCTCGGCGGCGTTGCCGCGCAGGTCGCCGAAGGACTCCCGCCCGGCGTCGTCGCCGCCGAGGTGGACGACCAGCCGATCGACGCGGTGAACGTGCCCGAAACGGACAGCACCACGCCGGAATTCGCCGGCCGCATCAATACCGGCGCATCCACGGTCGAAATCGTCATCACCGACACGAGGATTCTGCGCTTCACCCTGGAGGTCGATGACCGCGGGCGCTTCCGCGGGGCGGCGCCGTCGCCGCTGGAGCCAGGGGAACACGCGCTCTACATCTTCGACTCGCTGGTAGGATCGTTCGTTGTCTCCGCCGACGCCACCGCCGGCGACGCGACCGGCGATCGGGACGAGCAGGTTCGCGACGGCCTGCTCGACATCGCGCGGGCGGTACCGGAACCGGCCGATTTCGGCGAGGCGGTCCCCGGTCTGGCGCTCCTCGAAGGATCGTTCACCTCGCTCGACGAGGAAGCACGCCGCATCGCGGCGGCGGAGGGCGACGACTCCCCCGACGCCGTATCGAGCATCCGCGAGGAACTGGACGCCAACGGCTGGCGACAGCGCTACGAGTCGCGTTTGGCGGTCCCGGACCCTGCCGACCCAAGCCGATTCGCCTTGCAAGTCTCGTCGTCGGCCGTGGAATACGACGATCCAAGTCAGGCGGCTTCGGCGTTCGCGGCAACGGCCGGAAGCGCCGACGCCATCGCCGGCGCGCAGATCGGCCAAGGGTCCGAACTGCTGCTGTTAACCGGCACCACCCCGGACACCGGCGTGGAGTACGAAGCCCTCCGCCTGCTCTACGTGCAGGATCGCGTGCTCGGCCTGATCGTCGTCGCCGACTTGCTCGGCGGTGCTCCGGACCAGGCGCTGCTCGAAACCGTCGGCGGGAATGTGGCGGCCCGCGCGGCGTCAGTCTCCGCCGGCGATCTCAACGGCCCGGCCACTCGCGCCCTGCGCCTCGACGCCCCGGCTCCATCGAGCATCGGGGCGAACGAGGCCTACCAGGTCATCGACGGGCTCCTCGTCCCCCTCTACGGCGAAGACGAGCGCGGCCGAACCGAGCGGACAGCGATGTTCGCCGGCTCCGTCGAAGCGTTCGTCGGGAGCGCGCTCGGCGCCGCCCGCGAGGGTGGCCAAATCGATGACGGGAGCGCAACCGAGCGGGTGTTCGCCTACCAGACGACCGTCATTGCCTTCCCGACCCCGGACGACGCTGCCTTCTGGATTGCCAACCTCGCCACCACGCTCGCCAACGACCCCGTGCGCGGGTACACAGCCTTCGACCCGGTCTCCGCCGCGCCGACGGTCGGCGAGGAATCCGCCGTGTTCGCCGTCGGCCGCGACGTCGGCGCGCCGCTCGACGGCTTCCGCACCTACCTGCGCGTCGGGGCGGAGGTGGCCATCGTCGAACTCGCAGCCGCGCCCGCCGCTTCGCTCGATGAGGCGCTAGCGCTGGCGACGGATCAGGCGGCGTGCCTCGAACGCGGGCGCTGCCCGCAGCCCGCGTCGGTCTCCGGCTTCGGTGACGACGCGGGTGACGTTGGCGTACCGGAGCAGCCCGCCCCGCCGCCAACCGCCGAACCGTCGGAGAGCGAAACCGGCCTAATTGATGATCAGCAGGGCGGTCAGAGCGGCGGCGTTCGCGATGTCGGCGACCCGGCGCCCGCGCCCAGCGAACCGACGGCGGACGATCCATCTGCACCTGCCGCCGAAACGCCGACCGAACCTGCCGGCGGCGCACTCGAGATCGCGACCGCCGAGCCAACCGCGGCTTCGATCCCGGCCGTCCCGAATTCGGACGCCCCGACCCCGAGCCCTACGCCCGAGGCTCCACGCGGGGGCGTGCGCGACGTTACCCCGGCTCCCGACGCCTGAGCGAACCGAGCGTCAAACGTCTTCCGGCCGCATCGCCGGCGGCGGCTCGTCGGGGATGCCGATGATGCGGTTGTAGGCCCGGCGCTTGGCGGGATCGGCGAGCACCGCTTTCGCCTCCAGCAATTGCCGCATCTTCTCGGACGCCCGCGGGTCCTTCGACGTATCCGGGTGGTACTTGATGGCGAGCCGCCGGAACGCGGCGTCGATCACCTCCGGGTCGGCGCTCGGATCGACCTGAAGGACCTGGTAGAAGGTCGGGCCGCCGCGCATCGCCGCCTCGGCTGGCGTGCCCTGCCCGAGGGCGCGCAGACGCTGGGCCAGCAGCGCCTCGTCCATCAGGTTGTTGCGAAAATCGGCGTGCATCTCCGGCGGCACGCCAAACCGCTGACCGCAGGCGCGGCACTCGACCACGAGTTGTTCGCGCAGGGCCACCGTGGGAACAGAGTAGACCGTCACCTTCCGCCGGGCGTGGTACACCGCGAATGCGCCGGTGGACCCGCATTTCTGGCAGGTGGCGATGACGAACCCAAGGGGTTCGAAAACGTCCTTGGCTCCAAGGCCGTAGAGCAGCGGCAGCACCATCGACGGCGCGATCCTCTCGATCGTGGTGGTGGCGGACGCAGGCGTCGCCCGGCGCTGGGATCGTCTCCATAGCGTACCCCACGCGGCGGCCCGCGCGACACCCAGCGCCGGCATGGCGTCCAGTAGCATTGACGCATCGCGCCACCGTTCCGTATGGTCGCCGCGACAGGCGACGCAGGGGGAATGGAGACCGCGCACGATGGGCGAGTTCGATGGCAAGGTGGCGCTGGTGGCCGGCGGCTCCCTCGGGATCGGCGCGGCGGCGGCGCGCGCGCTGGCACGGGGCGGAGCCTCGGTGCTGATCTGCGGCCGCCGCGAGGATGCCGTGTCCGACGCCGTTGCGCGGATGCGCGGCGAGGGGTGGAACGTCGCGGGCATCGCCGCTGACGTGGCGGACGCCGCCGACATGCGCCGCTTCGTCGAAACCGCCCGCGAGCGGTTCGGCGGGGTTGACATCCTCGTCAACTCGGCCGGCATCCAGACCTACGGCCGCGTCACCGAAACCGACGAGGACCTCTGGGACCGCACCATCGACACCAACCTCAAGGGAATGTTCCTCGCCGCGCGGGAGGCCATTCCCGCCATGCGCGAGCGCGGCGGCGGAGTCATCATCAACGTCTCCTCCGTGCAGGGCCTCGCGACCCAGAAGGGCGTCGCCGCCTACAGCACCAGCAAGGCCGGCATCAACGCGCTCTCGCGGGCGATCGCGGTCGATCACGCCGACGAGAACATCCGCTGCGTCGCCGTCTGCCCCGCCTCGGTCGAGACCCCGATGCTGCGGCACTCGGCCAACCTGTTCAAGGGCGAGGGCACCGTCGAAGGCACGCTCGACGACTGGGGCAAGATGCACCCGCTGGGCCGCATCGCCCGGCCGGAGGAGATCGCCGAGGTCATCGCCTTCCTCGCCTCCCCACGGGCCAGTTTCGTCACCGGCGCAGAGATCAAGGTGGACGGCGGGATGACGGCCGCGCTCGGCGTGGTGCTCCCGGAATGACCCGCGCCGCAACCGACCTCTCGATGCACGATGTCGCCCGCTCGCCGGACGAAGGGCGGTTGCTCGTCCGCTGCGCCGACCGCCCCGGCATCGTGGCCGCCGTTTCGCGCTTCCTGTTCGAGCAGGGCGCCAACATCATCCACTCCGACCAGCACTCGACCGACCCGGCCGGCGGCAGGTTCTTCCTCCGCGTCGAGTTCGCGCTCCCGAACCTTCCGGAACGGTTGCCGAACCTGCGGCGGGATTTCGCGCCGGTCGCCGAGGCGTTCGCGCTCGACGCCCGCTGGGCCGCCGCCACCGATCGCCGGCGGATCGCGATCATGGTCTCGCGGGAGGACCACTGCCTGCTGGAACTGCTCTGGCAGCAACGCTCCGGCGACCTGCGCGCCGAGATCGTGGCCGTCATCGGGAACCACGCCCACCTCGGGCAGGTCGCCGAGGCGTGGGGCATCCCTTTCTTCCACGTCCCGGTGACGCCCGAAACCAAGGGCGATGCGGAAGCGCGGCAGGCGGAAATCCTCGCCGGGTCACGGGCGGAACTGGTCGTCCTCGCTCGCTACATGCAGATCCTCTCGCCGGCCCTCGTCGAAGCGTGGCAGGGCAGGGCGATCAACATCCACCACTCGTTCCTGCCGGCATTCGCCGGTGCGCGCCCGTTCTGGCAGGCGTACGAGCGCGGCGTGAAACTCATCGGCGCGACCGCCCACTACGTGACGGCCGACCTCGACGCCGGCCCGATCATCGAGCAAGACGTCCGCCGGGTGGACCACCGCGACGACGCCGAAGACCTTCGGCGCATCAGCCGCCAGATCGAGCGCGCCGTACTGGCCCGCGCCGTCGCCTGGCACGTCGAGGACCGCATCCTGATCGACGGCAACAAGACGATCGTCTTCGCCTGAGCGGGATTGCCATTTGGGGGTCAACCATCCAGCACACCCGCCGTCTCGCAGCATACTCGTCGTCCCGAGCGTGCCTGGGGATCTCGTCGCCGCCCCTTTCGGGAGACGACGAGATCCCCAGGCACGCTCGGGATGACGGTGGGGTATGCCTCGGCTCCTGGGTATCCCGGACACGCCACAACGTTAGATCCCGGCGTGCACGAGCTCAGTCAACCGGGTCAGCGTGTCCGGGTTCGTTTCCGGCAGGATGCCGTGCCCGAGGTTGAAGATGTGCCCGGGCCGCCCGCCGGCGCGGCGCAGCACGTCCCGCGCGCCCGCTTCCACCGCCGGCCACGGCGCGAGCACCAGCGTCGGGTCGAGGTTGCCCTGGATCGCGAGGTCCGGCCCGATGCGGCTCCACGCCTCGTCGAGGGGTAGTCGCCAATCGACGCTCACCGCGGAGCAACCGCTGTCCGCGATCTGCGGCAGCAGTTGCACAGTGCCGGTGCTGAAGTGGATCGTCGGCGCAAGCGGCGAAATTGCCTCGAAGACGCGCCGCGTCCACGGCAGCACGTAGGCGTCGTAAACCTCCGGTCCCAGCAAACCGAGCCACGAATCGAAGAGTTGCACCACGTCGGCCCCGGCCGCGATCTGGCCCTTCAGGTACGCGATCACCGTCCCGGTGATCTTCTCCATCAAGGCGTTCCAGACCTCGGGCTGCCCGTACATCAGCGCCTTCGTCTTCGGGTACTCCCGCGAACCGCGACCCTCGACCATGTAGCAGGCGAGGGTGAACGGCGCGCCCGAGAACCCGAGCAAGGCAGCCCGCTCGCCCAGTTCGCCCCGCAGCAGGCGCAGCGCATCGAGGACATACGGCGTCCCCTCCTCCGCGGATACGACGCGCAGGCGGTCCACCTGCTCCCGCGACCGCACCGGGTCGGCGACGATCGGGCCGACCCCGGGGTGGATCTCGAACGGCACGCCCATGCCGGCGAACGGCAGCATGATGTCGGCGAAAAGAACCGCGCCATCGACGCCGAAGCGATCGACCGGCATCAGCGTCGCCGCAACCGCAAGTTCGGGCGTCGTGGCCACGGTCATGAAATCGTGCGTGCGCCGCAGTTCGCGGTACTCCGGCAGGCAGCGGCCCGCCTGCCGCATGAACCACACCGGGGTGGTGTCCACCGGCTGCCGCCGCGCGGCCGCCAGGAAACGCGCGCGCCCGGTCATCGATGCGGGTCGGGCGTTGGCAGAATCGGGCATCGGGCAGGACTCCGGGTTGGCCGCCGCGCGGCGCAGGAAACCCCGCCTCGGCAAGCGAGGCGGGGTCACGGGCGCGCGAACCGGCAACCGGCTGCGCGGTGGGCGAGGAATCAGCGAACGGCCGCCGCCGCCGGGACCGCCAGCATTCGCAGCATCTGCTGGGGCTCGACGGCGCGGCAGGTGAAGACCGGCACATCGCTCAGCGTGTAGGCGCTCGACACCGACCCGCGCAACTCCTGCACGAGGTCGAGGAAGTCGGACGGGGAATCCGATTCGAACGCGACGACGAACTCGGGGTCGTCGAGGCCGAACGAATAGGTCGTGTTGATCTTGACCGACGAATAGGTCGCGCCGATGGCGATGTGCTGGTTCATCGCCTCCTGCCGCTCGTCCTTCGGCAGGCCGTACCATTCGCGGACCTTGGTCATCGGGTAGACGAACAGGTACTTCGTGTTGCCCGGCGCCAGCGCCAGCCGGGTAAAACGGTCCTCGCCCGGCCCGGCGTACTTTTCGACGTAGGCCGAATGCTTGGTCATCGACAGGTACGAGAACGGCGTCGTCAGGTACCCGCCCAGGTCCGTTCCGTACAACGCGCCGATCATCGCCTGGATGTCGTCGAGTTCGTACGACACGTGCCAGATCATCATGTCGCAATCGCCGCGCGTGCCGAGCGTCGAGTAGCAGCGCACCAGCGTCCGCGCCGCCCACGCCTCGACGACGCCCGTGAATTCGGCGATCTGGCGGTCACGGTCGGCCTCCGGCAGCCGCCGCCACTCCGGCGCGACCTTGAAGAACGTGAACTTCACGAACTGGCGCTGCCCCGGCCGAGGAGTCAACCCGCCCGACGCGTGCCCGTTGCCATTACCGTTGCCATCCATCAGGTTCCCTCCACCCGCGCCGGCCAGCGGCCGCTCGCGCGCTCGTCAGTACCGGTCAGGCGCCCCATTCGTCGAGGACGGAAATCGAGCGCCGCTCGGCCGCCGCGCCCTCGCGCAGCCAGCGGGCCGCGTCCTTTGCGTGGTACGTGATGATCCGGCCCGCCCCGGCGCGCTTGATCGCGGTCAGCGTCTCCAGCGTCACGCGGCGCTCGTCGATCCAGCCGAGTTGCGCCGCCGCCTTCACCATCGCGTACTCGCCCGAGACGTTGTAGGCGATCAGCGGCGCGTCGAAGCGGTCGCGCGCCATCCGCACCACGTCGAGGTACGGCAGCGCTGGCTTGACGATGACCATGTCCGCGCCTTCGTCGAGGTCGATCGAAATCTCGGTCATCGCCTCGCGGGCGTTGGCGGGGTCCATCTGGTGGGAGCGGCGGTCGCCGAACGCGGGCATGCTCGCCGCCGCCTCGCGGAACGGGCCGTAGAACGCCGACGCGTACTTGGCCGCGTACGACATGATCGGCAGTTCGGCGAAACCCGCCCGGTCCAGCGCCCGCCGGATGACGGCCACGCGCCCGTCCATCATGTCCGACGGGGCGACGACGTCCGCACCGGCCCGGGCGTGGCTCACCGCCGTCCGCGCCAGCAGGTCCAGCGTTGCGTCATTGTCCACCTCGCAGCCGTTAAGGATGCCGCAGTGGCCGTGGTCGGTGTACTCGCAGCCGCAGACGTCGGTGATGACCAGCAGGTTCGGCGCGACCCGCTTCAGTTCGCGCACCGCCTGCTGCACGACGCCATCCGGGTCGTAGGCGCCGCTGCCTTCCCGGTCCTTGTCCTCCGGGATGCCGAACAGCAGCACCGCGCCGATGCCGAGCGATTCCAGATCCTCGGCCTCCGCCGCGAGGTTGTCCACCGACAACTGGAACTGCCCCGGCATGGACGAGATCGGGTTGCGGACCCCGGCGCCGAAGGTGACGAACAGCGGGTAGATGAAATCTCCCGCCGCCAGCGCCGTTTCGCGCACGAACCGGCGCATCGCATCCGAACGGCGCAGCCGCCGCGTTCGCTGGAACGGGGGAAGCGCCTCGTGCCCGTGGCCGTTGCGTTCGATGTGCGTCACGATCGCTCCCCCCGTGTCGAATCGTCGCCGGCGTCGCCAGGAACGACTCCGCGCCCGATACCGGCCAGCGCGGCGGTGGTTGCCGCGACCAGGCCATCAACGCTGGCATCCGTCGCCACCGCGTGCGGTGGCAACCCGACTTCCGCCGCCACGCGGGCGGTCACCGGCCCCACGCAGACGACCCGCGCCCGTCCCAGCGACGAGATATCACCGCCGAGGGCCGCCGCAAGGTTGCGAACGCTGGACGGCGACGCGAACGTCACCACGTCAACGTCGCCGTGCTGCGCCAACCTGCGCGCCTCCGGATCGACCTCGGTCTCCGGCAGCGTCCGGTACGCCTCGACCTCTTCGACGATCGCGCCGGCCTCGGCCAACCCGCGGACCAGCGCGTCGCGAGCGAGGTCGCTGCGCGGATACAGCACCCGCTGCCCGGCAACGCCCGCGGCGGTCATCGCCGCCACCAGTCCTTCGGCCGTGGCTTCCTGCGCCACGAGGTCGGCTTCACGTCCCGCGCCGGCCAGCGCCGCCGCGGTCGCCTTGCCCACCACCGCGATCCGAACGCCCGCCAGCGCGGCGACGTCGAGACCTCCGTCCCGCAAACTCGCGGCCACGTGCTCAACCGCGTTGGCCGACGTGAACGCAATCCACTCGAACGCGCCGCCGACTGCTCGGCCAAGGGCATCCGCGAGCGGTGCGGGATCGGCCGCCGGGACGATGCGAATGGTCGGAAAGGCCACCGGTTCCGTTCCGGCCGCCTTAAGCGCCGCAACCAGCGGCCCGGCCTGCGCAGTGGGGCGGGTCACGAGCACCCGGCGGCGCGCAGGAACCTTCGACTTACCGGCGAGGCGCAGCAGGTCCCGCGCGGCGTCGGCGGCATCTGCCTCGGCATCCGGACCGAGCGTGCGCAAAATCCGGTGCGGGCCGTTCGCAATGCCGCCGTACACGGCGTCCAGCCGCCATTCGCCCTCGATGCGGCGCACGTGCGAGCCCAGCGGCGTCGTGCACCCCGCACCGAGCGCCCGCAGGAACGCCCGCTCGGCCCGCACCGCGAACGCGACCTCCGCATCGTCGATCGCCGCCAGCAACGCCAGCGTTGCTGCATCACCGGCCCGCGCCTCGACCCCAAGCGCGCCCTGCCCCGGCGCCGGAACGAACGTGTCGAGCGGCAGCCACTCGACGGCGCGATCCGCCCAGCCCATCCTAGTCAACCCGGCCGCTGCGAGCACGATCGCGTCGTAGTCGGCGGACTCGGACTTCCGCAGCCGGGTATCGATGTTCCCGCGCAACTCGACCGTGCAGGCGTCCGGCCGCAGCAGCGACACCTGCATCGCCCGCCGCCTGGACGACGTGCCGATCCTCGGAGTCGGCGGCAGGTCGGCCAGCCCCACGCCGTGGCGGGAAACCACGACATCCCGCGGGTCTTCCCGTTCCGGAAACGCGGCCAGCACCAGCGTTTCCGGCTCGATCGCCGGCAGGTCCTTGGCGGAATGGACCGCTATATCGACCTCGCCGCTCAGCAGCGCCGCCTGCACGCCCGCGGTGAAGACGCCGCGTCCTCCGATGGCGGTCAGCGGCGACGCCTTGTCGATGTCGCCCTCGGTGCGGATCACGCGAAGTTCAGCGCGCAACCCGGGCCACGCCGCTTCGAGCAGCGACGCCACCCGCTGCGCCTGCGCCAGCGCGAGGGCACTGCCGCGGGTTCCGATAACGACGGTTTCGCCAGCCTGTCGATCCACGGTCATGCCGCCGCGCCGACGACGCCAAAGCGCCCGCCTTCCGGGTCGGAAGCGGGAACCACGATGAACCAGCGGCGGCGATCGAAGCCGGGAGCCATCAAACCTGCTCAAACCTTTCGAATCTGTGCAAATTTAGCAACTACACCGATTCTAGGAATCCCGGCCGCAGGGTGTCAAGCGTCATGTACGGACCCGTGCAGGGCCGCCGCGTCCTGTTTCACGCAATCCATATCGAACGAACAGGGCCATCTCCAGCAATGCAAGAGGCCGGGCGGATTCGCCCGGCCTCCTGATCGCAATCGCGCACTGAGGAGGATCAGCGCCGGCGTCGAATACCGGCCGCCGCGGCAGCCGCCGCGATGCTCGCCACGACGGCGGCAGGCAGCGACGGATCGATCCCGACCCCGGTGCTCGGCAACTGCACCGGCCGGGTCTCGGATCCGCCGGCCGGGACCGCGTCGGCCTCGGGACCGGGCACCCAGCCCTCGCCGTACCCCTCGACCGGCGCGGTTTCGCCGCCGCCGCTGTTGTTGTTGCGGTTGCGGCGCTCCGACCGGTTCCGCTCGCGCCGGTCTTCCCGCGGCGCCCGACGCACTTCCTGGTTGCCCTGCCCGTCGCCAGAGGTCGCCTGCTGGCGCCCGGGGTTGCGCTCCATGCGCACGTTGTCGGCACCGGCGGCGCTGTTGCTAACATCGGGGCCGTCCGCCCGGATCTCCAGCGAGTCCTGCGCCGCCGCGCCGCCGCCCAGCAGCACCACCAGCGTGAACGCCAGCCCTACGCCGCCGGCCGGCTTGATCGAACCAATCATCGTCATCCCCTAACCCGCCGCCTACCGGCGTCGCGTGGACCTCTCTAGTCTTGAACGCGCCGCCCGTCCGGCGGGTTCCGCGGCGATCCCGGTACGCTGGTCCGGTGTCCGCGTTTCGTACGGCGGTCTTCCATCGGGTATACGTACGCGAGAATGCAGGCGGATTGCGAGCCTCGGCAGGACGTAGCGCCAATTTTCCGACCGATGGCGCGCGGGGAGGGACGATGGCGCCAACCGCACCGCCGGACGCGATCGTGGTCGGCTCCGGCCCGAACGGCCTCGCCGCCGCTGTCCGGCTTGTCCAACGCGGGTGGACGGTCGAAGTCCGCGAAGCCGAACCGTCGATCGGCGGCGGCCTTCGGTCGCTGCCGCTGACCCTTCCGGGGTACATCCACGACCTGTGCGCCGCCGTCCATCCGCTGGCGCTCGCCTCCCCGTTCCTGCGCGGGTTGCCGCTGGGGGACCACGGCCTCCGCTGGGTCCATCCGCCCGCGCCGCTCGCCCACCCGTTCGACGACGGCCGCGCCGTCCTGCTCCACCGTTCGCTGGCGGCGACGGCCGCCGGGCTGGGTGAGGACGGCGCGGCCTGGGAGCGCTTGTTCGGACCACTAGCGCGATCGGCCAGCACCCTCGTACCCGCCCTCCTTGGTCCGTCGCGGCCAAACCGGCATATCGTGGAGATGGCGCGGTTCGGCGCAGACGCGCTATTGCCGGCGTCCAGGCTTGCGACGCAACGCTTCAGCCGGCCCGAAGCCCGAGCGCTGTTCGCCGGCCTCGCCGCCCACTCCTTCCTCCGGATGGACGACCCGGCTTCTGCCGCGTTCGGCCTGGTCCTCGGCGTTCTTGGGCACGCGGTCGGCTGGCCCGTCGCCGCCGGCGGCTCCCAGCGCATCGCCGGCGCATTGGCAAGCCTGCTCGAATCGCTCGGCGGCAGGATCGTCTCCGATCACCGCGTGACGACCATGTGCGACTTGCCTCCGGTCCGGGCAGTCCTGTTCGACACCGACCCGGCGCAGGTTGCCGCGATCGCCGGCGACCGCCTGCCGCCACGATTCCGCGACCGGTTGGCCGCGCACGCATACGGCCCCGGCGTCTTCAAACTCGATTACGCCCTCGAAGCCCCGGTACCGTGGCACGCCCCTGCCTGCGGTCTCGCCGGCACGGTCCACCTCGGCGCGACGCTGGAGGAGATTGCGGAAAGCGAAGCGACGGTGGTCGGCGGCGGCCACCCGGCGCGCCCGTTCGTGCTGATCGTCCAGCCCAGCCTGTTCGACCCGTTGCGCGCGCCCGCCGGTCGCCACACGCTCTGGGCCTACTGCCACGTGCCGAACGGATCGACCGTGGATATGACCGACCGCATCGAGGCGCAGATCGAGCGGTTCGCACCCGGGTTTCGGTCGCGGATCATTGAACGACGGGCGTCGTTTCCCGCCGACCTGCAACGGTTGAACACGAACGAAGTGGGCGGCGCGATCAACGGCGGCGTCCAGGATCTCGGAACCATCCTGCGGCAGGCCGCCCCGTGGTTATCGCCCTACGCGACGCCGGACCCCTCGCTCTACATCTGTTCGGCTTCCACTCCGCCCGGCGGCGGCATCCACGGCATGTGCGGATTCCACGCCGCCGAGGCAGCCCTGCGGCGGTTGGAAAGCGCTCCCTGACGTCCGGGATGCCGTTTCCGGTTTACGAATCAGTAAGGTCGGCCGGGCAACACCGTCGGCCCCGCGATTCGCTCCGTAACGAACCCAGACACGCATAACCATTCGGATCATGCACTCGGACGAAGGGTGGTAGAATCGCCGCGCGAGAGCCCCGCGAAGAATCGAAATGGCCTGTGGCGGACCATGACCGCTGCCGCGGGCGAAACCGTTCGTACACCCCGCTCGTCCTGTACACTCGGGGGGGACGATGGACGCGGTCGCGCCAGTCCCCCATCAATACCAACGCCCACGGGGAAGGACGACGAACCGATGCCGGTCGATCTCATCCGCCGCTTTCGCGACGGCGCTGGAGCGCTGGGTACTGCCCTCGCCGCCACCGGAACGTTGGCCGCGTCCGTCGCCGAAGCCGGCAAGAAGCGCCGAAAGCGCGACGAATCCGACGCCGAATCCGGCCGCTCCGACAGGCAGAACGACCGCCGCGCCGAGCGGGAAGAGCGCCGCGCCGAAAAGTCCGACCGGAAATCCGACGACGCCGACGAAACGCGGCGAGAGCGCAAAGCCCGGCGCGACGACGATGATGATGGCGGCAAGGACCGCAAGGCCCGGCGCGAGAACCGCGACGACCGCGACGACGACGACTCCGGCCGCAAGCGCTCGCGCCAGCGCAACAAGGACGAAGACGAGGACGACGCGCGCCAGAACAACCGGGATGACGACGACGACCGCGGTGGCCGGGACAACCCTGTGGGTGGCCGCGCCGGCGACGCCGCCGAAAATCTCCGCCATCGCGGCGAGAAACTGACCGGCTACGACCGGCGGCAAAACGACGACGGCGGCAACAACGACACCGGCACCGACTACGATGGCGAAGGCATCGACGCCTACGTCGATCCGCAGTCCGGCGTCGTCGAGTTCGACAACGGCAACATCAGCTACATCAAGGACGACGACGGCTCCGCCATCATCGTCACCGACAACATCGAAATCGAGGTCGGCCCGCCGGTGCCGCCGTTCGAGTTCCCGCCGCTCGAACTGCCCGAGAGCGACGGACTGCCCGCGATCCCGGGTTCGCCCACGACGCCTTCAACCGGCCAGCCCGACCCCGGATCGTCGGCCGGAGACGGCGGCGACGCTGGCGCGAACGCCGACGGCGGCACGGTCGATGTCGGCGACATCGGCGACGATTCCGGCGGCGACACCACCAGCCCGCCGCTGAGTTGAGGCCCGCCGCGTTGCCTTCGGCTACAGCGGCAAGGCGGCGAGGTCCGGCAGGATGCGCCAGCGCGTCGCCCGCTCGAATGCGTAGGCGATGCCGAGCAAGCGCGCATCCTCGCGCCGACGCCCGATGAACGTCGCCCCGTAGGGGTACCCGGCGACCGACGCCCCGAGCGGAACCGTGATCGCCGGGTACCCCGCCGTGGGATACGCCAGCGATTGCAAATTGTCGATCCCGACCAGCGCGTCGCATTCCCCGCCGTCGAGCAGCGCGTCCAGCCAGGCGCGGGCGCCGGCGCGCAGGTCGCCCGCGGCCGAGCGCGCTTCCGCTTCGGACAGCGGACTGTAGATGCACTCCTGGAGCCGCTGCTGGCCCCACGGGGCGTAGCGGTCCGGTATCGTGTCGTTGAACGCGACCACCTCGGCCAGCGACGCCACCGGCGCGCCCGTGGCCTGGAGGTACGCATCCACGCCGCGGCCCATCGACCAACTCGCCGGCGCGTCGAATGATTGGTAGGTCACGCCGAACGGCTCGGCCCGCACTACCGACACCGTCGCGCCGGCAATCCGCATTGCCACCGCCGCCCGCTCCAGCCCGAGGTAGGCGATGGCCTGCTCGTCTGGCAGCGCGGCTTCCGGCCCGTCGCAGATCACCCCGATCCGCGCCCCGCGCAGCGATCCGGCATCGAGCGCCGCAATGAAGTCGGTCCCCTGAAGCCCGGCCGCTTCGGCAGTCATGCGATCGAGCGGATCGACCGGTGCGGCGATGGCCGTCAGCACCGCGGCCGCGTCGGTGACGCAGCGGGTCATCGGCCCGGCGCTGTCGAACTCGTCGCTCAACGGGATCACGCGGTCCCGGCTGACCAGCCCGAGCGTCGGCCGCATCCCCACCACCGACGCGCGGGCGGACGGCGCGATGATCGAGCCGACCGTTTCGGTGCCGACCGCGAGCGGCGCGAACCCGCCGGCGATCGCCACCGCCGAGCCCGTGCTCGATCCAAACGGGTCCACCCCGATGCCCCACGGGCAAAGTGTTTGCCCGCCCACCGAACTGAATCCGCTCGGCGCGTACCAGGCCATCCAGTACGCCCACTCCGACATGTTCGTCTTGCCCAGCACCAGCGCGCCGGCCTGCCGCAGAGCGGCCACCAGCAATGCGTCCCGGTCGCTCCGGGCAGCGATGAGGGCGGCCGCGCCGGCCGTGGTGTGCAGGCGGTCACCGGTGCCGATGTTGTCCTTCAGAAGCACCGGGATGCCGTGGAGCGGCCCACGCACGCGGCCGGCGGCGCGTTCGCCGTCCAGCGCGGCGGCGATGCGAAGGGCATCCGGGTTCAACTCGACGACGGAGCGCAAGCGGCGGGCGTCGAACCGGCGCACCCGTTCGATGCACCATGCGGCGAGATCGCGCGACGACAGCAGGCCAGCGTCCATCGCCTCCTGCAATTCGAGCACGTTCGCGCCCAGGATCAGCCTCGACTGCGCGAGCAGGCGGCCGGCCGGCCGGGACGCCAGATCGTCGGCGAACGGCGCGAACCGCGGGGTGCGCAACGCCGGGCGCGGCAGGATCGGCGGAAACTCCTGCGCCCGCGCCCGCGTGCCCGAGTGCAACGCGGCCAGCATCCCGGCGCCGGCGGCGGCCAATCCGCGTCGCGAAACGCGCCGGCGGTCCCAGCCCATCCCCTTCCCCATGACCTCAATCCAGTTGCGCAGGCAGCCGCACACCGCGCGGAAACGGTGCACCGCGACGAACACGAAAACGCGACGGTCACGACACAGCCGCGACGAGCGGGGAGTCCACCATACCACGACGAATCATGCCGATTAGGGCTGCCGATGACGCCCCGTGCCCAAGACAACGCAGAACGGGAAAGCGAACCCGGATCGAAAAGGCGCGATCGTCCGCAACGCCAACCCGGCCGCGACGGCCCCGCCCAGGATGTTCCCGACCCGGCGCAGCGCGACGGACCCGAACCCCGCCATACGGCCGGATTCGGGTCCATCCGCCTCGTGCACCAAACTGCAAGCGTGCCCGGCGTCTCCTGGTCGGTTCCTCAACGAGATTCGTTCGCGCGTGAGTCCAGCGAGGCCGCATCGCGCCGTCGGGCCAGGGCCAGGCGCTGGACTCCGCAATCAGCCTCTACCGAACGGCAACCGGTTCGGCCGCCCGCTGCGCCGCGGCCGCCTGCATCGAGAGGGCTGCCTGGTTCGCCATCGCCTGGGCGAAGGCAATCTGGTCCTGGTTGAGATCGAACGGTCCGCCCGCGCAATCGCCGACGATCAGCCCGTGCGTGCGGCGCCCGAAGCGAAGCGGAGCCACCACCAGCGTGGAGGCGCGGGCGAACGACCCGGCCGGTTGCACGAATTCGGAACCATCGAGCACGGCGGCCGATGCCGTCCCGGCCATGCGCCGCACCGCGTCGGCCTCGCCGGGCGTCGCCTCGGCGGGAACCACACCCCGGGGATGGCCGAACGCCGCCAGTTTCCGGACGGATCCGCTCCCCTCATCCAATTCCCAGACAGTCACCCGGTCGAGATCGAGCGCTTCGGCGAACCGGCGGGCGAGCAGGTCGAGCAGGTCGCCGATCGGCTTTCCGGCCGCGGCGGCATGAAGCACCTCCGACAAAATCGAGAAGCGCTGCGCCAGCAGCACGCGGTCGCCCGACGCGAGGTCGAGCATCGCCGGCGCGGCGGCCGGGTCCGGCGCGCGACGGGCGTACTTTTTCGGCGCCCGCTCGACCATCGGCCGCCACGACGCGAGATTGGCGGCGGTGATGAACGCCATCCGACCCAACCGGTGGTGGGGCAGCTTGCCCTGTCGAACGGCACGTGACACGGTGTGGTAGGACACACCCTTGAGGCGAGCCGCCTCGGCAAGGGTGTAGACCTGGTCGTCGTTGTCGCTCGCTGCGAGCGCATGCATGGCGGTCACGTAGCTTCCCTCCGCGATCCGTGTCGTTGCCGATTCGCCCGGTCCGGCCGTGGTCTGTTCGATCCGCCCGATCCCGGGCGGGAACCGGGTCCACGATGAGCCGTCCGGCGGCCCGGTTTCCCGGAGGCTGGGTTCGCGACGCGGCGCCGCGATGGTCGCCTGCGCGACGATCCGTTCGCCGAAAAGACGCGCCCCACGGACCTGCACCAGGCGAACCTCGCCCGATTCGCCGCGGTCGCCCAGGGCAGCAGCGGCGGCCTGCATCCGTGTCCGCCCCGCGGCGCCCACGCCGACCCGCTCGATGTCGATGGACGCCCGGCCGTCGGGCGGTACGAAACGGATCACGAAATCGAGCGATCCGAACCGCGACTGGCCATCGGTTTCTTCGGAGTCGACCCGGTCGGCCGCGATCCATGCGTCCAGCAGGCCGCCAAGACCGACGATTCGTTCCGGCGTGAGGCGGACCTGATCGACTTTTCCGAGCAGTTCGGCGATGCGCACGGTCTGTTCGTCATCAACGACGTGGATGCCGGCGGCCGCAAGGACGGTCGATGGGTCCAGCTCGAGGGCGGCCGCAATCGCAACAAACGAGTGCCCCGACGGGAGCGAACGACCGGCGAGCCAGGCCGAAGCGGCCACCCGCGAAACGCCGGACTTCCGCGCGAGGTCGGTGACGTTGAGGCCACGCACCACCATCGCCGTCCGAAGCCAGGCGGTGAACCCGGATTCTTCGCCGGCGTCCCGGTGCGGGCCGTCGTCCGAGTCGGGCGACGCCGAGATGGTCGCCGCCGGAAGAAGGGATCGTTCGATGCCCTCAGCCACCGGAGACCCTCCAGGCAGGAACGGCGTCCGCACCGGATCCGTCCCGGCAATTCGGTTCAATCGTGCCGCGATCCGGCGGATGCGTCGCTCTGGTGCATTGCGCCGCCTGGTTCGCTCGGCGCGGAATCGAGATTCGCCGGACCGGCATCGCCGAGCGCGCGCTCGAGGTTCGTCCGCATCACGCGGAACGAGGTTCGCAGCCGCGATTTGATCGTCCCGATCGGTTCGGCGAGGTTGGCAGCGATCTCGGACTGGCTGAACCCCACCGCGTAGAGCTCGACCGCGACGCGCTGCGACGGCTGCAACCGACCAAGCGCGTGCTGGAGCTCGTTCTCCTGCACGCCAATCCAGGCAACGTCGGGCGGACCGGGAGCAGGGTCCGGCTGCATCCCGAGGGCCGAAACTCCGTCATCGTCGGCGTACTCGCGGATCTCGCTCGGGCGGCGGCGGCGACGGCGCAACTCGTTCAGGGCGAGGTTGTGGGCGATACCCAACAGCCAGCAGCGAACGGGTCCGCGTTGTCGGTCGAAGTTCGCCGCGTGCTGCCAGGCCCGCAACAGGGTTTCCTGGAGCAAATCCTCGGCCGCGTCACGGTCCCGGACGATCCGCACCAGCAGGGCGTGGACGGCCTCGGCATGGCGATCGTACAAGGCCGCACAGGCGCCGGGCTCATTGTTCGCCAGTCGCCGCATCAGCTCGACGTCGTCCATGTCGCGATCGAACGCATCGTCGTTCAACCGAGCCCCCCTCAAGGCACGGGTACGGCGAACCCCTGGGGTCGTCGGGGAATCGTGCGCTGCCAGCGCGCTGCTCGCTCCCACGGCCATCCTCACTGACCTGCCGGTTGAAGCAGCCTCCGGGTGCATTCGCCGCACCCATCGCCGCCGCGATCCGGTATCGCTTCCGTTGGCGCGGTCATGATGCCTTCCCAATCGCTATGTGTCAATCAATTTAGATATGATGATCGCCAACGGGTTGATGGCAGATACGGCAACGTTCGTTGAACAGAGCGGCGGCCCAGCGACGGGTCAATCGTGCCGCCAAACCGCGCAATTTTCGGTTGTTCAATCCTCATCTGTTCATATAGAGATATGGTCGTTCTCTCACGCCAAGAGCGCGCAAATCGCTGTCATCGCTGTCAGCTGTTCGCACCCCGAACGCCGGTGCATCGGCCGGCGCGGCAATCGCTCCGCTCGGGCCCGGGAACGGGCCTGGCACGCCGACAACCCATCATCACCTCCGACCGAAACGAGCGACCGGGACGACCAAACGCCGCTCCGGCAACATGCGCGAATGGAACGAACGGTCATGCCGACCATCGAACGGACGCGTATTCGTCGTCCAGCGCGTCGTCGCAAATCACCGCCCTACCCGGCGCCTCGCGAAACGACGCGCTGACACGAGCTTTCGGAGCGGCCCGACCGATCGATCGCGTGCACTATACCGTCTGTTTCCATCGTTGTATACCATTTAGGCAATGTTCTTGCTTGTGTGCCAGCTTGACATTTTTCGGGCCTCGGGTGTTCCCACGGAAACGATCGCCGCGCAGGCAGCGGGCCCATTCGTGGTGCATCGGAACGGCGTTCAGTTCCAATGTGCCCGCGGAGCGCCCCGCATCGAACTCGGCGATTCACGTCCTGCTCGTCCGCTCGACCAGCCAGATTCCGAGCATCGCACCTGCGAACCCGCTCCGGCGAACGGGCATGCAAATCCGTTCGCCGCGCCTCCATGCAGGATCCGCCGCGTCACGTCCTCCAGCGCCAAGGGCGTCACATTCAAACAACACCCCATGGCTATCACGTGGCGGCCAGGGAACACGTCCGCGAGCGTCCTGCCGACTGATCGCGCGTCACTGTACAGCCGCAGGGGAATGCGTTTATATTCTCTTCACGAAGCGTTCATGTTTCTCGCCCAACCCGCGGTCAGGCAGCCCCACACACGAGCGCGAATCGGTATCATCACGAAGAAGCACGGAGGAGCGGACATCGTGGTGCAGCGGACACAGCGCCAGCGGGCTTTGCCGGGGGAGGCAATCTTCGTGACGACGCGCCGGAACCTGCCGCCCGCCGGCGCCTGTCGGATGTCGGTCCGCCTACCGGACTTCGCGATGCTGGCGTTGCCCGACGCCGACCTCCGGCTTATCGAAGCCCACGTCGAGACCTGCCCGGCGTGCCGATCCGAACTCGCCCTGGTGCTGGATTCGATTGCCGCCGAGGCGATGCGAACGGTTGCGCCGCCCCTGCCCGGCGCTCGGGAAGCGTTCATCAACCGCGCCTGCGGCGCGGCCGAGAACGACAGGCGGTGCGACGGTGCACCCGCCACTCGCTGGGACGTGCATCGAACCGACGACCACCAGGTCTAGGACTGATTTCCGCTTCCAAAATCGCGTGCGCCTGGTCGCTGCCAAACTGTACGCGCCGGCGACGACGCCGTCGCCTATGCCGAACGGACGACGCTGCGGCGACGGTGCGCCGGGCAGTCGTCCGTTCGGCTCGTCGGTTCCGGATCAGTCTTCTTCGAATTCCAGGCTCTCACGGTCGTCCGCCATCAGCTCAAGACGAAACGTCCCGTCGGCGGTCTCGATCGTGATCAACCGCGAGTACGAAACCTCCTCGTCGTCATCTTCGAGGTCGTCTTCGTCGCTCTCGATCGCCCCGACGGTGATCCGCGTGACCATCGAATCGACGGTGAAGTCAATCACTGCGCTCTCCTTCCCGCATCGCCGCGCCATTCCCGCCGGCGGCGATCCCTACCCCGCCTGCGCGAGGAGTTCGGCCGAGACCCGGGCCTCGTAGTCCTCCCGCCAATGGGGCTGGAGGACGAAGCGGCCCCGCTCGATCGGCTGCGTGCCGACGAACCGGTAGAACTCGTCCGGCGTTGCGTTTCCGGACAAGTGCGTCGGCGACACGCACCATCGGTAAATGTAGTACCACTCGGCCTTTGTCAACTCGGCATCGCCCGTCCATGGCCCGCCGCGGCACATGGCGTGGTGCATCAGCGCCCCGTCCATTATCGCATCCTGCGGGCCGCTGACTTGCGGATAGCGCCCCACCAGATCGAACGCCCGGCGACTGAAGAGGCTGAGGTTGTGGCCGTAGCCGTGCGGCTGGTCGCCCTTGAGTTCCGTGTCGAGCATCAACCAGTGACGTTTGGGGTTGAAGTAGTCGGCCGTGCCCAGCCGCTCCACCGACAGCGACAACCGCCACGGCATGCTTATATCGTCGTCTTCCCATGGCGCGATGAGGTCGCCCCTGGCCGCGGCGATGGCGGCGTTGTACTTGTCGCCGAGCGTCGGGTAGCGGCGCGGCACGTTGATTACCCGCACGCCGGGCGCGGCGCACGCAAGCGTCTGACCGGGGCAGTCGTTGAAGACGATCAGTTCCTTGTTTGGGTAGGTCTGGCGGAGAAACGATTCAATGGCTTCTTCCACCAGGAACAACCACGCCGGCGCGCGGTTGTAGGTCGGGCAGATGCAACTGACGAGCGGTAACGCCTCGGGTTCCCCTCGGGGTGGCGAGTGAGGTGCATTCGCCAGCTCCTGCCGCTCGGTGTGCGCCGGGTGCGCCCATTGGCTGGCCGATACGCCCGCCGCGCCCAGCGCCTCGCCGGCGTTCAACTGCGCGAGCGCGATGGCCTCGTCCACGGTGAGCAAGTCGAGGTGCGCCGCGTCGAGCCACCCCTGGGACAGCAGCGTCTCCCGTGAGTCCGCCCGCGCTGCATCCCGCTCCGGCCCCGCGCCGGGGAAATCGAGCACACCAACCGGTTCGAGCCCGTACGCGATTCTCACTTCGTCGGGGATGGCATCCAGCAGCGCCCGGGCCATGTCGTTGTCGAATGCCGGCTCGGCCGCTTTCCGGTCCTTGCGTCGCTTGCGATCCCGCGGCTTGGCCGGTTTCGCGGCGGCTCGCGCGCGTCCACCGTCGATCTCCGCGAGGGCGGCATCGACGACCTCCTCGACCCGATCCGGCGGCAGAAATGTCGAAAAATGGTCCACCGCCGGCGCAATGTCCAGCCCCAGTTCGGTGTGCCCGATGACGTAGTTGCGAAGCTTGTCCTCGACCGCCAGCGGGTACGGCACGCCCTTGGGCCGGCTGAACCGGTGGACCCAACGCAGCCACGGCAAGCACAAGGTTCGCCCGCCACGCTGCCGGACCTTCTCGTGGATGTAGCCTTCTTCGCCTCCGAACCCGCGGAACGCCGGATTGAAACCGGGCCACGCCCGGCGCCGGCAGCTGAACACGCCCAGTCCCTGCATCGGGATGTCGAACGGTTCACCGGCCGGATCGATACCGCGGGGGTCGGTTTCCCACGCGCCCCACATCTGGCTCCGCCAGACCGGCGCGAAGTGGGTCGAAACCGCCCGCAGGTCGTCGTACACGAGCGGCCCCTGGAGCAGGTCGTTGGTCTCCGGGTGATCGCGGTAGTACGCCTTCAGCCGCGCGACCACTCCCGGTTCCAGCAAGACGTGGGAATCCAGGCAGACGACGGCCTTGCCTAGTGCGCGCCGAAACACGAGGTCGCGCGGCGCGGCGGTGCCGACGAGTTCCTTTGCCTCGACGTAGCGGGCATCCGGGAGGGACTCCACGAACCGCTGCGTGAATTCACACCCGAAGTTGTCGATGACGAGGATCTCGGTGTCGTCGAGATCCTGGTACAAGCGCAACGATTGCAGCGTGAAATACACGCCGTCGAAATCGTCGTACGTGGCCATCCCGATCGTGAGCGCGACCACGGCAAACTCCTTGATCGAACCGCGCCGGTGTCCGAAGCGCCGCCAGCGGGGTTTCCGCCGACCGGCGCGGGCGCTCGCGGCGCCCGCGCCGGCGGTTCCGCGCTGGTGCAGGAGGTGAACGCGCGCCGGCCGGATGCGTGACGGCCGGCCGACCGATCAGGATCGGCCGGCGCGTCCGCCCGGACGAACCAGATTCAGGAGCCCGGTCCGGCCGCTCGGCTTCGGCGCCGTGGCGAAGGTGGCGGACTCCAGCAGTTCGAAGATCGCGTCGGCTCCCACGACGAGGCCGGATGCAATCCTGCCGTCCGCGTCGATCAGTTGCGCCGTTGGCGTGCCGGACGTGCGGAACGCCGCCATCGCCTGGTACTCGTCGTCGAGCAGAAGCGGCGATTCGAAACCGAACGACCGGTTGGCTTCCTTGTCGCCGCGCGACAGGATGACCAACCGCGGAGCGCCCGGGGACCGCTCCTCCTCCCATTCGAGGAGGTCGTCCTTCATCCGGTCGCAGTAGCCGCAATCCGGGTTCCAGAACACGGCCACGGTTGGCGCGCCGAGCAGCGACGCCAGCGTGACGGTTTTCCCGTCGAGGTCCGGCAGCGCCAGGTCCGGCGCCGGCGTCCCGATCTCCAGCGGTTTCGGCTGCTCCTCCTCGTAGGAGCGTCGCGTCGCTTCCACCGGATCTTCGCCCTTCAGGAGCGCGACCACGGCCGGTTCACCCTCGGCCGGGACCGAGGCAATCGTGCCGTCGGCGTCGATCATGATCGCCGCCGGGGTAGACCAACTGTTGAACGCCTTGTGCCCCGCGTCGTCCTCGTTGCGGAGCACCAGCGAGGACAGGCCCAGGGCGCGCAATTCGTCGGGTTCGCCCGACCCGACGACCACGATGCGCGGCGCGCCGGCCGGCGGATTGGCTTCCAGGGCCTTGAGGTTCGGCAGGAACCTCGCGCAGAACCCGCAATCGAGGTCCCAGAACAGGACCATCGTGCGTTCGCCCGTGAACGTTGCGAAATCGACCGGCGTCCCCTCGAGGTCGGGGAGCACGAGATCGGGCATGGCACTGCCGATCCGCAGGCCAACGACGGGGTCTTCGACGCTTGTCGGAACGCTCGGGTCGATCTCCTCTCCATCGGCAAGGGCGAGCACGGCTCTCCCGCCAGCCGCGACACCGGAAGCGATCCGTCCCTCAGCATCGACGAGCACAGCCGATGGCGTGCCGGTCGCGCCGAACGCAGCCCCGACCGAAAAGTCGGTGTCCAGCACCACCGTGGAGCGCAGCCCCTGGGCAAGGTTCTGCTGCACGCTGCCGGTGGAAACGACCAGCAGGCGAGGCGCGTCGTCGTCCGGGTCCTCTTCCCACTCCTTCAGGTCGTCCAGCATCCGCTGGCAGAACCCGCACTCGGGGTTCCAGAACAGCACCATCGTCGGCTCGCCGCGGTACGATTCGAGCGACACCTTGCCGCCGCCGAGGTCCGGCAGCGTGAACGACGGGGCCGCCTGCCCGGAGCGGGACGCCGGAGCCGGCCTTGGCGCATCGGCGGCCGGCGTCCCGATCGCGGCGACCGCGGCCGCGCGCTCCTCGTCGGTGGTGGAGCGCGCGATCCGCAGCACCTCGTCGGCGCCGACCGCGATGGGCGAGGCGACCGTGCCGTCCGCGTCGATCAGCACCGCGGAAGGGGTCGAGTACGCGCGGAACGCACGCATGCCCCGGTTGTCCGTGTCATGGATCACCGGAACGTTCAAGTCCATCGCCCGGACCGCATCCTCGTCGCCGCGCGCGATCACGACCAACCCCGGCGCTCCGTCGGGCGGATCGTTGGCCAGCGCGCGGAGGTCGGGCAGCATCCGGTCACAGAACCCGCAGGTGGTGCTCCATTGCACGACCAGCGTCGGTTTGCCCCGGAAATCGGCCATCCGCACGGCCTGACCGTCGATGGTTGCCAGTTCGAGGCCGGGCGCTTCGCGGCCGACGCGCTCGATGCCGTCCGCCGGCGGGTTGGCGACATCCAGTCCGCGCGCCAGCGCGAGGATGTAGCGCGCGCCGTAGGTCACGTCGGAGGCGATGCGCCCCTCGGCGTCCAGCAGCACCGCCGCCGGGGTGCCGGTCGCGCCGAACGCATTGGTCACGCGGGCGTCGGGATCGTTGATGATGCGCGCCTTCAGCCGCATCGCGCGGGCCGCCGCCGGCGGGCCGGACGAGACCACGACCAGCCGCGGCGCGCTCGGAGGCGGCGCGGCATCCAGCGCCCGGATGTCGGGCAGCATGTCCATGCTGAGCGGGGTATTCAGGTCCCAGAACAGCAGCAGCGTCGGCTTCCCCCGGAACGACGACAACTTCACCGGCCGCCCGCGCAGATCGCGCAGATCCACGGCCGGGGCGGGCTGGCCGACGGGAGCGGCCGCGGGCGCGACCGGTGCGGCGGGTTGTTCGATGGCCCTGGCCGGCCCGTTCGCCGCCGCCCCGACCGGCGCCAGCGGGATCGTGCGCGCCTTGATCCGGCCGGCGAGCGCCCTCGCCGCCAGGGCGCGGATGGAATCCGCGCCAAGGGCGAGCCGGCTCCCGATCGTGCCGTCGGCGTTGACGATCACGCCCACCGGGGTGGCGTCGCTGCCGTAGGCGCGGCCGATCTCCCGGTCCTGCTGGAGCATGACGTTCGTCAGCCCATGCTCGGTGGCCTTGGGCTTGTTGGCGCTCGCCCCGCCGCGGCTGACGAGGGCGACGGTCAACGCGTCGGCATGCTCGCGCTGCCAGCGGCCGATGTCCGGCATCAGCGCGTTGCACGGGCCGCAGCCGGGGTCGGAAAAGACAAGCAAGGTCGGCTGCCCGCCGGACCGCAGCGCGTCCAGGGTCAGGGTTTCGCCGAAGAGGCCCTGCAGGGCGAACGCCGGCGCGGGCGCGCCGATCGCCAACCCGGGTGCGTCGTCGTCGTCCTCGTCATCGTCCTCATCGGCGGACGCGCGCAGGGCGGAGAGGTCGCCGCCGGCGACCGCCGCTTCGAAGGAATCGAGCCGGTCCGCCAGGCGGACGTTCTGGCCCATCAAGTGGTAGACCAGCCACAGGGAGGCCGCCACGCCGGCCAGCCCCAGCAGCGAGGCGACGAGGGCCACGATCTCGACGGCGGACGCGCCGCCCAGCCACGCAACGGCGCTGGCGCCGGCGTCGTTCCAGCCCGCAACGGCGATGAACAGGGCGACGGCGGCGAGCAGCCCGTTGCGGACCACCGTGGCCGCGCCCAGGGGCGCCGAATGAAGTTGTCCAAAGCAATGGCAGTCCGGGTGCTGCCCGCGGCGAAGCTGGTTCGCCATCGCCGCGAGGAACACGAGGAGCAGCGCCAGCGCCGCCACGGCTCCCCAGCGCGCGGTGGCGACCGGGATCAGCAACACGGCGACGACGAGTTCGGCGATCGGCAGCGCCACGCCGACGACATCGGCGAGCCCGGGCGGAACGCCGAAGGCGCGCGCGGCGCGCCGGGAACCGGACAGATCGGCGAGCTTGGCCACGCCGGCGACCGCGAAAACGGCCGCGAGCAGCAGCCGGGCGACGAGCAATGCGAAGTCCATGGAACCGCTCTCCGGAGCGAACTGGCCCCGTCCGCCGGAACATCAACGGCGGCGGTGTGGCCGGTGCGGGATGCATCCATCCCCCGTCCGGCCGGTGGGAACCGCATCGGCGGCAACGCCCGGGCATCCGCCACAGTGCGCGCGTTGCCGAGGGTTCCGGCGAACGTCAATCGATCGGGAGCACGTCGCGATTGCCCTGACTGACCGGCGAACCGTCGCGCGGCGTTTGGGCGAACCGCGTGCGAACCTCCCGGAAAACCCGGCGGCGTTCGCGCTTCGTCACCGTGCCGTCGGCGGTGGCGCGCTCCATCCGGGCGACGATCGGCGCCGGCTCGATACCGGCGTAAATCAACGTCCGCTCGATCGTCTCACTCTCAACCGGTGCAAACCGGCCGTTCCGGGCCGCCTTGGCGACCATGCGGACGACGGTCCGGGGCGCGACCGCGAGCGGCGAAACCCCGTCTCCAGCGGCGACCCCGTGCTCCGCCACCCACCCGGCCCGCGTCTCAACGACGGCGGTCACGGGCGCGGGCGGATACACCACCGGCGGATCTCCGCCCGGCGGAGCGGGACAAACGTCCTCGGAAACGCCGGCGACGGCATCGCCGGCAATCCAGATAAAATCGAGACAGAACAGCATCCCGGCCATCGTGAATCCCGGCTCGCCGTCCGCCCGGAACACCATCCCCTCGGTGCCCGGCCTGACGGCGTTACGGTCGCTGAGGCCCTTCGCCACCGCCTGCGGTTCGACCGGGAGTTCGACCACCAGGCTGGTCGTTCCGATCCGAATCGTTCCCGTTGCGCCGCCCGTACGGGCGAGCGATTCGGCTCCTGGTGCGGATCCGGCAACGGAGCCGATTGCGACCGCCAGGGCGAGGCCGGCGGTCTGGACGGCGCTTGTTCGGCGTCCTGCCTTCGGTTCGTCCCGGCGGGTCATCGACCGGCTCCTCGAGCGCACCTGCTACCGCGGGGGCGAGTAACGATGGGGAACGGCCTCGATGCACCGACGGTTGCGGAAAGCGGGGGCGCGTGATACGCACCCCCGCTCGCCGATAGGCGCCGGAGCCGGG
>JAFAEX010000126.1 GCA_023423795.1 Chloroflexota bacterium | reverse complement strand
GATGGCGAGATCCCTCGACGGCCTCGGGACGACGGTTTGAATGACGCCAGCGGAGCTCCGACACGGTCTCTTCGGCCAGTCCGGCATGCGCTTCGTCTCCCGGCGCGGAATCGTCACGCCACCCGTCGGCGCCAGCCGCAAGCACGGTTCATCCCCGAGCGCGCTCATCCACGGAAAACGAGTGGATGTACCCGTCGGTCCCGGATTGACAGACCCTTGCGCAGGAATCGCGAACATGGTGTAAAGTGTGCGTGCGGCGGGAGGCCGCGTCCCCGCGACCGCTGTTTCGGCATGCGATCGCGACGGCAGTACGGTGCAGGGAGGGAACCTCGACATGGACTTCATCACGGCTCAGACCCGGCTGCAGGCCAAGTTCTTCCCGGGCGAGGCGGTTCCGAACGAAGTCGCCTCGGCCGGTAACGGCGGCGGCGCGGATGCCTCGGCCAACGGCGGCGCGGTCGCCGTCGGCGACGTCAACTCGGGCGGCAACGCCGGCAGCGCCATCGGCGTCGGCGACACCATGGGCGGCGTGGCCGTCGATGGCGGCGACATGGCCAACTCCACCAACCTTGGCGTCTCGGCCGGTGGCGGCACCGCCATCGCCGATGCCTCGGGCGGCAACTACAACGTCGCGTTCGTCAGCTAAGGACGCTTCGGCGTCCGGCTCACGAGCCGGCGGCGGGCGGTCGGGGTTTCCCCGGCCGCCCGCCTTTTTTTGTGCTCTGTGCAACGTGCTACGTGCCACGACGGGTCAACACGCTCCGCGTCGCCGCACGTAGCACGTTGCACAGAGCACTTTGCACTCCGCCCCGCCGGGGTACACTTTCCGACTGGTTGGCGCGCGGGCGGCGTGCGCGCGATCGGACGGGGAGAACACACGGTGACGGAGCAGCCTCGGCACGTCGGTCTGGTCGGCCTCGCGGTGATGGGCGCCAACCTGGCCCAGAACATCGCCCGCAACGGGTTCCCGATCGCCGTCTACAACCGGACGCAGGCGCGCACCGATGAGGTGATGGCCGAGGTCGGCCCGGACGCCGGCCTGTTCCCCACCAGCTCGATGGAAGAATTCGTCGCCGCCATCGAACGGCCGCGGCGGATCATCATCCTGGTCAAGGCCGGCGCCCCGGTGGACGCCGTCATCGCCGCGCTGGTCCCGCTACTGGACCCGGGCGACATCATCATCGACGGCGGCAACTCGCTCTACACCGACACCGAGCGCCGCTCGGCCGAGGTCGCCGCCCAGGGGTTCAACTTCGTCGGCATGGGCGTCTCCGGCGGCGAAGAGGGCGCGCTGAAAGGCCCCAGCCTGATGCCGGGCGGGCCGCGCGAAGCCTACGACCTGCTGGAACCGATGCTGGTGGCCATCGCCGCCAAGACCGAGGCCGGCCCCTGCGTCACCCACATCGGCCCCGGCGGCAGCGGCCACTACGTCAAGATGGTCCACAACGGCATCGAATACGGCGACATGCAGCTCATCGCCGAGACCTACGACATCATGCGCTCTGCGCTGGGCATGTCGGCGGCCGAGATGGCCGAGGTCTTCGCCGAATGGAACCGCGGCAAGCTGGCCTCGTTCCTGATCGAGGTCACGGCCCACGCGCTCGCCGAACCCGACCCGGACGGCCACGGCCACCTCGTGGACGTCATCCTCGACGTCGCCGAGCAGAAGGGCACCGGCAAGTGGACCAGCATCTCCTCGCTGGAACTGGCCACCCCGATCCCGACCATCGACGCCGCGGTGACCGCCCGCATCATGTCCAGCAAGAAGGCCGAGCGGGTCGCCGCCAGCAAGGTCCTCCACCGCCCCGAAGCGCCGGAGAAGGTCGCCGACCTCGACCGCGCCGCCGTCCTCTCGGCGCTGGAAGACGCCCTCTACTTCGCCAAGGTCTCCTCCTACGCGCAAGGCATGGCCCTGCTGCGGGCGGCGTCGGACGCCTTCGACTGGAACCTGAACCTCTCTGAGATCGCCCGCATCTGGAAGGGCGGCTGCATCATCCGGGCCGCCCTGCTGGACCCGATCCGCTTCGCCTTCGCCGACCAGCCGGACCTGGTCAACCTGCTGCTGGCGCCCCACATCGCCGAAACGGTCAACGCCACCGCGCCGGGCTGCCGCACCGCGATCGCGCTGGCCCGCGCCGCCGGGCTCCCCTGCCCGGCCCTCAGCGCCAGCCTCGACTACTTCGACGCCTACCGCACCGCCGACCTGCCGGCCAACCTGATCCAGGCCCAGCGCGACTACTTCGGCGCCCACACCTTCCGCCGCACCGACCGCGACGGCATCTTCCACCACGAGTGGCCGGCGCTTCAGGACGACGTTTGACGAAGTGCTACGTGCTACGTGCTACGTGCTATGTGCTATGTGCTATGTGCTATGAACGAGCATCGCGCACTCGGCGCCCGCACAACGTCGTAGCACGTAGCACGTAGCACGTAGCACTTCGTCCCCCCCGGAGGACACGACGATGACCGACACCGCCGACCGGACCGGAGCCGGGGCCGGGATCGCGGACGGCGCGGCGATCGACCCCGCCACGGTGGCGTCCGAGACGTGGACCTCGCCGATGGACGCCTGGTCGCAGGAGCACGAACTGGCCAACCCGCTGCGTGCCGGGTCGGACGGGCGCATCCCCGCCCCATGCGCCATGGTCATCTTCGGCGTTTCCGGCGACCTCACCGCCCGCAAACTGATGCCCGCGCTCTACGACCTCGCCATCGGGCAGCCGCTGCCGGACGGGTTCACCATCGTCGGCGTCTCCCACCGCGACTGGAGCGAAGAAGACTTCCGCCGCCACATGCGGGAAGCCGTCGAGGCCGGCGCGCGCATGCCGGTGACGGCCGACGGCTGGGAAACGTTCTCCCGCGCCCTGTTCTACGTGCGCGGCGAGTTCGACAACCCCTCGACCTTCGCCGACCTGAAGTCCCGGCTCGACGGGATCGACCGCGAGCGGCAAACGCAGGGCAACCGGCTCTTCTACCTCGCAACCGCGCCCCGGTTCTTTTCACCGATCCTGCAAGGCCTCACCGCCGCCGGCGCGCTGGAACGGCAGGCGAACTACCTCGAACCGAGCCGAGGCTGGCACCGCGTCGTGGTCGAGAAGCCGTTCGGGCACGACCTCGCCAGCGCCCGCGAACTGATCGCGGAAATGGCCGTCCTCCTCACCGAGCGGCAGATCTACCGCATCGACCACTACCTCGGGAAGGAAACGGTCCAGAACGTCCTCGCCTTCCGCTTCGCCAACATTCTCTTCGACCCGGTCTGGAACCGGCAGTACGTCGATAACGTGCAGATCACCGCCGCCGAATCGCTCGGCGTCGAAGGCCGCGCCGGCTACTACGACACCTCCGGCGCGCTGCGCGACATGGTGGAAAGCCACCTGCTGCAACTGCTGACCGTAGTCGCGATGGAGCCGCCCGCCTTCTTCAACGGCAACGCGGTCCGCGACGAAAAGGTCAAGGTGCTGCGCTCCGTCGTGCCGCCCTCGGGCGACGAGGTGCCGACGCGGGTCGTGCGCGGGCAGTACGCACCGGGCTTCGTCGGCGGCCGCCCGGTCGAGGGCTACCACGAAGAAAAGGGCGTCGCCCCGGATTCGACAACCGAGACCTACGTCGCCCTGCGGCTGGGCATCGACAACTGGCGCTGGAGCGGCGTCCCCTTCTACCTGCGCACGGGCAAGCGGCTGCCGCGCCGCGTCACCGAGATCGCGGTGGAGTTCAAGCGCGTCCCCCACCTGATGTTCCAGGCGATGGGCGACCTCGACCTGACCCCGAACGTCATCACCCTGCGCATCCAGCCGGACGAGGGCATCGCCCTGCGCTTCGCGGCCAAGGTGCCCGGCGCGCGGACCCAACTCCGAACCGTCCGCATGGACTTCCTCTACGGCGCGGCCTTCGGCGAGGCCGGGCCGGACGCCTACGAACGCCTCCTGCTCGACGCCATGCTCGGCGACCCGACGCTGTTCACCCGCCGCGACGAAGTCGAATCCGCCTGGGCGATCGTGCAACCCATCCTCGACGCCTGGGCCGAACCCGGCGCTCCCCCGCCCGTCCCCTACGAAGCCGGCACATGGGGTCCTTACCGCGCCGACACGATGATCGCCCGCGACGGCCGGTCGTGGCGACGGCCGTAGTTTCGAGTGCGACGTGCATAGTGCTACGTGCCACGTGCTTTGTGGGGCGGTCGTTGTGTGAGCGTGTGGAGCGGATAGAGAGGATGCAGTGGCCGGGGTAACGCGCTTCGAAGACCTGATCGCATGGCAACGAGCACGGGCACTTACGTCGGCGATCTATGCAGCAACCCGTGACGGCGCCGTTTCACGAGATTTTCGATTCGCGGGTCAGATTCGATCGGCGGCGTTCTCGTCGATGGCGAACGTCGCGGAAGGATTCGAGCGCGAGAGCGGTCCGCAGTTCGTGCAGTTTCTTCAGATTGCCAGGGCATCGGCCGGCGAGGTGCGCTCGCTGCTCTACGTGGCACTGGACCTCGGGTACATCAGCGAAGCCAATCACGCGCGTCTCCATGCAATGTCACTCGACGTGACCCGGCTCATCACCGCCCTCCGAAACAGCGTTTCTCGTCGAATCGAGCAGGATCGCGGTCGCCGCACATCTTCGTCGATCGACGAACACCGTCCTTCGTACGACATGCCGCTCCGCGAATCCGACGAGCACGAGTTGCCGGCATGGTTGCTCGAGCCCAACTACGCACACGATGACGAACCCCCGCCACCGGGCGAAACGTCTCACGTAGCACGGAGCACATAGCACTTTTCCACCCCGGGAGATGCAACGATGACGACTTCGGCCGACCGTCCGCACGCCCGCCCGATCCCCGGGGCGACGTGGGCCGGACACGTGTTCGACGCCGGCGCGATCGCCAAGGAACTGGCCCGGCTGTGGGGGTTGGTGACCGTCGCCGGCGCGCGCTCGATCGTGCCGCCGCCTGGCGCGGAGGAGGAGGGGCCTGTCGGCGTCCTGACCCGCGCCAGCACCCTGAACCTGACCGCGGTCGCCCGGTCCCGGCACGACGCCGAGCGGGTGGAACGCACCGTCACCCGCCTCGGCGACCTCTACCCGTCGCGGGCGACCATCCTCGTCGCCGACCCGGAGATCACCCACCACGACGACCCGGGACTCGACGTCCGGGTCGCCCTGCTGGAGCAGGAGTCGATCAAGGGGCGCCCCGCCGTCCGCTTCGAGTCCGTCGTCGTCGAGGTCCACGCCGACGACGAACGGCAGTTGGCGTCCATCGCCGAGCCGCTGCTGGTCGCCGACCTGCCCGATTTCGTCTGGTGGGCGGCCGATTCGACAACCGGCAGCGAACTCTTCACCGACCTGACCGGCATGGCCGACCGGCTCATCGTGGACACCGCCGGGGCGGCCAACCCGGCCGCCGACCTCGTCCACCTCGCCGGCATGATCGCGCGCGGCAACAACCCGCCCCGCCTGAGCGACTTCGCCTGGCAGCGGCTCGACCCGTGGCGGACGCTCATCGCCCAGTTCTTCGACCCGCCGGCGCTCCTCCCGGTGCTGGACGCCATCGACGAGGTCCGCATCACCTACGGCGCGGCCGGGCCGGACGGCCGCACCGGGTTCACCGGCGCCTTGCTGCTGGCCGGGTGGCTGGGCACGCGCCTCGGCTGGCAAGCGCCCGGCGAACTGGTGCGCCCGCGCGGCGATTCGACCCAGTGGCGGGCGACGGTGCGCGCCGGCTCCCGGCAGGAACGGCGCGAAGTCACCCTCACGGTGAAGCCGCTGCCGGACCCGGTGGCGGGCTGCGGACTGGCCACCGTCCGCCTCCTGGCCGGCGACGCCGGCACCTTCCGCATCGAACGGTTCGACCCGGAAGAACTGGCCACCATCAGCCAGGCCAGCGGCGCGCCGACCAGCCGGCGGATGGTCTATGCTGCCGTGCCCGACGAGGCGGCGCTGCTTGCCGAAGAGCTGCGCCAGTTTGGCCGCGACGGGGTGTACGAGGAAGCGCTCGCGTTCGCGGCCACCCTCGCGCCCGACGTGGCCCTGAGCGCGCCGGCCTGACGTGACCCACGGCGGGGCACGCGCGGCGCCACCGGCGGAGAGCGAGAGCACGATGTCCGTCACCCTCCCGAACGGCCGCGGCGACATCCTGGTCGTCGAGGACGGCGAGGCGCTGGCCCGCAGCGCCGCCGCCCGCGTGGTCGAGGTCGTCCGCGCCGCCGTGGACGAGCGCGGGCGGGCCTTGCTCGCCCTGTCCGGCGGCTCGACCCCGAAGCGCATGGGCCAATTGCTGGCCGGGGACGAGTTCGCGCCCTACGTCCCGTGGGACCGCATGGAGGTGTTCTGGGGCGACGAACGCTGGGCGCCGCTCGACAGCCCGGAAAGCAACGCCGGCGAAGCGCTGCGCGGCTGGCTGCAAGCCGTCGCCCCGCCGGAACGGGTCCACCCGGTGGACACCTCCCTCCCCTCGGCAACCGAAGCAGCCTCCGCCTACGAGGCATCGATCCGCCGCGTGGCCGGCGCGGCCGACTCCACCCCGGTGTTCGACCTCGTCCTGCTAGGCATGGGCGACGACGGCCATACCGCTTCGCTCTTCCCGCACACCCAAGCATTGCACCGCGACGACGCGCTGGTGGTCGCCAACCACGTCCCGAAACTGGACGCCAACAGGATCACCTTCACCTACCCGCTCATCGCCGCCGCCCGCGAAGTGCTGTTCCTCGTCGGCGGCGCGGGCAAGGCCGACACCCTGCGCGCGGTGCTGGAAGGCCCGGACGACCCGCTCAACCTGCCGTCGCAGGCCGTCCGCGCCGCCGGCCGCCTCGCCTGGATCGTCGATCGCGCCGCCGCCTCCGGCCTGAGTGCCGAGCGCCGAGTGCCGGGCGCCGAGTAACGGCATCACGCGCCTCGGCACCCGGCACTCGGCACTCGGCACTGATGGAGAAACGGGCATGGATACCGCAACCCGGTTGCGCACGCTGGCCGCGGCGGCGGCCGACCTGGTTCAGGATGGCATGACGGTCGGGCTGGGCACGGGCTCCACCGCCAAGGCCGTCGTCCGGGAACTGGGCGTGCGCATCGAAGCCGGGCTGCGCATGCGCGGGGTCGCGACCTCCGAACCGACCGCCGCCCTCGCCCGCGAGTTGCGCATTCCGCTGCTCGACCTGGACGACGTTCAGCGCCTCGACCTCGGCATCGACGGCGCCGACGAGATCGACCCGTCCCTGCACGTCATCAAAGGCGGCGGCGGCGCGCTGCTCTACGAAAAACTGGTCGCCCTCGCCTGCGACGACTACCTGATCGTCGCCGCCGCCGAAAAATGCACCACCGCGCTCGGCACCCGGTTCCACCTGCCGGTGGAGGTCGTGCCGTTCGGCTGGACCCACACCGCCGGCCGGTTGCGCGCGCTCGGGCTGGAGCCGGTGCTGCGCCCGGACCACAACGGCGACCCGTTCCTCACCGAGAACGGCGAATACATCCTCGATTGCGGCACCCGCCCGGTCGAGGACCCGCTGGCGCTGGCGGCGGCGATCAAGGCGATCCCGGGCGTGGTCGAACACGGCATCTTCGCCGGCATCGTTCGTACCGCCCTCGTGGTCGAACCGGATTGCACCATCACCCGCCTCGAAGCGGATTGGCCGGCCGCGGGTTCATAGCCCTGGGCGTCCCGCCATTTCTCCGAGAATTCTCTGGCGTATATTCGCCATTTATTCGATCGCGAAACACCGCGTACGTTCGCGAAAGACCGACCGAATCGGAGTTTTTTCGCACCCCCTCTCAACCTCAGCGCCGGAAATCCCATACGAGACCGGACATTCCCCCGCCGTCATCCCGAACGAGTCGAGGGATCTCGTCCGCTGTTCCGCTCGACGCGGCAGCAGACCGAACCCGGCCCATACCCTTTTTCTCGGGGCGCCCAATCGCGTATCCTGTCGCCCAACAGGGGGAGTAACGACCGCCCCAGCGCACAATGGGGCGGGCCCGCGGTCGTCATTACGCGCTATGCGCCGGCCGCTGGGGGTAGGTTCCGTCCTACCGGGTAAGACCCTGGCTCATCCATTCGGGATGCGGCCGGGGTTTTTTGTTGCCCGGCAGACGCGAAAGGAGCCCCCTGTGCCCGCCGACTCCTGACCTCGAACCGACATGCGGCCTCGGACGCGGCCCGGAGCGAGCCTCCCCGCGCGCCGTGTCTCGGACCGCGGGCGTCTGCCCGCAAGCGGAATCCATCCTGGCCGAGTGCCGCGTCCGCCGCTACCCGACCCGAACCCGAAACGCCACCGGTTTCGAGGAGTCTCCATCGATGGTTGCCGAACTGCTGCCCTGGGCGGGGTTCCTGGCGCTCGTGCTGGGAATGCTCGCCATCGACCTGGGCGTCTTCCACCGCGACGCCCACGAAGTGACGAAAAAGGAATCGCTGATCTGGACCGGCGTCTGGGTCGGCCTCGCGCTCCTCTTCAACGCCGGCGTCTTCTGGCGCATGGGCAACGAGGCCGGCGTCCAGTGGTTCACCGGCTACCTCGTCGAAAAGTCGCTGGCCGTCGATAACGTCTTCGTCTTCCTGCTCATCTTCGGCGCGTTCGCCGTGCCCGCGAAGTACCAGCACCGGGTGCTGTTCTGGGGCATCGTCGGCGCGATCGTCATGCGCGCCATCCTGATCGCCTTCGCCGGCGTCCTGCTCTCGTCGTTCCACTGGGTGGTCTACCTCTTCGGCGCGTTCCTGATCGTCACCGGCATCCGGTTCCTGCGCACCGACCACGCCGCCCCGTCCCTCGACGACAACAAACTCGTCCGCCTCGCCAAGCGCTTCTACCCAGTCACCGAAGGGTACGAAGGCCAGAAGTTTTTCACCCTGCGCAACGGCGTCCGCTACATGACGCCGCTGTTCCTCGTGCTCATCCTCGTCGAGACGACCGACCTCGTCTTCGCCGTCGATTCCATCCCCGCCATCTTCGCGATCACCAGCGACCCGTTCATCGTCTTCACCTCCAACATCATGGCCATCCTCGGGCTGCGGGCGATGTACTTCGTGCTCGCCGGCTATCTCGCCGGGATGGCCTACCTCAAGCAGGGGCTCGCCGGCGTCCTCGTTTTCGTCGGCACGAAGATACTGCTGGTGGACGTCTACAAGATCCCCGCGCTCGCCAGTCTCGGCGTGATCGTCACCATCCTCGCCATCGCCACCATCGCCTCGATCGCCAAGGCGAAGCGCCAGCAGGCGCTGGGCGACGCCGCGCACGCAGCGCCGCCGGTCGCGCCGGCCGCCAGCGCCCCGCCAAAGCCGCGCTGACCGGCGCGGCGGGCGTGAACGGGCCGAACGTGGCACGATGAACGCTTACACTTCGACGAAGAATCGCGAGCACCCCCGGGCGCGATCCGGCGCGGGGTCGAGGAAGGGTCGAGGATGCCCGGCGGGATGACCGGACGCGGGCGGCGGATGCCGTCATCCATCCGGGTGGCCGGCGTTGCCGTCGCGGTCGCGCTGGTGGCCATCATCGCCGCCGTCGCCATCGTCGCGCCGGAATTTCCGTCGGGCATGATCCCGTTCGGCGCTCCCGATTCCCCGGCATCCGAACGTCGGGGCAGCACCGCGACGACCGCCGGAGAACGCTCACCCGGCGAAGCCGCCGCGACGGCGACCGGTCAGGCGTCCGGGGAATCCGCGCTATCGGACGCGGACGGGCCACCCCCCGATAGCGCGGATTCGGCAACACCGCGGGCGGCGGCCGCGGGCGGCAACGGCGCGGACCCATCCGACGCGCTCCGCCACGACGCCTCGGCAGGCTGGGCGATGCCGGACGTCGATCCCGTGCCGACCCAGACGCCGTTCACCATCGCCGGCGACCTCACCGCCCAGCCGCCGCTCTCGATCGGCACCGGCGCGGTGCGCGTCGATCCAGCCCTGCTGCCGCTGATCCCCCGCGCCACCCAGCAGGAGCAGGCGGTCCTCGCCGAAACCGTCGCGATGGGCGGCCTGCTGCCGACCAACCGCATCCTCGCCTACTACGGCCACCCGCACGACGCCAACATGGGCATTCTCGGGGAATACGACAAAACCGACCTGCTCGCCCTCCTCCAGGCCGAGGCGGCCAATTACGAGGCAGCCGACCCGACCCGACCCGTCATCCCGGCCTTCGAGGTCATCGCCACCGTGGCGCAAGGCTGGCCGGCGCAGGACGGCCAGTACCTGCTCGACACCGACGTGGAAACGCTGGAGGAGTACGCCGACTTCGCCGAAGCCAACGGCATCCTGCTGTTCCTCGACCTCCAGATCGGGCGCAACACCATCCCGGCCGAAATCGAGAAGGTGCGCCCGCTGCTGGAACGGCCCCACGTCCACCTTGCGCTGGACCCGGAGTTCGCCGTCGCCGACGGTCAGGTGCCCGGCACGCACCTCGGCGAGGTGACCGCCGAGCACCTCAACGAGGCGCAGGAAATCCTCGCCAACATCGTCCGGGAGGGCGGGCTGCCGCCGAAGATCCTGATCGTGCACCAGTTCCGGGAAGACATGATCCTCGGCAAGGAGCGGCTACGGCCCGTTCCCGGCGTGCAACTGGTCATCGAGTCGGACGGGTTCGGCGCGCCCTCGGTCAAGATCGAGGTCTACGACGTACTCATCCGCGACGACGGGTTCGAGTACCCGGGCGTCAAGCATTTTTACCGGCAAGATGTCCCGGTGATGACCGCGAGCGAGACGCTGGCGCTCGATCCGCCGCCGCTGGTGGTCATCTACCAGTAGCGGCGCTGTTCGCGGCCACCGCACCTCCCGAGGCCGGGTAGACTCGGCATGGTGCGTTCACGGGTTCGCCGCCCCGGCCGGCGGATACGGAGACGGAGACGATGACCGCCAGCTTCCGCCTCGGGACCGTCTGGGGCATCCCGATCGGGCTCCACTGGAGCCTGTTCCTTGTCTTCGCCTTGCTCGTCTGGTCGCTCGGCGGCAGCTACTTCCCGGCCGAATATCCCGAACTTTCGCCGATGACCGCCTACCTGCTGGCGGCGCTGACCGGCATCCTGTTCTTCGCCTCCATCCTGCTGCACGAACTGGGGCACGCCCGCGTCGCCCTGCGCGAAGGGGTGCCGGTCCGCGGAATCACCCTGTTCATCTTCGGCGGCGTGGCCGAGATCGGGGAGCCGACCAAGTCGGCGGCCTCCGAGTTCCGGGTCGCCGCCGGCGGGCCGCTGGTCAGCCTGATGCTCTTCCTGCTGTTCCAGGGGTTGTACCTGCTCGACCACTCGATTCCCGCGCTCGCCGCGCCCAGCGAATGGCTGGCGCGCATCAACCTGCTGCTGCTGCTGTTCAACCTCATCCCCGGCTACCCGCTCGACGGCGGCCGGATGATGCGGGCCGCCGTCTGGCATTTCAGCGGCAACGAGCAGACCGGCTGGAAGGTGGCGATGGCCTCCGGGCAACTCGTCTCCTTCGGCTTCATCGCCTGGGGCCTGTTCCAGATCGTGCAGGGCAACGTCGCCAACGGCATCTGGATCGCCTTCATCGGCTGGTTCCTGCAAAACGCCACCGCCGCCGAGAACGCTTCCCGCACCGTCCAGCGCCAGCTTTCCGGGGCCACCGTCCGGCAGGCGATGGGCCTGGTAGACGAACCGCAGGTGCCAAGCTGGATGAAACTGCGTCAACTGGTGGACGACCATGTCCTCGCCCACGGCCAGGGCTCGTTCCTCGTCATCGACGGCGACGTGCCGCGCGGCATACTCACCTTGCCCGACGTGACCCGCGTCCCCCGCGAGAAATGGGACTGGACCAGCGTCTCCGAGGTCATGGTCCCGTGGTCGCGGCTGGGCCGGGTCGCCCCGGACACCGACCTGCTCGACGCGCTCAAGCAGATGGAAAGCGGCGGCTTCGGCCACCTGCCGGTGGTCGAGGACGACCGGCTCGTCGGCCTGCTGTCGCGGGACGAGATTTTGCGCTTCCTGCGGCTGCGCGCCGAGGTCGGCCCGGCGGCCTGACCGCCGGCATGGCCGGCGCCGTCCGGCGGCGGGCACCGCATCGCGTAGTCTGCTCTCGACGACGATGCGCCCCTGCACGGGCAGGGAGCGCCTGGAGGGTACCGTGACCGATCGCATCCTCGTACCGCACGACGGCTCCGAAGCCGCCGACGCCGCCATCCCCTGGGCGGCGCGGCTGCCGGACTCCCGCATCACCCTGCTGCGGGTGGAGCCGGACCTCGGCCCCGCCATCGGCGAGATTTCCGGGCTCGACCTCGAAACCTGGGTGTCGAGCGACGTCGCCGCCGCCAAAGAGGAACTGGAGCGCGCCGCCCGCCCGCTGGCCGAAACCGGACGCACGGTCGAAACGACGGTCGTCGTCGGCGACGACCCGGCCGACGCCATCCTGGCGGCAGCCGAGGCGGAACCCACCCGGATGATCGTGATGGCCACCCGCGGCCGCGGCGGAGCGGGCCGGCTCCTCTACGGCAGCGTGGCCGATCGTGTCGCCAATCACGCGACCGTGCCGGTCCTGCTGGTGCGACCGGGCGAACTGCCGGCCGCCAACGGCCGCGTCCTCGTCCCGCTCGACGGCTCGGCGCTTGCCGAAGCCGCCCTGCCGATCGGCGCGCGGCTGGCGCGCGACCTCGGCGCGCCGCTGCACCTGGTGCGGGTCGTGGACCCCGAGGCGATCGTCGCCCGCATCCGGCAGCGAACGGCTTCGGGCGAAATGCTCCCGGATAATGCGTGGGCACTGGTGCGCGGCGAACTGGACGACGAAGCACGCGAATACCTCGCCAGGATGGCCGCCGGCACGGGCGTCGAGGCGACGCTCGAGGTCACCGGAGGCACGCCCGCCTTCGCCCTGCTGGAGTTGATCGTGCCAGGCGACGTGGTCGTGATGTCATCCCACGGCGCAAGCGGCTTGCGGCGCTGGCTGCGCGGTTCGGTCGCCGACAAGCTCGTGCGCGAATCCCCCGCGCCCGTGCTGCTCGCGCCATCCCGGCCGGGAGCGGCGTAGCCCCGCCGAAATTGCATCCGAACCGAGACACCCCACGACGAAGCCGGCGGCGCATGAAAGCGCCGCCGGCTTCCGTTCATGATGGCGGTTGTCCATCAACCCCGGCCATCGCCCACGCTCGCCCGAGGAGTCATCCCCGCGCTACGGGAACGACAACCCTCCGGGATTGATACGGAATCCGGCTGTTTGCTGCCGGTTCGCCCGCCGATGACGCCGCGCGTACGTAGGGGAGGGCCCGGCGCCCTCCCGTGCCGGGAACCGCGAACGGACGCGGGAGGGTGCCGGGCTCTCCCCTACGTACGATGAACGGAATGTCGCACCCATCACCCGGATTCCGTATGAGCCCAACGGACGGCGCCCCGACGCCCGTGTCCAGCCCCGGATGGGCTTGGTCGGCATAGCCTGGGGTTTATGGGGTGTTGCCAAAATAGTCCCGGCGTCAGCGGGGCGGGCGCGATGAATTGCGCCCCTACAGTCCGCGGCAGATCAACCGTGCTGTAGGGGCGCGATTCATCGCGCCCGCCGCTGGGCCGGTATCCGGACCCAATAGGCAACCGCCATCATGAAACGCTCCGCGAACCGCTAGCGATCCCGGTCCCGGTCGTCGTTGCGCTTGCGGACGCTGCCGGAGTCGGTGCGCTGGAAGCGGCCGCCGGTCGGGGTGTTGCTGCGCTGCGGCCGGAACGGGGTGCGCTGGTCGCCGCCTTGCCGCGGGACACGGTCGCGGTCGCGGTCGCGGAAGGTGTCCTGCCGGGGCGGGCGGTCGTAGCCGCCTTGCTGCCGGTCTCGGTCGTCGCGCGGGGCGCGGCTGCCGCCCTCCTGGCGATCCCGGTCGTACCCGCCCTGCTGCCGGTCGCGGTCGTAGCCGCCGTCGCGGGGCGCCGGGCGGTCGCGGTCGAACCCGCCCTGGCGCTGGTAGCCGGCGTCGCGGGGCGCGCGGTCATCGCCGGGGAAACCGCCGTCGCGCGGGCCGCGATCGCGATCCCGGTCCCGGTCGCGGTCGAAACCGCCGCGCGGCTGGCGATCGTCGAATTGGCCGCGCGGCTGCCGGTCGTACCCGCCCTGCTGCCGGTCGCGGTCGTAGCCGCCCTGCCGCGGGGCGCGGTCGAACCCGCCCGGTCGCGGCCCACGATCGAAGCCGCCGGGGCGCGGGCCGCGGTTCCGGTCGCGGTCAAAGCCATCCCGCGGGCCGGGCGGCGGCGGCGTCGCGTTGGAGGCGAGGTCCATCGTGACCGGGCGCCCCTTGAGTTTCTTGTGGCGCATCGCCTCGAGCACCCGCCCGACGAATTCCTGCGGGATGTCCACGAAGGTGTAATGGTCGAGGATGTCGATCGCCCCGATGGCGCGACCGGGGATGTCGGCCTCGTTGGCGATCGCGCCGACGATATCTTGCGGGCGCACGCCCTGGAAGCGGCCGAGGTTGAGCACCAGCCGCACCATGCCCGCCTCCCCGCGCGGCCCGCGGCCGGCGCCCGTCGCGGCGGTGAAGGTGGCGAGGTCGTCCTCCTGCTGCTCCGGGGTCACGGCGCGGCCGGTCTCGTCCGCGTATAGCTTGAGGATCGCCGCGGCGACTTCGGACACGTCGCGGTCGTCGGCCAGGGCGTGGATGGTGTCGATGTACTGGGCGTACCCGTCCTCGGCTTCCAGGACCGCCAGCACCTGCTCCTTCATCACCTCGCGGCGGCGCTCGGCGACGTCGGCCAGCGTCGGCAGCCTGCGCGACTGGATCTTGGCCCGCGTCGTCCGCTCGATCTGGCGCAGCCAGCGGGTCTCCTTCGGGGTGATCAGCGTGATCGCCGTGCCGGCCTTGCCGGCGCGCCCGGTGCGCCCGATGCGGTGGACGTAGGCCTCGGCGCTGTCGGGAATGTCGTAGTTGAAGACGTGCGAAACGTCCGGGATGTCCAGCCCGCGGGCCGCCACGTCGGTGGCGATCAGCACGTCTGCCTGACCCGCCCGGAACCGGCGCATCACCCGGTCACGCTGGACCTGCGAAAGGTCGCCGTGAAGCGTCTCGGCGGCGTAGCCACGGGCCATCAATGCCTCGCCGAGTTCGTCCACCCCGTTCTTGGTGCGGCAGAAGATCATCGCCGAGGTCGGCGTTTCGGCGTCGAGGATGCGCGTCAGCGCGTCCACCTTGCGGGCACGCGGAATCTCGTAGGAGACCTGCTCGATCTCCTTGACCGTCATCTCGCGGCCGGCGACGGAGATGCGCTCCGGCTGGTGCATGTGCTGCTGCGCCAGCTCGACGATGCGCGGCGGCATGGTCGCCGAGAAGAGCGCGGTCTGCCGCTCCTCCGGGGCCTGCTCCAGGATCCACTCGATGTCGTCGATGAAGCCCATGTCGAGCATTTCGTCGGCTTCGTCGAGCACGAAGAAGCGCAGATCGTCGAGGATCAGCGTGCCGCGGCGCATGTGGTCCATCACCCGCCCCGGGGTGCCGACCACGATCTGGACGCCGCGCTGCAAGCCGCGGAATTGGCGCTCGTAGGGCTGGCCGCCGTAGATCGGCAGCGTCTCGACTTCCTTGTGCTTGCCGTACTTGTGCAGCGCCTCCGAGACTTGGATCGCCAGCTCGCGGGTCGGGCAGAGGATGAGCGCCTGCGGGGCGCGCACCCGCGGGTCGATCGCCTCGATGATCGGCAATCCGAACGCCGCCGTCTTGCCGGAGCCGGTCTGGGCCTGGGCGATGACGTCGCGCCCTTCCAGCAGCACCGGGATGGTGCGGACCTGGATCGGGGTCGGCTCCTCGTACCCGACGTCCTTGAGCGCCTTGAGCAGCGGTCCGCCGAGCCCGAGGTCCTCGAACGCCGGCCCGACCTCTTCGACCGGCGCCGGCGCGGCCTCACGCGGCTCCGGTTGCGCCGGACGGCTCTCCCGCGTTTCGGCGGACGGTTGCGGCCGCTCGCCCTGCGCGGCAAGATCGACTGCGGGGCCTTCGTCGGGCGACGGCGGGGCCGCCGCGGCGGCAGCGTCCTCGCCGGCCGTCGCCTCGGGCTGAGCCTCCCCGGCCGCAACCGCGGCGGCGCCGGTCGCGTCGTCGGTCGCCCCATCCTCGGCCTGCGGCTCGACGCCCTCGGCAGCAGCCACGGCGTCGGTTTCGAACACGTCGGCGTCGCCGCCCTCCGCCGTGGCCTCGGCCAGTTCCGGGGCGCTCTCGGGTGCCGCGTCGGCGGCATCCGGTTCGTCCGCGGCCTCGGGCGTCGCGGCGGCCAGGGGCTCCGCGACCGGTGCCTCCGTCGCCTCGGGCGCTGCCGTTACCGCGACCTCCTCCGCCGGCTCATCGGCGACCGCGGCCGGCGCTTCGTCGGCGACGGCCTCGGTCTTCTTCGCGCGGCTGCGGCGCGGTTTCGGCGCGGGCGCGTCCTCGGCGGCGGGCTCTGCTTCAGCGCTGGCTTCGGGTTCCGCGCTCGCATCGGGGGCGGGCTCGGCCTTGGCCTTGGCGCGGGAGGCGCGGGGCTTGCGGGCAGGCTTGGCGGCTTCCGCCTCGGCCACCGCGCCGTCCGTGCCGTCCGCTGCCGGTTCGGGCGAGGCGGCGGGGATCTCGGTCGGTTCGTCGGCGCGGTCTGGCATGGTGGTCGTCCTCGGTGGGCGAAATTCGCGGCGGGCACGGCGATACGGTCCGCGAATGCGGAGCAGCAGGCTGCAACTCTACTTCCTAGCGCATCAATCGTGCCGAACGGCGACCGATGCCGCCGGTTCGGGCCACCGATCTCGTGGATGCCCACCACCGGGCGCGAACGTGGCTACACTTTGTCATGCCAAAGGAGGTGGCCCGCGGATGGGGAACGGGATGAACGACGGCGTGACCGACGAACTGGCGCGCCGGCGCGAGGCACTCGCCGAGCGCGAACGACGCAAAGCCCACCGCCTGGCTGAACGCGACGAGCGCCAGCGGCAACGCCGGGCGGAGCGCGAATCGGCGTGGCGTCCTGCTGGGGCGCGGCCAATCGGCGCGGACCTGTTCACGATCGACGGCTACGGCCCGGAAGCGGCGGCGCTGCACCGCTCCCTGGACAACCTCTCGATGCAAACTGGCGACCCCGCGGTCCAGGTCATCGACGGCGGCGTGGTCGCGACGGCGGTCAAGATTCGCGGCACGACCGATTTCGACGACGGCGCACCGGATTTCGCCAGCGGGATCTTCGACGACGCGGGCAATCCGGTCGATCTCGCCAACCTCCAGCGCGGCCGGCGCAAGGTCGCGGCCGGGGCCGTGGACGACGCGCCATCGTCGCCCGTCGAGGACGACCGGGAGGTCGTCTACCTCGGGCACCTGCTCTCGAACCACTTCGGCCGCTTCCTCCTGGAAACGCTGGCCCGCTGTTGGGTGCTCGAACAGGTCGATCCCGGCATCCCGGTCGTCTTCCACGCCCCGCGCCTGCACACGAACGACGAGGCCATGCCGCGTTGGCAGGGCGACCTGCTGGCGGGGCTCGGCATTCCCCCGGCGCGGATCGTCGTGCCAACCGAGCCGACCCGGTTCCGGCGCGTGATCGTGCCCGAAGCGCTGTTCGTCCAGCAACTGTCCGTCCACGAACGGTTCGGCGAGACGATGCGCATGCTGGGCGAACGGATGGCGGGCAATCCCGAACCGACCGACCAGCCGCTCTACCTGAGCCGCCGGCGCTTGTCGTCGCTCCAGCGCCCGCTGGTTGGGGAGGATCGCCTGGAGGAATTGCTGGCGGATGCCGGCGTGCTCGTGGTCAGCCCGGAGCGGCTGCCGATCGCGGAGCAGATCCGGCTCATGCGGCGACACCGCCGCATCCTGTCGCCGGTCGGCAGCGCCGCCCACGCGATCCTGTTCGCGGCGAACGGTCCGGAACTCGCGCTGCTCGCCAACGGGGTGGATGTCCCGCGCAACTTCATGCTCTGTTCGGCGGCGGCGGCGGCCCCGACCACGCTGGTCAACGCCGCTGACGCGCTCGACCGGCCGCTGGTCGAAGGAGCCCAGGCGACGCCGCAGTTCCTTCATATAGAGCGCGTCGCCGAATGGCTCCGCGAATCCGGCTGGGCAAACGTGCCGACCCCGGCTGCGCCGGCGGCGGATGACGCCGAAACCCGCCGCCGGTTCGCCTACGCCTCGCTGGCGGCGCGCCTCCGAACCCGGAGCGCGACGATGGACGGGCTCCCTCCCGAGACCGAACGGGAAGCGACCGCCGCGGCCGCCGCGGACCTCGACGTGGCGTGGGCGCTCGCCACCCATTACGCCGCGCGGCAGGACCCGCGCCTCGACGAGGCCGTGCGCGGCTTTGTCACAGTGCTCGCGACCGAGCCCCGGCAGGACGAACGCGACCGCGTCGCAACAGTGATCCGGCGGCTGCGTTCCGCCGTCGAGACCGCCGCGTCGCCGGATGCGGCCGCCGCGCTGGCGGCCGCCCTCGACGCGGCCTACCCCGCGACGGACCGCGCGGCCACCGAATAGCCGGCCTCCGCCAGTGCGGCGACGAACGCCGCCGCGTCGCCGACCGGATGGGCGGCCCGGAAGGCGGCGAAGGCGCGCTCCTCCTCGCCGTCGTCCGCGAACGGCTCGGCGAGTTCGGTCGCCAGCGCGTCCATCTGGTCGGCGTCTGGGTTGAGCCCGGAAACCAGCAACAGCCCGGTCGGCGCGGCGTCGAGCAGCGTCAATCGAAGGTCCGGCCGGTGTTCGCGCAACGCGGGCACGATGCGCCAAACGTCGCCGGCCCACTGGTCGCCCTTGACCTTGGCGCGGCGCGCGATCTCCAGCCGTTCCGGCGCGGCGTCGTGGATGGCGATCGCGCCGCCCGGACGGCTCCACCGCTCGACGTGCGCGAAGTCGCGGATGACCTGGTCGGCGTGGTGCAGTCCGTCGATGAAGGCGAAATCGACCCGCTCCTCGCCGAGGACGCCCGCGCGGTCGTGGCCGGCGAAGAACGCGTCGCTGGTCTGCTCGAAGTGGGAGATCCGGGGATCGTCGCGCAGATCGGGCTTCAGCGGGCCGAAGTCCGGATCGATCGCGACCGCGCGACCCCGCGCCAGCGCCAGCGAGCGGCCGGTGCGGACCCCGATTTCGAGGTAGACCTTTGGCTCCAGCGCCGCGTGAACCGCCCGCAGCACCTGCATGTACCGGATGTTTTGTCCGTCCATCCCCACTCCCCAACGCGCGGCGCCGCCGGCCGCCGGACCCGGCACGGGGAAGGGTACGCGCATGCGGGAAGCGACGGCGACCGGCTCAGGACTTCAGCGCGCCGGCGGTGATGCCCTCGATGAAGCGGCGCTGGAGGATCAGGTAAATCACCACCATCGGCACCATCGCGATGACGACGCCGGCGGCGATCAGGTCGCGCTGGGAGGTGAAGCGGCCGAAGAAGAACATGATGCCGGTGCTGACCGGGCGCAGGGCCTCCGACTGCACGAAGACCAGCGGCATCAGGAACTCGCGCCACGCCCAGACGAACTGGAAGATGATCTGCGCGGCCAGCCCCGGCCCGGCCAGCGGCAGCATCACCTGCCGGAAGGCCTGCCACTCGTTCGCGCCATCCACCCGGGCGGCGTCGGCGAGGTCGCTGGGCAGCCCGCGGAAAAAACCGCGCATCAGGAAGATGCCGAACGGCAGCCGGAAGGCGATGCCCGGCAGGATGAACCCCCAGTACGTCTCCAGCAAATGGATATCCCGCAGGAGGTAGTAAAGCGGGATCATGAACGACTGGAACGGCACCATGAGGCCGAGCATGAACAGGACGAGCACGCCATCCCGCCCCGGCAGCGGCAGCATCGCCAGCGCATAACCGGCGGCGGTGGAGAGGGCGACGACCCCGGCGACGATGGCGACGGTGTAGATGACGCTGTTGCCGAGGTAGTTGCCGACGCGGCCAACCTGCCACGCCTCGGCGAAGTTCTCCCAGCGCCACACCTCGGGGATACCGAACGGGTTCTTCAGCAACTCCGGCGCCGACTTGAACGCCGAGAAGACGACCCAGATCAGCGGCACCAGGAAGATGAGAAGGAAGAGGATCAGGATCGCGTACTTGCCGAACCCGCCGAGCAGGCGGTCGATCCGAAACCCGTTGCGGGACGCCGGTCCGGACCTGGCGATCGTGGCCACCTGCTACTCCTCCCCACGCTCGCGCAATTTCAGGAACACGACCGAGGCCACCAGCGAAATCGCGGTCATCACCAGGGAGATGGCCGACCCGTACCCCACGCGGTTGAGGGTGAAGGCGTTGCGGTAGGTCATGGTCGCCATCGTTTCGGTGGCGTTGGCCGGGCCGCCCTGCGTCATCACGAAGATGATGTCGAAGACGTTGAACCCACCGATCAGCAGCAGCGCGGTGACGACGTTCAGCACGTTGGCGAGCTGCGGGATGGTCACGTCCCGCAACCGCTGCCAGCCGTTCGCGCCGTCGATGGTGGCCGCTTCCAGCAGGTCACGCGAGACGTTCTGCAATCCGGCGAGGAGGATGACGAAGACGAATCCGATCTCGGCCCAGATGGCGGCGACGAGGACGGCGAAGAGCGCCGTGCTCGGATCGCCGAGCCAGCCGCGGGAGATGTCCTCCAATCCAATGGAATCGAGCCACTTGTTGAGGATGCCGAAGATGGGGCTGTAGATCCAGCCCCAGATGATGCCGATGACCACCGTCAGCAGGATATGGGGCAGAAAGAAAACGGTACGGAACAGCGTGAAGCCCTTCGGACGGCTCCACATCAGCAGCGCCAGCCCCAACCCGATCACCAGCGGCGAAATGGTGCCGACGACCACCCAGATCAGGTTGTTTCGCAGGGCCTTCCAGAACAGCGAGTCGCGCGCCAGCTCGGCGAAGTTCGCCAACCCGACGAACGTCTTGGTCGCCGTCGCGCCGTTCCAGTCGGTCATGGCGAACCAGATCGACTGGAGAAACGGCCAGACCATGAAGACGAGGTAGAGGAGCAGCGCCGGCAGGACGAACAGGACCGCCGCCCGCGTGCGTCCCCAGCTAGCGGTCATGACGGCCTCCTGCCGGCGTTGCCCGCCAAACGCCATCGGGTGGAACCCGAAGGCGGTTGGGGCGCGACGTTGCCGCACGCATGGTGCGGATAGGCGCGGGGCGCCGGCATGCCGGCGCCCCGCGCGTCATCGAGCGGTTGGTTCGTTACGGGGCCGGGGTCGCCGAAGCGGCAATCCCCGCATCCCACGCGGCCTGCATGTCGGCGGCCTGCTGCTCGGCCGTCTTGTTGCCGGCAAGCATCGCCTGGAAGCCGTTGAGCATCACATCATTGAAGGCCGGCGGGGCCAGCACGTCGATGTTGAGCCCCAGCTCCTCTTCGCCGGCGATGGAGCGCGACAGCGTCTCCAGCACGTCGCGCTGCAGCGGGGTGACGTCGAGCGCGTCGATGTCGAAGGCGGCCGGAATGACGTAGTTGGCCTCGTCAACCCAGCGCTGGACGACTTCCGGAGAGAACAGGTAGTCGAGGAACTGGCCGGCTTCCTCCTGGTGGGGCGAGGCGGCCGAGAGCATGAAGGCCGAGCCGACGCCGGTGTCGAAGAAGCGGCCGGCGCCGCCGTCGAGGGCCGGGAACGGCACGAAGTCGAGCTCGAAGTCCGGCATGTTCTCGGTGATCTCGGTGATCATCCAGTTGCCGGTCGGGTACAGCAGCGACTGGCCGCCGTAGAAGACGATGTTGCCGTCGTCGTAGCCAACGCCGTTGACGTCCGGGCTGAAGCAGCCGGCGTCGCGCATCTGGACGAAGAAGGCATCGATGGCGGCGATCATCTCCGGCGAGTCCCAGCGGCCCTCGTTCTCGAACAGCAGCGCTTCCATCGCCTCGGGACCGATCATGTTGTTGGCGGTCATGGCGATCTGGTGGAAGGCCGGCCAGCCCTCCTGGTTGAAGAAGTTGAACGGGATGTAGCCCTTGGCCGAGGCGTCCTGGCAGAACTGCAGGGTCTCCTCGATCGTGGTCGGGACGGTGAGGCCTTCCTGGTTCAGCAGCGTCATGTTGGCGTAGACGCCGATGAGATCGACCTGGAGCGGCAGGCCGTGCAGTTCGCCGTTGCGGGACGACCCCTCGCGGGCGGCCTCGGCGATCCGCTCGTCCCAGCCGTATTGAGCGGCGAACGGCTCCAGCGAGGAGATCAGGTCGGCGTCGGCCAGCACGCCGAGGTACCCGGGGCCGGCGTCGTAGAAGATGATGTCCGGCCCCGTGCCCGAGGAGAGCGCGGTGCGCACGGTCTGGCGCATCTGCTCGGTCTGGATCGCCTCGCGGCGGACGGTGACGTTCGGGTTGACCTCGGAGAAGGCGGCGTAGATCGCGTCGGCGGTGGCCGACTCGGTCGGGTCGGTGAACTGGTCCCAGACCAGCAACTCGACCGGCTCCTGGGCCGCGCCGCGGACCGGCCCGATGGTCATCCCGACCAGCGCCAGCACGAGCAGCAACGGCAAATACGCGTAGCGGGCCCTGGACATGGGCGGTTCCCTCCCCGGCGGGCGAAAGCAACCGGCCGCCCGCTGGCGACCGGTCGTGTCATCGATGACAGCCCGAGCCTATCACCGCCCCCCTACCCGGTCAATACACCGGCGCCGGCCCGGTGGAACAGCGCACGATGAGGGTGGTCGCCAGCCGCTCGGTGCGGATCACGTCCTCGCCATCATCCTCCAGCGCGGCCATCGCCAATCGAATGGCCGCCTGCCCGAGCGCGTAGACTGGCTGCTCGACGGTGGTCAGCGCGGGCGTCAGGTACGGCGCGTAGGTGTCGTCGAACCCCACGATCGACAGGTCGTCCGGCACCCGCAGCCCGGCGCGGTAGGCCTCCTGCAGCACCCCGGCGGCGAGGATGTCGCAGCCGGCGAAGATGGCTGTCGGCTGTTCGCCGCGCGGCAGCGCGAACCAGCGGGCCGCCACCCCGGCGGCGTGTTCGGGCGAGTAGTAGGTCTCGCCCAGGGAGACGAACCCCGGCGGCGGCGCGATCCCGGCGGCGGCCATCGCGTCGGCAAAGCCGCCGAAGCGCTCGCGCTCGACCGAGCGGCGCGAGACCTTCCCCGGCGTCTCGTCGCCCGGAGGCCGGGGATCGACGCCGAGGAAGGCGATGCGCCGGTGCCCGAGCGCGATCAGGTGCTCGATCGCGGCGCGGGAGCCGACGTAGTTGTTCACCGTTACGGTGTGGGTCGGCGCCGGCCCCACGCGCTCGACCTGCACGACGGGAATGCCCGCCTCGATAGCCAGCTCCACGTTGCGGTCGGACGTCGGCGTGGTGAACAGGATCGCGTCCACCCGCCGCTGGATCAGCATCTCCACCCCGCGCCGCTCGCGGTCGGGGTCGCGCTCGGTGTTGTAGACCAGCACGCCGCAGCCGAACCGCTCGGCTTCCAGTTCGGCCCCGACGGCGACACCGGCGAAGAAGGGATTCAGCGCCGTCGTCTGCATGACGTGTCCGAGGGCGAAGGTGCGTCGCTTCCGCAGCCCCTGGGCGACGACGTTGAGCCGATACCCGCTGTCGCGGATGGCGGCCTCGACCGCGCGCCGGGTGTCGGCGGCGACTGGGCCCTTGTTGTGCAGCACGCGGGCGACGGTGGCGGTGGACACTCCGGCGAGCGCGGCGACGTGCTTGAGCGTCGGCGCCCGCCGCGCGCCCTCGGCGGGCCGCGTTTCGGTCGCGGTTGGCAACCGGCCGGAGCCAGCCGGCCGTCCCGACGCCTCCTCCATCGCCTGCTCCCAACGACCACGCCGCCCGCGACGTGCGGACATCGTGTGGCGGATCAATGCGGAGCAGTGTAGCGGAGCGGCGGGGTCCGGCAGGTCGCGCCCGCTTTCGCCACTCCGTCGATGCCCGGACCCGACCGGCTGGACGCGGCGCGCAACGCATGTGCGAGAATCCGCGGCCATCGCTCGGCGGGCGACCGGACCCGCCGGGTCGCGTTCCCGGACCGGGAGCCAGTCGCCCGCGCTACCGCGGTCTGGACCGCAGGAGGTCATCGTGGACCAACGCCCACGCCGAACGCCGCTCAACGTCATCGTCGCCCTCCTCGTCCTGCTGGGGATCGCGTCGGCGATCGCCCCGGCCAGGGCGCAGGAGACGACGGAGCTGACGATCTGGAGCTACCTCGCGCCGGACGATCCGTCGATCAAGGTCTACATCGAGCGCTTCCAGGAGCAGAATCCCGGCATCGTCGTCAAGTACACCGCCTTCCCCGAGGACGACTACACCGACAAGGTGCGGACCGCGCTCAGCGCGAACAACCCGCCCGACATCGCGATCATGGAAGACAAGCAGTGGATGCAGGCCGGGCTGGTCGTCGAACTGACGCCCTACTTCGAGGACTGGGGCGTCGATCCGGCCGACTTCTCCCCTGGCGGCATGGCCCGCGCCACCCTGCCCGACGGCGGCATCTACGCCGTGGGTGACTTCCTGGGCGGCAACATCATGTTCTACAACAAGGGCATCTTCGACGCGGCCGGGGTGCCCTACCCCAGCGCGACCGAGTCGATGACCTGGGCCGAGTTCGACGCGGCCTGCCGCGCGGTCGGCAAGCCGGACCGCAACCCGATGCAGGCCGTTTACGGCTGCTCGGTGCAGGACTGGAGCTTCGACATCTGGTCGAAGTGGGTTTGGGGCGACGACGGCCGGACCGCCCTTGGCAACCTGAACTCCGACGCCATGGTCCAGGCCTGGAACCTCGGCACCGCCCTCGTGCGCGACGGGTACGCCCCGACTGCCTCGATCGAGCAGTCGCTGCCGTCCGGCGTGCGGGACCTGTTCGCCCAGGGCAAGATGGCGATGATCTGGAGCGACTTCACCGACATCGAGAAGTACGAGGCGAACGGCGTCGAGTTCGGCCTCGCCCCGTTCGTGGTGATCGAGGGCTCCGAATCGTTCGTCGACACCTGGACCACCCCGTGGGGCACCTTCACCGGCTCCCAGCACCCGGAAGCGGCGCTGTCGTTCCTGGAGTTCATCGCCACCGACGCGCAGTACATCCGCGCCGAAACCTCGGCCGACCCGCCGCTGTCGCAGGCGGTCGCCGCCGAGGTCGAATGGGGCGCGGGCGACCCGATCAAGCAGGAGTACCTGTCCGTCCTCGAGCAGGGCAAGGCGCAGGTCTTCGTGCCGACGTCGTACATCCCCGAGGGGGTCTACCCGCACACGGAAAGCGAGATCTACCGCCAACTGACGACGGGCGGCGAAACCGACGCCAAACCGATCCTCGACGAAGCGGCGGCGCAAGCCCAGCCGGCGGTCGAGGACGCGTGGGCCGAATGGGACCGGCTCGGCGAGGCCGGCAACTGACGCATCCGCCCCGGCCCCGCGATCGTGCGGGGCCGGGACGCATCCGGGGGTAGTCGGGTCATGGCCGTAGTCGCGCGCCCGAGCGGCGCGATGCAGCGCGAAACAGCTACGCGCCGCAGCCCGAACGCGCGCCGGGAAGAGCGCGCGGCGTACCTGTTCCTGCTGCCCTGGATCGTCGGGCTGCTCGCCTTCACGGTGATCCCGCTCGCCTGGGCGGTCTGGATCAGCCTGACCGACGAGAAGATGTTCATCCCCGGCCGCTTCGTCGGCCTCCAGAACTACGTCGAGATCTTCACCGCCGACGAGTTCTTCCGGAAATCGCTCGGGGTGACGCTGCGCTGGGTGCTGCTGACCACCCCGCTGTTCCTGGTCGCCGGCATGTTGCTGTCGCTGCTGCTGAACCAGAAACTGCCGGGGATGCGGGCCTTCCGCACCATTCTCTACATCCCGGCGGTGCTCTCGGGGGTCGCCGTCGGCATCCTCTGGCTGAATCTGCTCAACCCGGACCTCGGCGCGGTCAACTTCTTCCTGTACGAGATCGGGGTGGAAAACCCGCCCAACTGGTTCCAGGACCCGGACTGGGCGATGCCCGCGCTGGCCCTCGTCAGCCTGTGGGGCATCGGCGGCGGCGCGGTCATCTACCTCGCCGGGTTGCAGAACATCCCGCCGCACCTCTACGAAGCGGCCTCGATCGACGGCGCCGGGCCGATCCGCAAGTTCTTCAACATCACCCTGCCGATGCTGTCGCCGACGATCTTCTTCGTGCTGATCACCGGCGTCATCGAGGCGTTCCAGATCTTCGGCGTCGTCTTCGTCCTGTTCGACAACGCCGCCAGCGGCGGGCCGGACAACGCGCTCCTGTTCTACATGCTCTACATGTGGCGGCAGGGGTTCCGCGAAGGCAACATCGCCTACGCCGCCGCCCTCGCCTGGATCCTGACCGCGATCGGCCTGCTCACGGTCTGGCTCCTGTTCCGGCTCGAAAAGCGGTTCGTCTACTACGAAGGCCAGACGGGGGAGCAATGACGGAGAACGCGATGCCGACCCGCCCGAGCGGCGGCGGCGCCCGCCTGCGCCGGCTGACCACCACAGGGCTGCACGCGGCGCTCGTCTACGGGCTGATCCTGCTGCTGTGCCTGTTCATCCTGATGCCCCTCGGCTGGATGCTGACCGCCGCGCTGAAACCGGACACCGCGCCGGTGTTCACGTTCCCGCCGGAGTGGTTCCCGACCCAGCACTGGCACTGGGGCACGTTCGTCGAAACGTTGACCAACCCGGACCGGCCGTTCCTGCGCTACGCCGCCAACAGCGCGCTCATCAGCGGGCTGGCGATCGTCGGCGCGGTGCTGTCGAACTCGCTGATCGCCTACCCGTTCGCCCGGCTGCGGTTTCGCCGGCGCGACAAACTCTTCGCCGTCGTGCTGGCGACGATGCTGCTGCCGGGACCGGTGCTGGTCATCCCGCAATTCCTGCTCTTCTTCCGGATCGGCTGGTACGGCACCTACCTGCCGCTAATCGTGCCGTGGTTCGCCGGGAACGCGTTCCTGATCTTCATGGTCCGCCAGTACATGCGGACCATCCCGCGGGACCTCGACGAGGCGGCGCGGATCGACGGCGCGGGCTACTGGGAGATCTACTGGCGGATCATCCTGCCGCTTTCGGCCCCGGCGCTGGCCGTCGTCGCGGTCTTCACGTTCCTCTGGACGTGGAACGACTTCTTCGCCCCGCTGCTCTACCTCGACACGCAGGAGCAGTTCACGGTGGCACTGGCGCTGGCGACGTTCGTGCGGACGACCGGCGGCGTGCAGTGGAACGAGATGATGGCGGCCAACCTCGTCGCCATCGTGCCGGTGCTGATCGTCTACTTCGTCGCCCAGAACAAGTTGATCGGCGGCATCGCCTCGGTCGGCATCAAGGGGTGATGCGGATTCATCTGGTGGTGCGGGCGGTTGCGTAGCGACGGCGGGCGCGCTGCATCGCGCCCCTCCATCCAGAATGGTCCGCTGCGGGTTGTATGGGCGCGATGACGGCGGTTGCAAGAAACAATTCGTCCATCGGCCACGCCCGCCCAGGGTTGAAACCCCGGGCTACGGGAACGAAACCCCTTCGGGGTTGAGCACGAACGGTGTCAGGATCAAATAGGCAAACGCCATCAACCCCGGGCGGGCAGCGACGGCTGGGGTGTTTGGGCAACCCACAATCATCGCGCCCGCCTCACCGATGTCCGCATCACGAAGGCCCGCCGAATTCCGGCGGACATGCATTGCGCGTTTGAAATGCACGCCGCGATTGGCGGTGGAGAGAAGGGAACGAGTTAACGATGAAACTCGCGATCCGGGAATCGATGGCGCAGGGCGAAACGCTGGCCGAGAAACTGGCGTGGATCGAGCGCGCCGGCCTGCAGGGCATCGAGCTGCACGGGGCGTCGCTGGAGATGCCGGTTGAAGACGTCCGCGCCGCGTTCGCCGCGTCGCCGGTGCGGGCGGCGTCGATCGACAGCGGGCTGGGGCTGGTCGATGCCGACCCGAAGATCCGCGCCGCCGCCCGGGAGCGCATCCGGGCACGGCTCGAACTGGCCGGAGCGCTGGGCGCGACCGGGGTGCTGGTGGTGCCGCAGTTCGCCCGCCAGCCGGCCTTGCCGGACCTGTCGCCGGTGGCGACCGCGAAGGACCTGGAGCGCCGGTTGGTCGTCGCCGCGCTGAAGGACCTGCTGCCGAGCGCGCAAGCGGCCGGGGCGGTGATCTTCCTGGAACCGCTGAACCGCTACGAGTCGTGGATGATCAACACGCTCGGGCAGGGCGTGGCGCTGGGCGACGAGGTCGGCCCCGAGGTCGGGGTGATGGCCGACCTGTTCCACATGCAGATCGAGGAGGCCGACCTCGCTGCTTCCATCCGCGACGCCGGGAAGCGGGTCGTCCACGTCCACCTCGCCGATTCCAACCGGCTGCAGCCGGGGCGTGGCCACCTCGACTTCGGCGCAGCGTTCGCGGCGCTGAAGGAGGTCGGCTACGACGGCTGGTTCGGCATCGAGTGCCGGCTGGACGGCCCCGCCGAGGAGGCCGTCGCCGAGAGCGCCGCCCTGGTGCGCCAGGTCTGGGACGCCGCCTGATTCGGCGCGCCTCAATGCGGCCGGCGTACGGCCGCCAAAGGCGCAACCGGGCGCGGCGACGGTCCGCCCTCGGGTATGCTCGCAACCTGACCCCATGATTGCCGGCGGCCGGGAGCGCGTTTCCCGGCCGCCGGCGCGCGAAGGAGCAGTCCCGATGGCGATCATTCCCGTCTCCGATGCCGACGCCGCAACGATGGAACTCGACGAGTACGGACCGCTGGCGCCGCCGGTCGGCACGCCGCTGGACGGCCCGATGACCACCTCGGGCAAGGTGTTCTGGCGCTCGGAGAACGGCATCATCGTTTCCGGCCTGTGGGAGTGCTCCGCGGGCCGGATGCGCGCCGACTTCGGCAACGACGGTGAAATGGTCCACGTGGTCAAGGGCACGCTGCACGCGATCGCCGACGACGGGACCGAACACGTCCTCAACCCCGGCGACACGGCGACCTTCCCGCCCTACTGGACGGGCATCTGGGTGCTCGAGCAGCCGATGCGGAAGATGTTCTGCGTGTTCGACTTCTCCGGGTAGTCGGCGCCTCGAAGGGCGAACGTCAAAAAAGCAGCGACGGCCTCTAGGGAGCGGTTGGCGCACCCCGGAACGGATTCTCCGGGTCGGGGCAGTGCGCGCGGAAATCGCACCGCGCGCACTGCCCGCGCTCGGCGACGGTCGGCCAGACGGCAACCAGTGGCTTCCCGGAAACCTCGGCGGTCACGGAGCGCTCGATGCGCGCCACGACCTCGTCGAACCTGTCCAGCGCACGCGCAATGGCGGCATCATCGATGCGGATCGTTCGGACCGAGCGCGCCTGCCGGAAACTCTGGGAGAGCATCGGCTCCGGGTACGGCATCCGCGGGAACGCGATGATCTCGTTCGGCCCCGCGACGTACCACGCCTTGACCCGTTCCTCCCAGCCCGCCATCCGGAGTTGCCACTCCCGCTCGATGCGCAACCAGTCGCGGACCACCGCGAGGTCGTGCTCGTACGGCAGGATATCGCTTCCGCCGCCCGCGTTGACTTCGCTCCTCAACCTGCGCATGTCGTCCGGTCCGGGCACCAACTCGTTCAAGTAGAACAACAGCGCCGCCCGCTGCCCACTCGCCGAGACTTGCTGGCCGCGCAACCACGCATAGGTTGCGACCTGCCACTCGTGCCGGAACCATGCCGGGTTGCCAAGGCCAGGACGGCGGGTTCCCTTGTAATCGACGATCAGATCGACGGGCTGCGCGCCGGTGACTCCCACCCCGGCAAGCCCCAATACCGCGTTCGCCCCTCCACCCTTGCGGCGGGCGACGACATCCGCCACCCCGTCGATCTCGTAGCGATCCCCACGGAGTGAGCGCGCCCCGGGCGGCATCGGGCGCACCCCGCGCAACCGTATCTCCGCCTCGTCGATGAGGGCAAAAAGGTCCGGCCCCCAGGTTTCCACGGCGACGATGGCCCGCTCCATGCCGAGCCCAAGCATATCGAACCCGCGAAAGGAGATTCCCCGCGCCACCAGCCGCGCGGCCACCAGTCTTCCCAGTTGCTCGATAGTTTCGGTCGGCCACGGCAGGCGCGAATCCCGCTCTCGCCAGTAGCGAAACGCCTCCTCCACGACCCCGTGGACGAACAGTCCGGCCCAGAACTGCACGGGCCGCGAAGGCGGGAGTTGACCCCGGTGCTGGTAGCGGTACCGCAGGCCGCAGTCGAGAAAGGACAGCAGATCGCCGCTGATGCTGTACCTGGGTGTCTCCGGTTCGACCCGCCGCACGGTGAGCGTCGTCATTGTCGGCCCTCAGATCAGCACGAGATCGGGATGGTCGTGCCACGGCCACCGGCCTTCGCGCGTCCATCCGACGGCGACGTTGGGGATCTTTCGCGGCCCAGTGGCCGCATCTCCGATTCCGACGAGCAGCAACGCATCCTGGGCGCGGCTGAAGGCAACGAAGTATTGGCGGACGAGGTCGTCGAAGGCCCGATCGATCGGATGGCGCGTCGGCGGGCCAAGTGGTGAGTACGGCCGAAAGGCATCTTCGAGGTTGTGGGCTCGGGAGCCGCGGCTGGGGAACCGAAGGAATTGAGACCAGGCGGCCGCATTCTCGAACCGGCTGCCGACATCCACCACCACGAACGGGAACTCGAGGCCCTTGGCCTGGTGGATTGAAAGCAGATTGACCTTGTCGCGAGGCAACGACCCGACCAGGCCCTCATCCGGATCGACCTCCCCTTCGGCCAGTGGCTTGAACACGACCCACAGTGCCGAGCGAACCGAACGTTCGGCCCAGGGCGGATCGCGCTCGATCATCCCGTTGTGGACGTTGAACTGGGCGGCCTGAGCGGTCGCCCGGCCGATGACCTCCAGGTGGGCAAGGGCTAGCGGATCGGTCTGGAAGCGGGGCATCCAGGCCACGAGCTGGTACAGCAGCGCGTTGAGCGGCGCCTCCTTCGGCCACGCGCGTCCGGGAGCTTGCGGCACCCGCCGTTGCCACGCCGCGACGAAGGCACGCAGGCTGCCGGCGCCGGTGCCAAAAGCAGGGGACGGGTCAGCATCGATGTACCTGCGGGCGGCCTCTCGCCACGACCAGAACACAGTGCCAACCTTTCCGGGGAACTTCTGGCCGCGCTGGATCATCGCATCAGGGTCGATGCACTCGAGCATCAGGCCGCACAGTTCCGGCACACCGGGCAGGGCGTGGAACTCCACACCCCGCGGGTTGTGCACCTGGATGGGGGTTGGCAGTCCGTCCAGCGCGCGGGCGAGCAAACCCGGAAGCAGAAAGGAGCCGGTCCCCGTTCGTTCCTTCGGCGACCCCAGGAGGACGGCGCAATCGCCGACCACCCCATCGGCATGGCGAACGAGGGCCGCTTTCCCGTCCCCCGTCCGCACCTCGACCCCCGAGCCGTGGAACACGCCGCCGATCAAGGCGGCAAGGTCGCGCGCCAGTTGGGCCAGGTTCGGCCGAAACATGCCCATTACGGGCAAGGGACCAGCATTTTTCCGTGCAGGGACCAGCGATGGCTTGCCGGCAACGCGGACGTCCTGATACCGCGGGTCCAACTCCGCGAATGCCGAACACCAGCGGACGATTGCCGGCGTCGAACGGTAGTTGCGTACGAGGTATATGGTTTGGGCCCTTGCACCGTTCCGCTTCGACAGCCGTGCGGGAAAATCCCGAAACAACTCCACCGTTGCCCCACGGAACCGGTAGAGAGCCTGATCGTCGTCCCCCACGACCACGATGCTGCCGCCGGCGGCGATGGCGTGCCTGGCAAGCCCGAAATAGATCGCCTCCTGCAGCAGGTTCGTATCCTGGTATTCGTCGACGAGCACTGCCCGCACACCGCTGACGAACCGGCGCAGTTCACCCCGCTCGATTCGCTGGCGCAGCACGTCCTCGAGGCCGGCGTAGTCCGTTCGGGGCGCGCAATCCAGCGCCGCGGCGTAGTCGGCGATCGCGGCGCACATCAATTCGACGCCCGGATCGGCCTTGGCGGCTTCTTCGAGGTATGCATCGACATCGACCATGTCGTGCAGGAACCGCTCGCGGACCTCGGCGCACAACCCGACCAGGTCATCGCGACCGAGATTCGGCCGGCCGTCGAGCCGACGTGCGCAGGCGAGCAGCGCATCGTCACGGAGACGGTCGGCCGGCAGCAACCCGTACCGATAGAGGTACGAATCGGTCACGAACTCGTCGAGCGCCACCGGCGGCTTCGCGCCGACCGGCCGGAAATCAGTGAGGATCGTTTGGGCAAGGGAGTCGAGCGTCCCGGTGACCACCAGGTTGAAATCGACGCGGTGCGGGTCGTCCAGCGGGTTGAGCCGCCCCGTCGGCGGCAACACCAGGTCGCGAAGCGTGTTGCCCCAGCCAAGGATGCGCGCGCGCAACTCGGCTGCCGCCTTCCGGGTGAACGTTGTGGCGACGATCGAGGCCGGTGGGAAGCCATCGACGAGGATCAGCTTGAGGATCCGCAGCGTCAGCACCGTCGTCTTGCCGCTTCCCGGCCCAGCCACGAGGAACAACGGCTGGTCCGGCGGGGCAGCGACGGCCGCGGTTTGCTGCTCGTCGAGCTCCCGCCCGAGCCCGTCCGCCGCAACCACCGCGGCCATGAACGCTGCGAAATCAACTGTCCGCTCGTTGACGGCGGTCGTGATGGACACGGCCCAAGCCCTTGCCGCCAAACTGGCGTATACGATGGGCACGGCAAAGGCTGTTGCCGCCCACGGACTTGCATAACGATCCGTTAGATCGTCACTTTGCGGCCAGTTTTACTGACGGTCAAGTGGCGGTAAACGACCAAATCGCCCACTTGGCGGATGGGTCGTCCCACAACCTGCCATTGCGATCCTCGCCGATGGACCATCAGTCCCGCTCAGAACGCCACGCCGAGCTTGATCGAGCGCTCCGGGTGCTCGTCGATTTCGCGGTAAGCCTCGGCGGCGTCGGCGATGGGAACGACCGGGGTGATGATGCCGTCGGTGCGCAGCTTGCCGGTGTGCAGCCACTCCTGGCAGACTTCGGCGTAGCGCGGCAGCGTCCACGCCGGGTAGTCGCGCATGGGCACGCTCTGGGCGCGGCACGAGATCATGTTCAGCCGGTTGACGTGGAACTCGTCGCCGAGGAACAACCCCTGCGCCTCCCCGCCGTAATAGGAGATGACGCAGACCGTGCCGCCGAAGCGGGCGGCGCGGATCGCGTCGTGCAGCGCACGGGTGCTGCCCGAGGTTTCCACCGTCACGTCCGCGCCGCGCTCGCCGACCTGGGTGAGGTCGTCGCGGTAGCCGCCGAGCATCCGGGGCCCGGGCGTCCAGACCGGGCGCTCGCCGGAGGGGCCGGCCAGCTCGCGCACCGCCATCCCGGTGTCGCCGACCTCACGCGGGTCGAGGACCTGATCCGCGCCGTAGGTGGCCGCCAGCGCGCGCCGGTTCTCCAGGAAATCGATGGCGATGACCATCTCCGCACCGGCCAGCTTCGCCAGTTGCACGCACATCAAGCCGATCGCGCCGAGGCCGAAAACGGCTACCCGGTCGCCCAACTTGACGTTGGCATCGCGCATCGCGAACGCCATCACGGCCGGGTCGAGGCAGACCGCCGCTTCCGGGGTCATGCCCTCCGGCAGCGGGTCGCAGGCGGCTTCGTCGCACGTCTGGGTTTCGCGGATCGGGAAGTGCCCGTAGACGCGGTCCCCAACCCGGAAGCGGGCAACCTCCGGCCCGACCTCGGTGATCGTGCCGACGGCCATGTTGCCGAGGCGGCGGGGAAAGTCCTTCAGCCCCTCCTCCGCCGGTCGCGGAAACGCGGCGCCCCGGTTCGGGTCGTAGGGGCGGTTGGCGGCGGGATCGTTGCGGTACCCGACGAGTTCGGTTCCGTGCTTGGGCGAGGCGAACTCGGTGCGGATGCGCACCTGGCGCGGACCCAGCGGCGACTCTTCGTACTCCCGCAGCACCGGGGTGCGCGGCGCGGTGGCGACCAGTTCGAGCGGCACGGAACCCTCCCTCATGCGTACCGGCCAGCGCCGGCGACCGGCGCGCATCGTGGCACGCAGCCCGAGACGCCGGCAAGGCGACCTCCGGAAAAAGGAGTCGCCACCGCCCGGTAGAGATTCCACCCCCAGCGCATCCGCCAGCCACGCACGGACCGGTCGGGCACGTCATGCCGGCGATACTGGGTGGACGCCATCGGCGGTCATCGACCATCGCTCGCCGGGCACGGGGTGATGGCTGGTGCGTTCGTGACACGGATGCGGGCCTCGCCGGGAGACGGTGGCGGTTGCACCATCGATGCGATCTTTGGTCACATCCGCCCGAGGCTGACGGCGTTTGCCTATTTGATGCGGACACCGCCCAAGACGCGGGCGCGACGAATCGCGCCCCAACGGCGACGCGGGGCCGTGGCGGGCGGTAGGGGCGCGATTCGTCGCGCCCGCTCCGCCGATGCCCGGACTATTCTGGCAACCGCCGTCAACCCCGGGCGGCGCCGGTAGCCGGAACGCAGGCGCACCCACCATTAGCCGGTGTTTCGAACCGGTCGCGGCGTCGTCCTGAAGGGCAGTCCTGGCAGCAGGACGGGACGCTCCGGATGGCGCCGCGAACGCACCGTCGAGGGAGATTCCACATGCCTCGGCCCGGACGATCCACGGACGAACACGGAGGACGGCTGCTCACACTGGGCACGCTGCCGGTCGTCTGCGCGGTAGTAACGGCCATCCAGGCGCTCTACATGCTGCTCGTCGTGCTGGGCAACGTCACCGATTTCGGCGCCAACCAGGCGTTCGTCGCCAACGTGCTGGAGATGAGCACGACGAACTTCGGCCAGCCGGAGGGCGTCGGGCTCGACCCGGACATCATGTGGCGGGCTATCGCGTCCCCGACCCTGCACGTCGCGGCCTACGTCGCCATCATCGTGTGGGAAGCGCTGACCGCGGCGGTTCTGGTCTGGGCGGTGGTGTTGTGGCTGCGCGGGTTCCAATACCGGTCGCTCGCTGAAGCGCGGCGGGCATCGACCGCCGGGTTCCTGATGGTGGTGGTGCTCTTCTTCGGCGCGTTCATCGCCATCGGTGGCGAATGGTTCCAGATGTGGCGGTCCGAAGCCTGGAACGGCCTCGATCCCGCCTTCCGAAACGCCGCGCTGGCGATGCTGGGCCTCGTCCTGCTGCACCTCCCGTCGCCGGATTGGGATGCGTAACGAGTGCCGAGTGCCGAGTGCCGAGTGCCGAGTGCCGAGTGCCGAGTGCCGAGTGCCGAGTGCCGAGTGCCGAGTGCCGAGTGCCGAGAATGGTAGGCCGCTTCAGCCCGTGTTGCTTGCCGACCTGCCGACTTGCCGACTTGCCGACCCGTCCTCCCGGCACCCGGCACTCCGGCTCAGCCCGTCGCGTTCGCGGCCTCGGTGGCGCGCATCGCTTCGAGGATGACGTCGGGCGGCTGGGCGCCGGAAAGGGCGTAGCGGTTGTCGAAGACGAAGAAGGGCACCCCGCCCTGCACGAGGGCGTGGGCCTGGCGCAGTTCGCCCTGCAACTCGGCGAGGCCGTCGCCGCGCTCCAGGGCGGCGAGGACGGCGTCGCGATCCTCCCCGGCCGTGGCCGCGATGTCGGCCAGCGTGGCGCGGTCGGAGATGTCGGCGCCCTGCTCGAAGTAGGCGTGGTGGAGGGCATCGAGCACGGCGGTCTGCCGCTCGGCCGGGGTGAGCAGCAGCAGCCGGTGGGCCTCGTCGGTGCGTCCGGAAAGGGCGCGGCCGAAGTCGAAGCGCAAGCCGACGCCCTCCCCGGCGCGCTCCACCCGCTCGAACATCGGGCGGGGGTCGGCAACGCCGCGGGCGGTGCGGAAGTAGTCGAACAGCGGCACCGCCTCGTCCGGCGCGTCCGGGTTGAGCAGGTAAGGGCGCCAGCGGACCTCGACCGGCGAACCGTCCCAGCGCTCGAGCGCCAGTTCGAGGTTGCGCTTGCCGATGCGGCACCAGGGGCAGACGATGTCGTGGTAAACGTCGATGTGCATGCGGGAATCCCATCCGTCTCGCGGGCGCGGCCGGATCGCCGCGCCCCGGAGGGATTGTCGCCGGAACCGGGCCACCGCCGCCGGATCAGGCCGTGTGCGCATCCGGCGGTGGCAGGGCGAACTGGGCGTCCCAGCGGCGTTCGCCGTCTTTCCAGACGTATCCGCCGACGCCGTAGCGCGTGAACAGGTCGTGCACGTCGGCGACCAGCCGATCGACGGCGTCCGGCGGCGGCTCGTCCTCGGTGGCGACCGGCGCCCAGTGGGGGAGGTGCGTCAGCGCGGCAGCGCGCAGGTTGTCGATTTGGACGCCGATGACCTCGCCGGTATCCGCGTCGGCCATCACGTTGGCGTAGGAGTCCTCGGGCGTCACCAGCGGCTCGACGATGGCCATCTTTCCGGCGGCATTTGCGAAGCGGACTACGAGTTCGTCGGCCCACGGATTATAGGCGACTCGCTCGATCCGATGGGCCTCCGGCACGTTGGTCCACGTTGGGAAGTCCCAGGTGAAGCCGCGCGGCTGCGGTTTCATCATGGCCATAGCCGCTTCTCCTCCGTCGATACGCGGCGGGTCATGTACGCCGTGATGACTCGCCCACGCATCGATTCACCTAACGCACTGTACGCCGCAACGACTTTCAGGTGCAGGCCGTCCTCTTCGATCTACCGGTAAACACACGTCCGATCAGCATGTTTCCGATCCCTATTGATGAAGTCGGGGTGTTCGATCACGTTCCGGACCAAAAACTCGAGGCCGTCCATGTCGTCATGACCGTCGAGGACGTGCGCCCAGACGTCGTCATGAAGGGCGACCGTCCGGCCGAGTCGATCGACGGGCGTCCAGATCAGCCCCACGCGTGCCTCGCCAGGCCAACTAAATTCTCCAATAGACACCTTACGTTAGACACCCTACGTTGCGATGCGCACCTCGTCCAGCGACACGGTGCGCCCCTCTGCGGCCGAGCGGTAGGCGGCGAGCACGGTAGCGATGGTGCCGAGGTTGTCGCGCCCGGCGGTGACCGGCTGGCCGCCGCTCTGGATGGCGGTCATGAGCGAAGCCATCGGGCCGGCGAAGGCGTCGGGTATCCACCACGTCGAGAGGGCGGCCTCGTGCCAGGCGCGCGGTTCGGTGTTGGGCTGGTAGCGCAGGGTGTCCAACCGGCCGGTCGGGTAGTCGTAGAGCAGGCCGAGGGTGCCCTCGACGAGGCCGGCGGTTCCCAGACAGCGGAAGCGGGCGTACGCGCCGTCGCTCCAGTCGTGGTGGTTGACGTCCACCAGCGCGCGCAAATCGCCGGGGAACTCCAGCAGCGTCATCGTGCGCGTCTCCCCCACTTCGGGCTGGTTCGGCCAGCGGCCGTGGCGGGCGGTGACGCGCAGCGGGTCGCCGAAGAGGAAGCGCAGGGCGTCGAGGTAGTGGATGGAGTGGTACATCACCTCCAGCCGCTCGCTCTGGGCGATCCACGGCCACATGTGCCACGGCGTGCGGATGCTGACCTCGATCCGGGCGTCGGCGGCCTCGCCCAGCGCGCCCTGGTCGAGCAATTGGCGACTGGCGGCGATGCCGGCATCCCAGCGCATCTGCTGGTTGACCGCGAGTTTCACGCCGGCCCGCTCGGCCAGATCAACGATCCGGGCAGCGGTCGCGTAGTCCATCGCGAGCGGCTTCTGGCAGAGGAGGTGCTTCCCGGCGGCGACGCCCCGCTCGGCGATGCCCGCCTGCGCCCACGGCGTGACGGCGACATCGACGATCTCGATCTCCGGGTCGGTCAGCAGATCGTCGAGCGAGGCGGCGACGTGCGGGATGCCGTGCTCCCGCGCCGTTCGTTCCGCCGCCGCCGGGTCCTGGTCGAAGCAGGCCAGCACGCGGAACCCGTTCGCCGCGTAGGCGGGCAGGTGGGCATAGTTGACGATGCCGCCGCAACCGACGATGCCGATGCCGTAATCGGTCTTCGGCGGCAGCGCGATCCGGTCGTCGATCTCGTATCCGGCGAGGTTCATGGGGCGTCTCCGGGCGAGTGCCGAGTGCCGAGTGCCAAGGTGGTGCTACGCGCTCATCGCCGTGGTCGAGGGCAGGATGGACCGCTCACTCGGCACTCGGCACTCGGCACTCGGCACTCGGCACTCGGCACTCGGCACTCGGCACTCGGCACTCGGCACTCGGCACTCGGCACTCGGCACTCACAAGACGATACCGGCGGCCTGCCGCTGGGCGCGCCGGAGGATCGTTGCGGTGGGTTCGTCGGTGGTGATGGCGGCTTGCACGGCGGCGTCGATGATGTGGACGAGGGCCGGGAGGGAGCGCGAACGTGGCAGCGTGCGGGCGCCCTCGTGGAGCGCGGCGAGGCGGCCGTAGAACGGGATGAGGGCGTTGACCTCGGGGTCGGCCCAGGTTGAAAGGCGGCAGCCGATGCCACCCTCCAGCGTGGTCACCTTGTCCGTCTCCGGCGACGCGCAATGGCGGGCGAAGGCGTAGGCGACCTCCGGGTGCGGGCTGCCGGCGGCGACCGCGAGCAGCCAGTACACGATGAGCGATGCGCTCTCGCCGCCCTCCCCGGCGGGGACGGGCGCGACCCAGGTCTTGCCCTTGACCGGGCAGCCGGGTTGCTCGCAGACGGCGGCGAAGCCGAACCAGTTGACCATCATCGCGACCGTGCCGGAGGCGAAGAGTTCCCCGCTTTTCACCGAGTCGATCTCGTGCAGGTTCGGCGGGGTCATGCCGCGGTCGGCGAGAACGCGGCGGTAGAAGTCGAGTGCGGCGACCGCCTGCGGCGTGTCGAGGGTCGGGCGGCCGCCGGCGTCGGCCAATTCGCCGCCACGGCTCCAAAGTTGGAGGCAGAAATCGTAGACGGTGTTGTGTCCGTCGGGAAAGGCGGCGAAGACCGTGCCGTACAGCCCCTGCTCCGGCCGGGTGAAGAAGCGGGCGGCGTCCTCGAACTGGCGCCAGGTGCGCGGCGGCGCGAGGTCGTAGCCGAACCGCTCCCGGAAGGCGCGCTGCTCCGCCGGGTCCTCGAACAGGTCTCGCCGGTAGACGAGGCATTCCGGCCCGTCGTGGTACGGCAGCCCGTAGACGGCGTCGCCGAACCGCTGCATCCCGAGCAGGGTGTCGGCCCAGCCGTCGGGATACTCGGGCGGCGGGTCCTCGGCCAGCAGCGGCGCGAGGTCGCGCAAATGGCCGCTGGCGACGGCGTCGGCAAGCCAGTCGGTCACGACGAAGGCGAGGTCCCACGTGCCGTCGCGCAGCCCGTCGTTGGTGAAGAGGCTCTCGACCAGCGGATTGAGGTCCAGCGACTCGTATTCGAGCGCCAACGGACAGCCGGTGGCCTGCTGGAAACTCGCCCACTGCTTGCGGATGGCAGACTCGAACGGGTCGAAGCGGCGGATGGCGATCCGGAACACGTCCTGCCGCTGCGTCGCGGTGGTGGTCATCGTGTCGCTCCTTCGCGAACCTGTGGCTCGCCGACCGCGAACCAACGCCCCATCGTCATCCCGAGCCGGTCGAGGGATCTCGTTCCCGAGTCGAGGAG
>JAFAEX010000106.1 GCA_023423795.1 Chloroflexota bacterium | reverse complement strand
CGGCCGCGCTTCACGGAAACAAGACAAACTCGGCACGCCATCGCCATCATCCCGAGCCTGTTGAGGGATCTCGTCGTTGCCTCCCCAGGAGCGAACGAGATCCCCTGTCAGGCTCGGGATGACGGTACGGAGGGCGGCGCGGGTCCCTCCCCCACGACATGGCGGGCGAGCCCGCGCGCAGGCCGCTCAGGATGCAGGCGCGGGCGACGCGGCCAGGCCGATCGGGCACGGCAGCGCGATGTCGCCGACATCAACGAACGTGAACCCCTTGTTGCGCAGCCGCTCCACGATCCACGGAACGGCGACGACGGTCGATTCGGCCGAAGCCGGCGCGTCGAGGTGGAACTCGACGATGGAGCCATCGACGACGTTCGGCACCACGTTCTGGAAAACGTCGTCGGGGGAGACGCCGAAATCCCAGTCGTCGGCGGGAACCTCCCAGCCGACCGGGAGATAACCGGCGCTCGCGATCAACCCGCGCACGCGGGGGTCGGACGCCGCCGCGAACGGGGTGAACAGCGGCGCGATCGGCTTGCCGGTGGCGGCCTCGATCGCCTGCTCGGCCGCCGCGATATCGGCGAGCACCGCGCCGTCGCCCAGCGTCGGCAGGTCGTTGCGGTCATGGCCGTGGCTGCCGATCTCGAACCCGAGGTCCGCCATCCGGCGCAATTCGTCCGGGTACTTCTCGGCCCACCAGCCCATCGGGAAGATGGAGGCCGGAATGCGCTCCCGGACCATCCACTCCAGCAGCTCCATCCTGGTTTCGTAGCCGACGCCGAGATTGAACAGGAACGCCACCCGCTGGCAACCCGGCTGACCCGAAATCAACCAGGGCGCGGGCGCTCCCTCTGCCCGGACGAACAGGTTCCATACCCAGCCGGACACGCCGTTCCGGGTGATCGGCACCCAGCCGTCCTGCGCCGGCCCCGTGATCTGCACGGATTGCCCGAGGTCGAGCGAAAAGGCGACCTCGCAATCCAGCCCCGGGCATACCCGCGCGTTGACCCCGGGCGCGGAGACGATCGTCCCGGCCACGGGCGCGGGCGTCGGCGTGGGCGCCGCGTCTTGCGCGAAACCGGACAACTGGCCGAGGAACGTGCCGGCGAGACCGGCAAGGGCAAGGGCCGCGTGACGGCGAGAGCAGCGTACGTTCATAATGTCCGTTCGGGATGACCCGGCGTGGCCCGGTCGTCCGGCTACGGCGGCTGGCAGGGGGTACGAGACTCCGCTGATGACGGTACCAAGCCGTCCACGACGCTTCAACGCCCGAGGCCAGTGATCGGCTACTGCGGCCCGTTCTCCCTGATCCAGGCGAGGTAGCGCGCCATTCCCTCTGGAAACGACACGGAGGGAACCCACCCGAGGTCCACCCGCAACCGGGCGTTCGACGGCACCGGCCCGGGCGCAGCGCCGGAGACCCAGTAGTTGACCTCGTCCGCCGGCGCTTCGCGGAAGCGCAGGTCGGGCAGGATTTCCGCCCACGTCCGCAGCACGTCGCCGATCGAATACGTCCGGCCGCCGGTCACGGCGTAGACCCGGTGCGGCAACGAATCGGCGGCCCAGACGCGCTCGATTCCTTCCGCGATGTCCTCGACGAACGTCCAGTCGAGGTACGGCCCCTCCAGCGAGTTGACGCGGATCTCCTCGCCGGCCGCCCAGATGCGCAGCATCTCGCGCAGTTCGGTCGCGCCGACGTAGCCCGGCGTCACCCGCTCCATCGGGCCGTAGACGTTGGCCGGGCGCACCGCCGCCACGTCCAAATCGAACAGTTCGCCGTAGCGAAGCGTCGTGCGCTCGCTGGCGAGTTTGGTGATGCCGTAAAGGCTGGTCGCGTTGGCCGGCGATTCCTCGTTCAATTCGTTTACGCCCGGCACGTCGCCCCAGACCGCGCCGGAGGAGATGTAGACGAACCGGCGGAAGCCGTCGAGCGTGCGCGCGACTTCCAGCGCGTTGACGGTGCCGCCGAGGTTGACGTCGATCACCCGCGTCGGCTCCCGCTGCTCGCGGTCGAAGCGCGGGGTGATCGCCGCGGCGTGGACGATGGCATCCACCCCGTTGTCGCGGCAAGCCTCGGCAAGCCGGGTCTGGTTGGTGACGTCCCCGGGCTCGAAGACCACGCGTTCCATGTGCGGGCCGAGCAAGGTCCGGAACATCTCGTCCGGTTCCATCAGGTCGAAACAGACGACCGTCTCGCCGCGCGCTGCCAGCCGCCGCACCACGTGGCTCGGCACCCAGCCGCAGCCTCCGGTCACGAGGGTCGCCATTCGTTCTCCTCCGGATTCGTGAGTCGGCAGGTCGGCAGGTCGGCCAGCAAGATCCGCAGCCATGCGGATCCGCGGGAAGGAGATTGCTCCACGCGACCCCGCCGACACTACCCATCGTCCCGGCAGCGGCGGCCAGGGTCAACCGAAAGATCGGCAATCCGGTCATAATCGCGGGCGCGAACCGGCGACGGGCCGGACGCGGGAAGCAAGGACCAGTGCGGAGGTTCGAGGGTGGCGGGCGGTAAGACGGGAACGCGGATGCCGTGGAGCGGGCGCTTCGCGGAATCGATGGACGCGCGGCTGGAGGCGTTCAACGCCTCGGTCGGCTTCGATTCGCGCATGATCCGCGAGGACATCCGCGGCTCGATCGCCCACGCCCGGATGCTCGGCGCGCAGGGGATCATCCCGGCCGAGGACGCCGTCACCCTCGAACGCGGCCTGTGGGACGTGCTGGCCGAGGTCGAGCGCGGCGACCTCCAACTCGTGCTGGCCGACGAGGACGTGCACACCGGCGTCGAGCGGCGGCTGCGCGAACTGCTCGGCCCGGTCGCCGGTAAACTCCACACCGCCCGCTCCCGCAACGACCAGGTGGCGACCGGCTTCCGGCTCTGGACCAAGGGCGCAATCCTCGACCTGCTGGCCGGGGTCCACGAGTTGCGCGCGGCGCTGCTCGACGTGGCAGAGGCCAACCGCGACGTCGTGATGCCCGGCTATACCCACCTCCAGCGCGCCCAGCCCGTCCTGCTCGGCCACCACCTGCACGCCTACGACGCGATGCTGGCCCGCGACGCCGACCGCCTGCGCGACGCCCTCCGCCGCACCGATGTCTCCCCGCTCGGCGCGGCGGCCCTCGCCGGCTCGACCTTCTCGCTGGACCGCGAGGCCACGGCCGCCGACCTCGGGTTCGCCGCCGTCACGAGCAACAGCCTCGACGCCGTCTCCGACCGCGACTTCGTGCTGGATGTGCTGTTCGCCTGCGCGACCATCGCCGCCCACCTCTCGCGCCTGTCGGAGGAGATCATCCTCTGGGCTTCGGCCGAGTTCCGCTTCCTGCGCCTGTCCGACGCCTTCTCCACCGGCAGTTCGATCATGCCGCAGAAGAAGAACCCCGACGTGGCCGAACTGGCGCGCGGCAAGACCGGCCGCGTTTTCGGCCACCTGATGGCGATGCTGACCGTCATCAAGGGCACTCCCCTCGCCTACAACAAGGATTTCCAGGAGGACAAGGAGGCCCTGTTCGACGCGGTGGACACGGTATTGGCCACCCTCGACGTGCTGCCGCCGATGCTGCGGACGGCGACCTGGAACGCCGAGCGGATGGCGGCGGCCGCCGTCGCCGACTTCTCGCTGGCGACGGACGCCGCCGACCTGTTGGCCCGCAACGGCGTCGCGTTCCGCGAGGCGCACGAGGTCGTCGGCGGGCTGGTCGGTCGCTGCGTCCGCGAGGGCATCGGATTCGAGGACCTGTCGGACGAGGACTGGGCGGCGGTCCATCCCGTCTTCGGACGGCAGAAGCCGCCGCTGGACGCCCTGGAAAGCGCCGCCGCCCGCGACGTCATCGGCGGCACGGCCCCGAACCGGGTGGCGGCGGCGCTGGCAGCCGCCCAGGCGAACCTCGCCGCGGAACGCGACGCGCTGGCCACCATGCGCGCCGCCCGCGCCGCCGTCATGACCCCGCCGGCGGAATGAACGAGGCTGCGCCGCCGGCCATCCTTCGGGTTGACCTGCTCCGCGAACCGTCCGGCCCCGGCTGGCCGGAGACGCTGGCGATCCGCCGCCGCGTCTTCGGCGCGGAGCAGGGCATCGCCGACGTGGATACGCCCGACCCGCAGGACGCCGCCAGCATCCACGCGGTGGCCTGGCTGGAAACCGAGGCTGGCGGCGTGACGCGGCGCGAGGCGGTCGGCATCGGCCGCATCACCTTCAACAACCAGGGGCGAAACGAGGCGCTGATCGCCTGGGTGGCGACGTTGCCGGAGGCGCGCCGGCGTGGCGTCGCCGCCGCGGTCATGGACCACCTGCTGGCGGAAGCCGACGCGGCCGGCATCCCCGAAACCGTGCTGGCCGCCCAGCGCCACGCCGAACCCTTCTACGCCCGGTTCGGCTTCTTCGCCGCCGGGCAACCCTACATGGTCGGGTCCATCCCCCACCGCTGGATGGTGCGCTACCTGCCACGCCACCTCCAGCGCTGAGGGCGCTCGTCAGCTCGATCCGGCAACGGTGGACTCCCGGGCCGACGGCGGTGGCCCGTATAGACCGGTCGCCGTCCACGACGCCCGCCCGGGGCTGAAGGCCCGGGCGGGCGCCGCCGGTGGCCGGGCTATTTTGGCCAACGCCACCAACCCCGGGCGTCCCCGTGGCCGCATCTCCTGCACGAGCACCGCCACCCCCAAGCGGGTCGCGATGGACGGGATGCTTGCGTTACCGCGATCATCGCCGGGCGCCCCGCCTACTCCCCAAACGTCCCGAACAGCCGGTCGCCGGCATCCCCCAGGCCGGGGCGGATGTAGGCGTTCTCATCCAGTTGCCGGTCGAGCAGGGCGACGTGGATATCCACGTCCGGGTGCTCGCGCAGCATCCGCTCGGCGCCCTCCGGGGCGGCGATGAGACCGACGAACTTGATCCGGGGCGCGCCCCATTGCTTCAGCGTCTGCACCGCCGCCGTCGCGGAGCCGCCGGTGGCCAGCATCGGGTCGAGCAGGATCACGAGGTCGTCCGGGCAGGCCGGCGGCAGTTTGTTGTAGTAACTGACCGGCCGGCGGGTGCTTTCGTCGCGGTACAGCCCGAGGTGCCAGACCTCCGAGCCCGGCAGCGCGTCGATCGCCGCGTCGGCCATGCCGAGTCCGGCGCGCAGGATCGGCACTAGCCCGATCCGGGCGTCGATCTCGTAGCCGGTGGTCTCCTCCAGCGGGGTGTGGAACAGCACCTCGCGCAGCGGCAGGTCGGCGGTCGCCTCGTAGATCAGCAAGGAGGTCAGTTCGGCGACGAGCGCGCGGAACTGGCGGGAGTGGGTCCGCTCGTCGGCCAGCAGCCGGATCTTGTGGCGCACCAGCGGGTGCCCGCTCTGGCGCACGTTCGGCAGGTCCCTGGCCATCCCGCTCCCCTTCCCGCATCGGTCCGTCGCCCGTTCCCTGGCGGGCCGGATGATGCCGCCTCGGTTCGCAACCCGCAAGCCGCCCAAGTCGGCGCGGTGGACAGCCGGGGCCGGGTGTGCGCCAATACCGTCGTCGTCGCCCGCCGCCGTACCGGGAGGATGTTCAATGCCCGCCGTCCGCCGACTCCAGCACGCCAGCATCCCGATGCCGCCCGACGGCGGCGCCGAAGCCCGCCGCTTCTACGGCGAGGTCATGGGGATGGAAGAGATCGCCAAACCCGAAGGGCTGCGCCACCTCACCGTCGTCTGGTTCAGGGCCGGCGACGGCGGCGACGAGGTCCACTGCTTCGCCGACGAGTCGCTCGGGCCGAACAACCCCGCCCAGCACCTGTGCCTGGAAGTGGACGACGTTGACGCCTACCGGAAGCGGTTCGAGCAGCACGGCGTCGCGGTCGAGGAGACGGAAGAGATTTACAATCGACCCCGGTTCTTCGTGCGCGACCCGTTCGGCAACCGCGTCGAGGTGACGCAGATCCTGGGCGAGTTCCGCTAGCGTCCACCGAGGAGGGCCGCCCGATGTCGGCGACCGTCGAGAAGATCACCTACACGTCCACCCCGGAGCAGGTGGCGGCGATGCACGCCGCCTTCGACCGCGCGCTGGAAGAGGTCGAGGCCGGGTTCGGTCAGACCTACCCGATGGTCATCGACGGCGAGGAGCGCACCGCCGCCGAGACCTTCGAGACGTACGCCCCTGCCAACCGCGACCTGCTGCTGGGCCGTTTCCAGTCCGGCACGTCGCAGGACGTGGACGACGCCGTGGCGGCCGCCCGTGCCGCCTACCCCGGCTGGTCGGGGATGGAATGGCGGGAGCGGGTGCGCATCCTGCGCCGCGCTGCCGAACTGGTGCGCGAGCGCAAGTTCGTCATCTCCTCGATCCTCATCCACGAGTGCGGCAAGAACCGCGTCGAGGCCATCGGCGAGGTCGAAGAGGCCGCCGACATGATCGACGCCTACACCGCGCAGATGGAGGAGCGAAACGGGTTCGTCACCGAACTCGACTCGCTGGACCCCGGCGAGAAAAACCGCTCCGTCCTGCGCCCGTTCGGCGTCTGGGCGGTGCTGGCTCCCTTCAACTTCCCGTTCGCGCTCTCGCTCGGCATGTCCTCCGGCGCGCTGCTGACCGGCAACACGGTCGTCTTCAAGCCGGCTTCGGCCACCCCGATCTCGGGGTTCGAATTGCAGCGGATCTGGCACGAGGCGGGGATGCCGCCGGGCGTCTTCAACTACGTCACCGGCTCCGGCGAGGCGGTCGGCGAGGCGCTGGCGCTGCATCCGGGCGTCGATGGTGTCATCTTCACCGGCTCCAAGGAGGTCGGGTTCGACCTCTACAAGCGCATCCCGACCAACTGGCCGAAGCCGGTCATCACCGAACTCGGCGGCAAGAACCCGACGATCGTGACCGCCAAGGCCGACCTGTCGAAGGCGGTCGAGGGCGTGGCGCGTTCGGCGTTCGGGTTCTCCGGCCAGAAGTGCTCGGCTTGCTCCCGCGTGTACGTCGAAAAGCCGGTCTACGACGAGTTCGTCGAGAAACTGACCGCGCGGGCGAAGGAACTCTCGGTCGGCGACCCGACCGACAAGGATTCCTACCTCGGCCCGGTCATCAACGACCGCGCCGCGAAGCGCTACGAAGAAGCGATCGACATCGCGAAGCGCGACGGCGGCACGATCCGCGCCGGCGGCGAGCGCCTCTCAGGCGGCGAGTACGACAAGGGCACGTTCGTCGCCCCGACCGTCATCGACGGGCTGCCGGTCAAGCACGACCTGTTCAAGCGCGAACTGTTCCTGCCGGTTGTCGTGGTCGCCCCGGTCGAGAACCTCGACGAGGCGCTGGCCGAGTCCAACGACACCGAGTACGGCCTGACCGCCGGCATCTTCAGCGAGGACAAGGGCGAGATCGACGCCTTCTTCGACCGGATCGAGGCCGGCGTCGTCTACGCCAACCGCAAGGGCGGCTCGACCACCGGCGCCTGGCCCGGCTGCCAGAGTTTCGCCGGCTGGAAGGGCTCCGGCTCCTCCGGCAAGGGCGGCCTCGGCCCGTGGTACGTCCAGCAGTTCATGCGCGAGCAGAGCCGGACGGTGGTGGTCGATCCCGAACAGGAAGACCTGCGCGCCGAGCAGGCGGCGGGGGAGTAGATCTCCCATTCCCAGCCACCACTGGACTCCGGCCATGAATGGCCGGGCTCACCGGGAAAGCACCCTGAAGGGCGCTACGAATCGTCATCAACGTCAGGGCGCTTCAGCGTCCTTTCCTCGTGAGCCCGGCCCTGAAGGACCGGGCTCACGCCGTCCTCGCCGTCAACCGGCGACGTGGCGCTCCCCTTGCGGTGCGGCGGGCGACGGGCCGAAGATGGACGCGACGCTGGCGCGCCCGCGCCGAAGGGGACTGCGATGAGGCTGCTCGACAAGGTCGCCATCGTCACCGGGGCCGGGTCCGGAATCGGCCGGGCCGTCGCGCTGCGCTACGCGGCCGAAGGCGCACGGGTCGTCGCGGCGGACCGCGACGCCGCCGCCGCCGAGCAGACCGCGACCGACATCGGCGCGGCGAGCGGCGAGGCGATGGCCCTCGCGGTGGACGTCACCGACCAGGCCGCCGTGGCGGCGCTGGTCGATGCCGCGGCGGATCGCTTCGGCGGCATCGACGTGCTGTTCAACGGGGCCGGGGTCGTCCGGCTCGGCCGGCTGCTCGACATCGGCGAGGCGGACTGGGATTTCGTCTTCGACGTCAACTGCAAGGGCACCCTCTGGTGCGCGCAGGCGGTCGCCCGCCGGATGATCGAGCAGGGGCGCGGCGGCAAGATCGTCAACGTCGCCTCGCAGGCAGGGCGGCGCGGCGAAGCGCACGTCCTCGCCTACTGCGCGTCGAAGGCGGCGGTCATTTCGATGACGCAGTCGATGGCGCTCGCGCTCGCGCCCCACGGGATCAACGTGAACGCGATCGCGCCGGGCGTCGTCGATACCCCCATGTGGGAGGTCGTCGATCGCGAGTTCGCCGAGGTCGAGGGCATTCCTCCCGGAGCGGCGAAGAAGCGCGCCGAAGACGCCGTGCCGCTCGGCCGCTTCGGCACGGCGCAGGACATGACCGGCGCCGCGGTGTTCCTCGCCTCGCCGGACGCCGATTACATCACCCAGCAGACGCTGAACGTGGACGGCGGCAACTGGCCGAACTGACGCCGCGCCACTGTCCGTGTCCACGTCCACGATCGAGGGAGCGAACGCGATGCTCGCCACCATTCGCGCCGGCGCGCTGGCAGCCGCGCTGCTCGCCGCCGGGATCGCCGTCCCCGCCTCCGCGCGGCAGGCGACTCCGGCAGCGGCCGATCCGGCCTGCGCGACCGACATTCCCCACCGGGAGGCGCCCGCCGTGACCGACGAGATCCGCGCGCTGGTCGCGGAGATGCCGGCCGAGGTCAAGGTCGGCCAGATGCTGATGGCCGGCGTCGTCGGCTCCGGTCTCGGCGAGGACGAGGCCGCCCTCATCGCCGGCGGCCACCTCGGCAACGTCATCCTGATGGGCCGCAACGTGGACAGCCCGGAGCAGGTGCTCGCCTTGACGCAACAGGTGCAGGAGGCCGCGCTCGCCGCCAACGGGATCGGGGCCATCATCGCGACCGACCAGGAGGGCGGGCTGGTCCAGCGGTTGAACTCGGTTTCCGGATTCACACCGATGCCGGACGCCGCCACCGTGGGCATGGCCGACTGCCCTGCCGCCATCCGCGCCTACGGCCGGATGTCCGGCGAAGAACTGGCGGCGGTCGGGGTGACGATGGCGATGGCCCCGGTGCTCGACACCAACCTCGATCCGGACAATCCGGTTATCGGGCAACTCGGGCGCGCCTTTGCGACCACGCCGGACGGCGTCATCGCGGCGGCGCTGCCGTTCATGGCGGGGCTGCACGATGCCGGGGTCATGGCCGTCGGCAAGCACTTCCCCGGCCACGGCTCGACCGCGACCGATTCGCACCTCGAACTGCCGGTCGTGGACAAGGACCGGGACGCCCTGCTGGCCGAGGACGTCGTGCCGTTCGCCGCCGCGATCGAGGCCGGCATCGACGGCATCATGCCCGCCCATGTCCTCTACCCCGCGCTCGATCCCGAGGACCGGCCGGCGACGGTCTCGCTACCGATCCAGACCGGCTTGCTGCGCGAGGACCTCGGGTTCGCCGGCCTGATCGTCACCGACGACATGGGGATGCAGGGGATCACCAGCCGCTACGAGCCGCGCGAGGCCGGGGTGGCCGCGGTGCTGGCCGGCGCGGACATCGTCCTCTGCGTGCGGATGGAATCGGCATCGTCCTGCTCTCCGGCGATGTACGAGGAGTTGCGCGCCGGTCTGCTGGACGCGGTCGCCGACGGCACGATCTCCGAGGAACGGCTGAACGCCTCCGTCGAGCGGATCGTCTCCGCCAAGCATGCAGCGAGCGTCGGCCCGGCCAGCGGCGCGGCAATACCGCAGGTCAAGGGCGCCGTCCACCTGCGCGTCCTCGCCGCGCTCTTCGACGCCATCGCCGAAAGCAGGGCGCAGGACGGGCATCCTTAACCGCAATCCGGCGCACGGATCGTGATGCCCGACCCGACCGGCTGGGATCGCTCGGCAACATCGGGCAAGCAGGTTGCCCCGTCGTCGCGAGCCAGTTTATTCGGTGTTTATTCGGTATTGATTCGTAATTTGTTCGGCAGCGATTTCCGCATGTTCGTGCGGATTTCGAGTTTCTTCGGCATCCCCCGCACGCTCTTGGGCTTGGAGCCGGGCAACAGACCCGTTTGCGTTCGACGTTCGTCGGGGAGGAACCGGTGTCCTCCCTCGTGTTCGCTCGCCGACGAGGGAAGGCAGAGGTCCCTCCCTTACCACCGTCGGCGCGCGGCACGTGACACGCACCGTTGCGATCCGTTTCTTCGCGCCCATGTGCAACCCGCGCCCGACATCCTCGTGACCCGTTCGAGGTCGCGATTTGGGGCGCCCAGAATGGCGTCGTCCGGGCAAGGCTGGGACCATCACCGAAGAAACCCGGTTTCGGCATGGTTGCGCGAAAACCGCCACCGAACAAATTACGAATCAATACCGAATAAACGCCGAAAGAACTCCACCGGAAGGTTCGCGTCGAGGCCGACGAACCGGGGCCGAACCCGGCTCTCCGCTGCCCACTACGGTTACGCCATCCCGCCCAATCGACGCCGCGCGGGGTCGGTCCCGGCGTGGTTGAATCGCCGGGTACGAAACGCGCCCCGGACCGGTTCCGGAGCGGACAACCGCGACCGTGAGGAGTAACCGCACACGTGACCACGCTGCCCGAACCGAACGCCGCAACCAGCCGTCTTTGGGAGGAGATCGACCGCCGCGAGGACGAACTGGCCGCGCTGGTGGCCGACCTCGTCCGCTTCCCCAGCCTGCTCGGCGACGAAGCGCCCGCGCAGGCGTTCGTCGCCGGCCATCTGCGCGATAGCGGACTCGAAACCGCCAGTTGGGACATCGAGGAGTCGCTGAAGCAGGAACCGAACGCCGGCGACAGCGGCGTGCCGTTCGCCGGCCGCCCGAACGTCGCCGGCGTGGCGAAGGGCGCGGGCAGCGGCCGCTCGTTGATCCTGAACGGCCACATCGACGTGGTCAGCCCGGAGCCGGCCGCGGCCTGGACGCAGGACCCGTGGGGCGGCGAGATCGTCGATGGCCGGATGTACGGCCGCGGCGCGTTCGACATGAAGAGCGGCTGCGCGCTGAACATGCTGCTGCCGCGGCTGCTGCGCGACGCCGGCATCGGCTTGAAGGGCGACGTGATCGTCCAGAGCGTGATCGAGGAAGAGTGCACCGGCAACGGCGCGCTGGATATGAGCCTGCGCTACCCGGCCGACGCCTGCATCGTCACCGAACCGACCGGCGGCGCGCTGACCCAGGCACACGTCGGCGTGCTCTGGTTCCGCATCGCCATCACCGGCGTCTCGTGGCACGCGATGCAGGCGTGGAAGGGCGTCAACGCGATCGAGAAGGCGGTGCCGGTCATCCAGGCGCTGCAGCGGCTGGACGCCGCGCTCAACGCGCAGCCCGCCCATCCCGCCTTCGCCGGCATCGAGCACCCGATCAACCTCAACATCGGCGTCGTCAACGGCGGCGACTGGCCGAGCACAGTGCCGGGCAGGTGCGAACTGCACTGCCGCCTGAGCATGTACCCCGGCCAGACGGTCGCCGAAACCCGCGCCGCGATCGAGGCCGCCGTGCGCGAGGCCGCCGATGGCAACGACTGGCTGCGCGAACACCCGCCGGTCGTGACCTACGACGGGTTCGGCTCCGCCGGGTCCGAGGTGGCAATGGACGACCCGTCGATCAGCCTGCTCGGCGGCTGGCACCGGCAGGTGACCGGCGAGGACATGGCTCCCCGCGCCAGCACCGGCATCAACGACATGCGCTACTTCAACTTCCGGGGCATCCCGGCGGCCTGCTACGGCGCGGGCGGCGCCAACGCCCACGCCGCCGACGAATGGCTGGACCTCGCCACCCTCGCCCCGACGGCGAAGGTCCTCGGCGCGTTCCTGCTCGACTGGTGCGGCGTCGCCGACTGACCGCGTTCGCAGATCAGCGTCGGCGATCGATCTGCCGCTGCATCGGGCGCTCCGGGACGTTGGCGCGCGACGAAGCGGAGTCGCCATCGTCATCCCGAGCCTGTCGAGGGATCTCGTCTACCCCGCACGTCCTCGCACAACGAGATCCCTCGACAGGCTCGGGGGGACGGTGAGAACTGCATCGACCGGATTGCGAAACACACACCAAACCCCGATCGGCGGGCCGGATACCGGTCCAATCGCGGCGTGAGCGAGGAAGAGGTCGGCGCATGGACGAAATGGGCGACTGGACGTGCGGAAAAGGCCTGGCGGCGAACGCCGTGCTGCCGGAGCGGCTCGGCGCGGTGGCGGCGGCGATGGCCGAGGTGCTGCGCGGCCACATGGACGCGCTCAATCCGGCAGACGACGCGGCCCGGCCGGAACTCGACGCCTACCGCAGCGTTTCCGGGAAACTCGCCGAGGCGGGGTCCATCCTCGACGCCGCGGCGCGTGAGATGACCGCGTACCGGGACCTGCCGATGGCCGAGCACGACATGGCGGCGATGACCCGTCCCATCGTCGGCGAGACCTTCGCGGCGTTCGTCGAGCGCAAGCGGGACCTGCTCGCCGTGCTCCGGGACACCGAGGAAGAGGACCGGCAGATGCTCGACCAGATGCAGGGGTGACGCCGCGTCCGTACCCGGCGCAACTGCCATGTCGCACCCCGTCATCCCGAGCCCGTCGAGGGATCTCGTTCCTTCTCGACTCATCGATTCCTCGACACCTCGACTCGATCACGAGATCCCTCGACGGGCTCGGGATGACGGGATGGGAGCGGGAGCGCCCGAGCATCATTCCCAGGAGACGATCAACTCCTCCAGCGGGCGGCGCGGGCGGCGCACCGGGTCCTTCGCGGCGAAACCGACCGGGATCAGCGCGTGCGGGTGGAGAGCCGCCGACAGGCCGAGGGCATCGCGCACCACGTCCGGACAGAAGAGCGGGGCGCACATCCAGCCGGCGTCGAGGCCGGCGGCGTAGACGCTCAGCAGCAGGTTCTGGACGGCGGCACCGAAACTCTGGATCGCCATCAGCCGCTCGGCTTCCTGCCGCTCCGGGTCGGGGTAGACGTCGAGGTCGTCGAGGTAGAGGCAGGGCACGATCAGCACCGGCGCGGTTTCCAGCCGCTCCCGGCTGCGTGCCAGCCGGTGGGCGACCGTGGCGGCGTCCTGCCCGTCCATGTTGAGTTGGGTTTCCCACGTCGCGGCCATCGCTTCCGCGAGGGCAAACCGGCGCTCGGGCGACTCGACGACCGCGAACCGCCACGGTTGCCGGCCGTGCGGAGACGGCGCCCAGCCCGCCGCGGCGATGGCCGCCTCGATCACCGCGCGCGGCACCGGGTCCGGCCGGAACGCCCGAACCGAGCGGCGGCCCCGGATAAGGTCTTCCAGCCCGTCTCGCCCTGGGCGCGGCAGCGGAGCCGGGTCGGCGTCCAGCCCGGCGACGGACCATCCCCGCGTCCGCAGGGATTCGACGAGGATGACCGGCTGGGTCTCGATCGCCATTGCGCGGTAGCGGGCGTACTTTTCGCGCAGGGTCGCCACGGCGTCGGCGTGCCCCGGTTCGCCCGGTTCCACGATGCGCGCCTGCCCCTTCAGCAGCACCCACGCCAGCCGCGACCAGTCCTCCGACCAATCGTCGGCCAGCAGCGCCACGCCCGGTCGCTGGCGGATGTTGCGGACACGGGCCAGTTCGCGGGCGGCGACCGCCTTCGGCTTCTCGTCAAGCGCGATGGCGACCGCCGGGCCAACTTCGGTATCCAGCAGGGCGAAGCAGACCGGGACCAGCGTCGGTTCGCCGGACGCGCCGACGGTCGCAAGCCGCGCCACGCGGTGGGCGGCAAACCACGCCAGGTGTTCGGTGTCGGAATCGTTCGGCATGCATGCTCCAGGGGTGCGCCATCGAGGCAGGTTATCGAGACACGCAAAGAGCGCGTTCCCGAACCGTCTTCGCCGTCATCCCGGACCCGTCGAGGGATCTCGTTCCTTCTCGACTCCTCGACTCGATCACGAGATGCCTCGACGGGGTTGGGATGACGGTTGGGTTGACGCTGGCGGAGTTCTGAAACAGGCATAGTTCCATCGTCGCCGACCCGGAGCCGAAGGCGGTCGCCGGATCGATCCGGCCTTCGCCCACGCCCGCCCGGGGCTGATGGCGCCTGCCTATTTGATGCGGACACCGTTCGTTCTCAACCCCGGAGGGGTTTCGCTCCCGTAGCCCGGGGGTTCAACCCCGGGCGGACGTAGGCGGTACCCGCGCCAAAAAGCAAACGCCATCAACCCCGGCTGGGCGCGACGTTGGCGGCCCTTTCATGGCAACCGAGAACGGCGCGAACCGCTCCCCACCCGCGCCGTTCGGTTACTCGACGGCGGTCGGGATGATGTAGTCGTCCGGGCGCGGGGTCCATGGCGGCGCGTCGGCGGCGACGCCGTAGATCGAGGTCAACTGCGTGAGGTAGATCGCGGCCGGTTCGTCGCGCAGGGTGCGGCCGAGTTGCCGGTAGATATCGGCCCGGATCTTCGGGTCGGTTTCGGTTGCCCCGGCCTCGATCAGCTTTTGCGCGTTCGGGTTGTCGTAGCGCGACAGGAAGCCGGTCGAGGAGACCAGCAGGCTGAGCAGCGTGTTCGGGTCGAACATCGGCCGCCACGTGAGGTAACGCAGGGGCGCGCTTTCGGGGTCTTTCCAGGTTGCGTTGAAGGTCGCGGTCTCGACCGGCTCCAGCGCGGCCCGGATGCCGACCTCAGCCAGTTGCCCGGCGATGGCGGCAACGAGATCCTCCCGCTCGGTCGTCGTGTAGGCCAATCGGGTGTCGAACCCCTTACCCAGCCCGGCCTCGGCGAGCAGCGAACGCGCCCGGTCCGGGTCGTACGGGTACGGCTTCAGGTCCGGGTCCCAGCCGAGACCGCCCTCGACAAAGAAGTTCGGCAGGCGCATCCCGTGCCCGCCCAGCAGCGCGGCGACGATGGCGTCCACGTCGATCGCGTAGTTCAGTGCCTGCCGCACCCGCACGTCGTCGAACGGCGTCACATCGGTTGGAACGCGCACGAAGGAGACGCCGGAGATCGGCTGGATGACGACCGCGGCCGACGCCTCGACCGCCGGGACCTGGTCGATCGGCACCGCGCGCACGATCTGGGCGGTGCCGGACAGGAGGTCGGCCACCCGCGTCGTCGCCTCCGGCGCGAACCGAAAACGGACGGTTTCGGCCAGCGGCCGGCCCTTCGGGCTGTCAACGAAGTAGTCCGGGCTGGCGGTCAGGCGAACCTCCGCGCCGCGCTGCCAGGCGTCGAAGCGGAACGGGCCGGTGCCAATCGGGTTGTTGGCGAAATCGTTGGCCGGGTCGGCGGCGTAGACCGGCGGCAGCATCCCCAGCCACGCCGCGATCTGCGCCGGCAGCCAAGGCGCGGGCGCGGAGAGATTCAGCCGGACCGTGTGCGGATCGACCTCCTCCACCGACTCGATCACGGCGAAGTTGGAGGCGATCTGCGAGCCCGTCTTGGGGTCCTGGATGTGGGCGACCGAGAAGGCGACCGACTTAGCGTCGAACGGCTCGCCGTTGTGGAACGTGATGCCCTGCCGGAGTTTGATTTCCCACGTCAGCGGGTCCGTCTGCTCCAGCGATTCCGCCAGCAGTGGTTCGAGTTGGCCGTCCGGGCCGTACTGGACCAGCGAATCGTAGATCGAGTGCACGACCGACCACGAATCGACGTCGTAGACGGTCGCCGGGTCCAGCGTCGGCGGTTCGACGCCGAGGTCGATGGCCATCTCGGCCACCGGCGAGAACCCGGCATCCTGCGCGCGCCCGGCCGCCGGCCGCGCGAGCCACGCGGACGCGGCGAACCCCGCCGCCCCGAACAGCGCCGCGCGCCGGCTGAACTTCGCGTCTATCGTTCGTTCCATCGGCATCTCCCGTTCGTCGTTCCGTCGTCGTTCCGGCGTCGTTCGTCGTCATCCCGAGCCCGTCGAGGGATCTCGTATCCGAGTCGAGAAGTCGAGGAA
>JAFAEX010000101.1 GCA_023423795.1 Chloroflexota bacterium | reverse complement strand
CGCCCCTACAGCCGGCGATTGCCCCGCCCGCCTGTAGGGGCGCGATTCATCGCGCCCGCTCGACCGATGCCCGGGGATTTTGGCAACCGCCATAATCCCCGGGCTACGTGAACGAAACCCCTTCGGGGTTGAGGCCGACGACCGCCATCGTGACGCCCGTTTTGAGTCCCGGAGGGACTTCGTTTGCGTAGCCTGGGGATGCGCCCCCGGCCTGCCCGTGTCCGGCGGCCGAAGCATCCGCGCAGCCGCCAGGAATTCCACACTCCCCACCGACCGGATTCGGCCTCGCATCCACGACCCGACACGCCCCATCGCATGGAGCATCCCACCCGATGACACTCCCCCGCCTGCTGCCGACGCCCCGCCGCATCGAACCCGGCGCGGGCAGCCCGTTCCTGCCGAATGCCGCGACGCGCATCGTGCTGCCGGCGAAGGCGTCGGCGGCCGACCGCCGCGCCGCCGAGGTCCTGCGGAACGAACTGCGGGAGGCCATCGCGCTCGACCTGCCGGTGGCGGAAACGAACGAAGGGGCGGATCCCGCCAATACGATCGCATTCGCCGCCAACGGCGCGGATAGCGGCCTCGAAGCCCTCGGGCCGCAGGGATTCCGGCTGGACATCGACGCTGGCGGAGCGCGGATCGCCTCGACTGGCGAGGCAGGGCGCTTCTACGGCGCGCTCGCATTGGCGCAGGTCGCCGCCGCGACCGGGCGCGCCTGGCCCACGCTGCTGGTCGAAGACGCACCGGTCTTGCCGACGCGGGGATTCATGCTGGACGTCTCGCGGGGTCGTGTTCCCACCCTGGATTCCCTCATCGCGCTGGCGGACCGGCTGGCGCGGCTGCGCTACAACCACCTGCAACTCTACGTCGAGCACGCCTTCGCCTTTCCAGGCCACGAGCAGATCGGCGCCGGATACGACCCGCTGACGCCGGACGACGTTCGCGCGCTCGATCGGGCATGCAGCGAGCGGCACATCGAACTCGCGCCGAACCTACAGGCGCTCGGGCACCAACCGCGGCTGTTCGCACTGCCCCAATACCACCACCTGTCCGAGACGGCGTGGCCGTGGTCGTTCGCGGTCGCCAACGAGGGGTCGGAGGCGCTGCTGGGCGAGTTGTTCGACGGGATGCTGCCGGCGTTCTCGTCGGACCTCGTCAACGTCAACGCCGACGAGCCGTGGGACATCGGGCGCGGCCAGTCTGCCGCGTTCGCCGCCGAGGCGGGGTACGCCGGGGTCTATCTGCGCCACCTGCTGATGCTGCACGGCCTGCTGGCGAAACGCGGCAAGCGGATGGCGATGTGGGCCGACATGTTCTGGCACCACCCCGAGGTGGCCGCCCGGATGCCGGAGGACGTGCTGTTCCTCGACTGGTGGTACGAAGCGAAGGACGACTACCCATCGGTGCGGGTGCTGGCCGGCGCGGGGCGGGAGTTCTGGGTTTGCCCCGGCACGTCGTCGTGGTCGGCGCTCTTCCCGCGGCTGGAGAACGCGGTCGCGAACATCCACGGCTTCGTGCAAGCCGGGACTGCCGCCGGGGCGACCGGGATGCTGCTGACGGAGTGGGGCGATGGCGGCCACTTCCAGCCGCCGACCCACGCGAGCTACCCCATCGCCTGGGGCGCTGAGTGCGGCTGGACCGGCGGCGCCACCGAACGCGAGATCTTCGACGAGGCGTTCTCATGCCACGTCCTGCGCGACGGTTCGGGCCGGCAGATCGCGGCGATCCGGCGGCTCGGCGCGGCGATGCAAACCGACCCGAACTGGACCGCGACCTGGCACTCCGGCATGGCCCTGTTCGAGGACCCGCTGGCCGGGCGGCAGTGGATCACCGCTTCCCCCGCCGTCGTGTCGGAAGCGCGGGAGGCCGCGCTGGCGCTCTCGCCGCTGCTCCCTGAGTTCCGCGATCCCGCCATGCGTCGCGACCTGTCGCTCACGGTCGCGCAGGTGCTGTTCGCGACGGAAAAGGTCGAAACGACGCGGGCGATCCGAGCGGTGCTGGCACGGCTCGAAGGACCGGACAAGCCCGACGGTCGTCTCGCAAGGACAAAGCGGGCATCGCCGCCAGCCCGTCATCCCGAGCTTGTCGAGGGATCTCGTTCGTCCCTGGTTGGCGTGTCCGACGAGATCCCTCGACAAGCTCGGGATGACGAGATGGGAGCTCGGGTTGACGGGAGAGAGATCCGCTCCAGGGACGCCGACCGCGCCGAATTTGACGCGCTAATCGCCAACCTGCGCGCGGCGAAAGCGCGCATCCCGGCGCTGGCTTCCGAGTTCGAGTCCGGTTGGCTGGACCATTCCCGGCGCTCCGGCATCGCGCAGACACTCGACCGCTACGCCGCGCTCGAACGGCGGTACGATGCCGCCCTCGCCTGGCTGGGGGAGCAGCGCGCCGACTGGCTGGCGGGCGGGCCCATCGACGCCGGGCTCGCCGGGTACGACCGGGGCGGGTACGCCGTCCTGCAGGAGGAAGCGCGGTTCATGGTGCTCGAACTGGCGGCGGTCGTCGGACACGACCGGCTGCCCGACGACCTCAAGGAGTTCCTCGACCAGACGGCGGCCTTCGCGGAGAACCGGGCGTGAGCGAGCGCACCCTCCCCCTCGCGGGAATGACCGCGCTCGTCACCGGCGGCACCCGCGGGCTGGGCCGCACCATCGCCGAATGGCTCGGGCGCGACGGCGCGGCGCTGCTGGTCTCCGGCCGCGACCCGGCGGACGTGGGCGCCGCGGCCGGGGAGTTGCGCGCCCTCGGGATCGCGGCGGACGGCATCGCCGCCGACCTGTCGGACCCGGCGGAGGCGCACCGGCTGGGACGGGAGGCGCTGGCGCGCGGGCCCCTGCACATCCTCGTCAACAACGCCGGGATGTCCATCCGCGGCAACTTCTGGGAGGTGAGCGACGCGGACTGGGACTACCAGGTCAACGTCAACCAGCGTGCGCCCTTCATCCTCGCCCAGCACGCGGCGAAGGCGATGATCGACGGCGGCATCCGCGGCCGGATCGTCAACATCTCCACCATCGGCGCCAACTACTGCCACCGCGACGGCCTCGTCTACGACGCGGCGAAGGCAGCGGTGGAAGCGATGACCCGCAACATGGCCTACGAACTCGGCCCCTACGGCATCTCGGTCAACTGCGTCGCCCCGGGCGCGGTGCCGGAGCGGCCCGGCGCGGCAACCGACCCCGCCGGCTGGCCGGAAACGGCGGCGCGCATCCCGCAGGGCCGCGTCGGGCGGGCCGAGGACATCGCCGCGGCGGTCCGCTTCTTCTGCCTGCCGGAATCGGGCTGGACGACCGGCCAGACGCTGCTGGTGGACGGCGGGCACGCGACGGTGATCATCGAGCGGTGACGCGGTGGACCCGGCCCTGAAGGACCGGGCTGAGAACGGAAAGCACCCTGAAGGGCGCTGACGAGGAGTTACCGCGGCGGCTGGGGCACACCGCGTCCACCGTCATCCCGAGCCTGTCGAGGGATCTGGTCATTCGCGCCAACCTGGGAAAAACGAGATCCCTCGACAGGCTCGGGATGACGATCCGGCGACCCGTACCCGGCACCCGTCGTTGCACATGGCACGGAACACGTAGCACCAAGTGCACAGCACTCGACATTCGCCACTCGGCACTCGGCACTCGGCACTCGGCACTCAAGAAATGGAGCATCGACACCCATGACCGCAACGGTTTCCGCCCCCGGCGAAACGGCCTATTCGCGCCTCGGGCTGCGTCCAGTCATCAACGCGTCGGCCACCCTCACCGCGCTCGGCGGCTCGCTGATGCCGCCGGAAGTAGTCGCGGCGATGGCCGAGGCGGCGGGCGCGTTCACCGACATCCGGGAAATGCAGCGCACGGCGGGAGAGCGCATCGCCGAACTGACCGGCAACGAGGCGTGCTACGTCTCCTCCGGCGCGGCGGGCGGCATCGCCCTGTGCATCGCGGCCTGCATCGCCGGGACCGACCCGGACCTGACCGCGAAACTGCCCTACCTCGACGACGTCTCCCGCAAGGAGGTCATCGTGCACGCCGGGCAGCGCAACGGGTACGACTTCGCCGCCCGCCAGACCGGGGCGCGGCTGGTCGAGGTCGGGCCGTCCGCCGCCGACGTGGCGGCGTCGATCGGGCCGAACACCGCCGCCGTGCTGTGGTTCGCCGGGGCGCACTTCGCCACCGGCGCGGCGCCGGTCGAGGAGGTCGCGGCGGCAGCGAAGGCGGCCGGCGTGCCCCTCATCGTCGATGCCGCGGCGCAGGTGCCGTACATCTCCAACCTCTGGCGGTTCACCCGCGAGATCGGGGCAGACGCGGCGGTCTTCAGCGGCGGCAAGGGGCTGCGCGGGCCGCAGCCGACCGGGCTGGTGCTCGGCAAGCGGGAGATCATCGAGGGGTGCCGCTGGCACGGCAGCCCGAACTACTCGATAGGTCGCCCGATGAAGGTCGGCAAGGAAGAACTGGCCGGGATCGTCGCCGCGGTCGAGCTGGCGATGGCCGCGGCCGACGACGAACCGGCCGTCATCGCCGGCTACGAGGCGATGGCGCAGGGCTGGATCGACGGACTGCGCGACCTGCCCGGCATCGCGGTCGAACGCGGCTACCCCAGCGAGGCGGGTCAGCCCTACCCCCGCGCGATCGTCCACGTCCTTCCCGAATCCGGCTGGACGCGGCAGGGCCTGATCGACGCGCTGTGGGAGGGTGAGCCGCGCATCGCGGTCGGCATCCCGACCGACGCCGACGATGCCATCGCGCTCAACCCGCAGACGATCCAGCCGGGCGAGGAAGCGGTGGTGCTGGCGCGCCTGCGGGAATTGCTGGCTGGGGCGCCGCAGGGGTGATCCGGCGGCGCTGTAGGGTCACGTCGGCGCGACCCGGGGCTCGAGCGACCGGGCTGAGGAGACATAGCCGGCGCATGGCGGTTACCAACGTCGTCCGGGCATCGGAGGAGCGGGCGCGATGCATCGCGCCCCCAACAGCGGAGCAGGGCCGTCGCCGGTGGTACAGGCGCGATGATGGCGGTTGCCAAATTGATCCGGCCACCGGCCGCGCCCGCCCGGGGTTGAAACCCCGGGCTTCGAAAACAAAGCTCCTCCGGGGCTGAGCACGGTCGGTGGCCGCCCCATTTTGGCAACCGCCATCATCGCTCCCGCCGCTGGTGCGGATTGCGAATCGAATTCGCAATCGCCATGAGCCGGATGCGACGGGGTTCGCCCTGGGCGATTCGATGGCAAGGCGCGCATCGCCGGTCACCCGCCGCAGGGCCCTCTAGGGTCCTTTGTCCCCTTAGCCCGGTGGCTTTAGCCCCGGGCTCCCCAGGCCGAGGCCGGCGGCAATATCCTCGGGCTTTCCCGGCGCGACCCTACGGATCGACCACGCGAACGTCGCGAAAGGAACCGACCTCGATGGCCTTCACCGTCAAAAAGCGCGGCAAACTGACCTACTACGCCGAGGGCGAGCGCCCCGTCCTCTCGGCCCTCGTCACCGAGGAGCAGCCGGACGGCGATCTCAAGATCCACTTCGCCGGCCTCACCGGCGGCTATTCGGCGAAGAACGTGCTCGGGCTGGACGAACTGGTGACGATGGACCCGCACCGCGAAATTCCCCTGGTCTTCCAGTGCTGGGAAAAGTGGCTGCGCGACGCCGGCATCTGCGATTCACTGCGGAGCGTCGATTTCCTCGAAATCCACGCCTTCGGCTGCCAACCGAAGGGACCGAACCCGCACCTCGATCCGGCCGGCTACCTCGCCGAACAGGAGCGGCTGCGGACCGCCTACGCCGAGGCCTACGCCGGCTACTTCGCCGAACACCTGCCGGACAACGGCGTTCCCTGCCGGTTCACCGTCCACGTCGTGGACGTGCCGGACAAGGCGGCATCCTACGAGTTCTACGGCGTCGCGCTGCTCCAGCGGGCGTTGCAGATCAGGATCGGAGGCGAAGCGTGAACGGAACCGATGCCCCGAACCTGCTGCTGACCGGCGGGCGGGTGATCGACCCGGCGAACGGCATCGACGGCCCGGCCGACGTCCGGCTTTCGGGCGGCAGCATCGTCGCCGTCGGGCCGGACCTGCCGCCGTCGTCCGGCGAAACGGTGCTCGACGTCTCCGGCGCGATCGTGACGCCGGGGCTGATCGACATGCACGTCCACTGCGCGACCAGCCATCACCGCTCGGACCTGTCGCTCGACCCGCACGTCCAGACGTTCGCGGCCGGGGTCACGACCGTCGTGGACGCCGGCACCTGCGGCGCCCGCGACTTCGACGATTTTCGGACCCGGGTTATCGACCGGGCGCGAATCCGGGTGCTCTCCTTCGTCAACATCGTGAACTCCGGCATGGGCGGCGACTGGGAACACGACGTCAACGAGATGCAGCCGAACCTCGCGGCGGGCATGGCGGCGAAGCATCCGGACGTCGTCGTCGGCATCAAGACCGCGCACTACTGGACCTACGCGCCGTTCGACGAGGCGCACCCGGCCTGGGCGGCGGTCGATGCCGCGATCGAAGCCGGCGACTTGTGCGGGCTGCCGATGATGGCCGACGTCGTCCCGTGGCTGCCGGAGCGGCCCTACGAGCACCTGGTCCTGGAGAAATTGCGGCCGGGCGACATCCACACCCACGTCTTCGCCCAGCAGTTCCCGGTGCTGGATGCCGAGGGGCGCGTCGGCGACCACCTCTGGCGGGCGCGCGAGCGAGGCGTCCTGTTCGACCTCGGGCACGGCGCGGCCAGTTTCTGGTTCCGCCACGCCGTCCCCTCGATCCGGCAGGGCTTCCCGCCGGACACGATCAGCACGGACCTCCACACGCGCAACGTGAACGGATTCGTCTTCGACCAGTTGATGACGATGAACAAGATCCTCAACGCCGGGATGCCGTTGCCTGAGGTCGTTGCCCGCTCCACGGTGGAACCGGCGCGGCTGATCCGCCGCCCTGCGCTGGGCACGCTGACGCCAGGCGCGGAAGCCGATGTGGCCGTTTTCGCACGCGATGAGGGGGATTTCTCGTTCGTCGATTGCGGCCGGACCGTCCTGCGCGGAAGCGAGCGGCTGCGGTGCCTGCTGACGTTGCGGGCTGGCGTGCCGGTATTCAACCCGATCGGGATGGGATTGCCGGGGTGGGAGGACGAGGCGGCGCGGGCGGGGTGAGGCGCGGGCGCGGGTTTATGAGTTGGCCCGGTGACGCACCGATGACGCCCGGGGCTGAAATCACAAAGCCCCTCCGGGGCTATGGCGGCGTCCGCTTGGTGCCAGTTCGCAGGGCTAATGGAAGGACGAACGAGGCAATGCCCTTCTGGCGGCTGTTCTCTCACGTGGTCTGGGCGACAAAAGGACGCGAGCTGTCGCTCGACGAGCGGCGGCAAGAGGTGGTGAGACGAGTAGTCAGCATGGCATGCCGAGATATCGGGGTGATCGTACATGCCGTCGGGACGATGCCGGACCACGTCCACGTCGCAGCGTCCATCCCACCGGCAATCGCGATTTCGACGGTCGTCGGCCACTGGAAGGGGTCAGCTGCGCATGCCATCAACCACGGTTCCGAGAGGACGGATAACCCCGATTTCGCCTGGCAGGCTGAGTATGGCGTCCTCTCCTGCGGCGAACGCGCCCTTCCCGACGTCATTGCATACGTCCAGGACCAACACCGCCGCCCCGCCGCCAACGACCTGTACACCGCGCTCGAGCGACTCGACACCGGCGGTTCAAACCTGATCCGATGACCATTCTCCCCTCAGCAGCCGACACCCAACAAAGCCGAGACCCGAAGGGGCTTTGTGATTTCAGCCCGGGGCTTCAGCCGCGGGTCTCCTCCGTCCCGCGACTCCGCCCATCACCCCATCGCATCCAGCACCATCTCGATATCCGCCACCGTCGTCCGCGGGTTGAGGACGACGATCCGGGCCGCCGGTTCGCCGCGCACGCTGGTCGGCATCACGAACGCGGTCCCGGACGCAAGCAGCCGCGCCGCCCAGTCGTCGTACTCCGTCGCCGACCAGCCGCGCCGGCGGAAGACGAGCGCGGTCAGGTCCGGTTCCTGCACCAGGTCGAGGTCGGGGCGGGCGCGGATCGCGTCCGCGGCCTCCCGGGCGACGGCGAGGGTCGATTCGATCGCCTCGGCGTAAGCGTCCGTGCCGTGGACGGCAAGCGAGAACCAGAATGGCAGCCCTCGCGCGCGCCGGCTCAGGTGGACCGCGTAGTCGGCGGGGTTCCACTCGTTGCGGGCGTTGATCGAGTCGAGGTAGGCGGCGGATTGCCCGTGCGCCGCCCGCGCCAGCGCCGGATCGCGGTAGACGAGGGCGCAACTGTCGTACGGCCCGAACAGCCATTTGTGGGGATCGACGATGAAACTGTCGGCCCGCTCGATGCCGGCGAACGCCGCCCGCTTGCTCGGAGCGGCCAGCGCCGCCAGCCCGTAGGCGCCATCGACGTGCAGCCAGATCCCGTACTCGCGGCACACCTCGGCGATGCCGGCGAGGTCGTCGATGACCCCAAGGTTGGTCGCGCCGGCGGAGGCGACCACCGCGAACAAGCCGTCGCCATCGGTCGCGGAGAGCGCCGCGCGCAGGTTGTCGCCGGTCATCCGGTTGTGCGCATCGACCGGCACGTCGATCGACTCCACGTCCAGCACCCGGGTCGCCTGCGCCACCGAGGAGTGGGCTTCGGCCGAAGCGGCGACCCGCCAACGCGACGGGCGAACCCCGTTCCGGCGCTGGAGGCCCGCATGCCGTGCGGCGTGCAGCGCCGACAGGTTGCCGAGCGTACCGCCCTGCACGAACGTGCCGCCGGCCTCCGGGGGAAATCCCGCCAGCCCGGCCAACCACGCCAGCGCCTCGTTTTCGGCATGGACCACGCCGGACGCTTCCAGCCAACTCCCGGCGTAGATGCCGGACGCGCCGACGAGCATGTCGAAGATCACCGATGCGTCGGTCGGCGCGTGCGGGATGAAGGCGAGGTAACGACGGTGGTCGGCAGCGACGGTTGCGGGCGCGAGCGCGTCGACCCAGCGCCGCAACGCTTCGTCGCCACCGATGCCTTCGGGCGTGACCGAGCGGCCAACCTGGGTGGTCAGGTCGTCCGGACTCGCCGCGCCGCCGAGGGGCGGGCCGTGCCGCAACCGTGCCAGCACGAGATCGAAAACCCGGCGGGCCAACCCTTCCGTTTCGTCCGTCGCCCCATGCATTCGCGGTTCACCCTCCGTCCCTACGGCGTCGTCGCCCACACGCGGCGCGCCAGCCTAGCAGGAGGAGCGGGTGGCTGGCATGGTGCCTCTTCGCTCAATCATGCCGCCGAGCAGGGCGGCTCTGCTTGGTGGTTCGCGCAAGAGATTGCGAGCGAAAGCGCAGCGTCCGCACCGTCGCTTGGCGATTCGGCGCGCGAACAACCTCGGCGGCATGGTTGCCGCGCCTCGCGGACGCTGGAGATGCAATCAGCCGGATACCCGGCGAGGCCCGGGCGGAGTGCTCACCGGCACTGGACCGGAGGGAAAGCAGCCGTCCGGGTTCACCGTGACTGGTCCCGTCAATTTCCGCGATAGGCTACGGACGGTCGAACGCGACGCCGCGCGCGAACGGAGAAGCCCATGGACCCACGACGCTTCGATTCGCTGGCCAAACTCCTGGCGCGGCCCCGAACGCCGCGGCGTTCGGCGCTCAAGGCGGGAGGATTGGCCCTGGGAGCAATAACCGCTGCCGCCGCGGCCGAACAGCGCGGCACGGCGGCGCTCGCGCGCCAGGCCACGCCGGCCGCGGAAGGTCCCCCTGCCGCCATCAACATCGACGGCACGTGGTTCTGCGACCAGACCTACGCGCCGTGCAACACCGCCGTCTGCGAGCGTGCCGCGGACGACCCGAGCGTCGGCGAGTGCCCGTGCGTGGTCCTGACCGGTTATTCGATGGGGTTCAAGACCTGCGACGAACGGGCGCAGGACGGAACGTCCCTCTGGTCCACCTTCTCCGCCGCCAACGTCAACAGCGAGTTCGGCATCCTGTCCTGCCCGGCCGACGCGGCGTGGGTCAATTGCCTCGATTATCCATGCGAGATGGACCCGCGCGACCCCGCGCTGGCGACCTGCCGCTGCGCCGTCATCGAGACCGGGCCGTTCCGCACCTTCGGCGGACGCTGCGACGAAGGCGCGTGCAGCGCGGAACTGCTTTCCGGCACCTCGCCGGACGCGCCGGGCGTCGCCCAGTACGAAGCCGGGATGCGGCAGGTGGGGCAACGCTTCACCCTTCCGGCGATCTGCCCCGGAAACGCGACGGCAGCCACGCCCGTCGCGTCCCCCGTCAGCAGGTGACGTCGCCTCGGTTCCAGATCACTGGTTTCCGCGACGTTTGACCGACGAGATGCGGACGCTCCGTCACGCTGCTCCGGTTCCGGTGAAGCGTCCGCATCTCGTCCAGGAAATCGTTCGTCTGCGACCGGGCAGCGATCGCTACGACGTCGCCATCCGCTCCTCGACCGGGACGAACGGGATGTCGTAGCCGAAGTAGCCGGGGCCGACGACCTCCAGCCCTTCCCGGGAGCGCCAGCGGTGGTCGCCGGGCATTGCCAGCACGGCGACCCGGAAGCCGTAGCGCAGCGATTCGGTGGTGATCGGCTCGCCGGTCTCGGCGTCCAGCATCGTGATCAGGTCGGGCGTGGTGGCCAGCACGCGGTCGTCGGTTTGGGCGACGAGGAATTCGTTCTGGAACGACACGCGCAGGGTCTGTCCCTCGAACGCGCCGATGCCGGCGATGGCCGCCTCGCCGCGGGCGAATCCGGTTTCGGTGCGGCGGGCGATGTCGGCGACCTTGCCGCGCCAGATGACGAACCCGTCGGTGGCGGCGCGCACCGCCTCGATCGGGTCGCGGTGCTCGCGCTGGGCGGCGGTGATCGTCTGCCCGATGCGCTCCAGCACCGAGATGGTGCCGAGCACGCAGGTGTCCTTCACCTGCTTGCCGGTCATCGGGTAGAGGGCGATCATCGCCGAGCAGCCCATGTCCACCGTCAGCGAACGGGCGAACGTCTCGGTCCACTTGTTGCCGACCGTGTTGATGACGGCGTGGTTGCCCTTTTCGTCGGCAATCGCCATCGGGGTGGACGTCACACCGTAGAGCGTCGGCGTGCACATCTGCAACTCGGGGAAGGCGCGGCCCATCATGTCGCCGTCCACCAGCGGGATGCCGAGTTCGGCGGCGACGGCGAAGGGCATCATCGAGTTGAGGCCGCCCGCCTCGGCCGACATCGTCGCCCGCACCGGCCTGCCGAGGTAGGCCTCCAACGCCTTGAACGCGCCGACCAGTTCGTCGCCACGCGGGATCTTTTCGAGCATCACCGTCGGCGCGCCCATCATCGCGGTCGGCAGCACGATGTCGTCGTCGTCGAGTTCGGCCGGGTCGATCATCGTCGCCGGGCCGAACCGCTTCAGCGCGCCCTGCGCCATCAGTTTGCCAATGTAGGGGTCGCCGCCGCCGCCTGTGCCGAGCACGGCGGCGCCGAGGGCGATGGCGTCGAGGTCGGGAGCGGAAATCTGGCGCATGGTGGGTGCTCCAATCGGGCAACGCGGGCAGAAACGGATTCGTGGCAGCGAAGCGGGTGATGAAGGGCGCCGGTGCGTGGCGACTGAACACGGGAGACGTTTGGTGGCGACCGTGCGCGGGGAACGAGCGCGGCACCGACGAGGTTCGCCGTTCCGATGAGCCGTCGCCGTCGTTCGCCCGGGGTTTCAACCCGGGGCGAACG
>JAFAEX010000085.1 GCA_023423795.1 Chloroflexota bacterium | reverse complement strand
CGTAACGGCGCAGCGCCTCGTCGCGGCGGCCGAGCGCGGCCAGCGCCCGCATCAGCGCGCGCAGCGCGTCCTCGTCGGAGCCGTCGGCGGCCAGCAGCGCCTCCAGCGGCGGCAGCGCGGCTTCGGGATCGTCGGCGGCGAGGTCGAGATCCGCGAGGTCCAGCGCCGCCCGCCGCCGTTCGCGCCGCAGCGCCTCTCGGCGTGCCGATGCCCATTCCGCGCCCGGCTCGTCGGCCAGCAGGTCGCCCCGGTAGCGTTCGAGCGCGTCGCGCAGCAACGAACGCCGGGCGGCGGGATCGGCCGCGCGGGCAGCGGCGAGGGATTCGGCGAAGGCGTCGGCATCGACGACCGGGCGCGGCTCGGCCGCCAGCCAGAGCACATCGCCGGCCATGCGGACGTAGGCCGATTCGCCGCCGGCGGCCAACTCCGGTTCGAGCACGCGGCGCAGGGCGTGGAGCGCCTTGTAGAGGGCGTTGCGGGCGGCGGCCGGATCGGCGTCGGGCCAGAACAGGTCGAGCACGCGGTCGCGCGGCAGCCGGTGGCCGGGGGTGGCGAGCAGGAGCAGGAAGATCTCGCGGGCCGCGCGCCGGGGCCAGGCGTCGTCCGGGATCGGGCGCGCGCCGACGGCGAGGCGAACCGGGCCAAGCAGGCCGGCGACGATCGGGTCCGGCACGTTTTCTGGTGTCGGTTCGGGCACGATGGGCGGACCTCGGCGAACGATCGCGGGGTCGGGCGCGGCGGGGAAGCGATCCGGCCAAACCTACGGCACGCTCCCCGGCCGCGCAAGGGCCGGACGGCGGTTTCGGTTGGGCCGGATGCCGCACCGCCGCTGCCCGATCAACGCCGGCGGTCGTCGCGGGGTTCCGCATTTGCCGGAACGGCGCTCCCGGAGACGCCTGGAGGAGTTGGCGGCTGCTCGATGGGATCCGATCGAGGGAGACGCCCGGGGCTGAAGGATCCGGGCGACGCCAACGAAGTCCCTCCGGGACTGGGAACGGGGTCGGGCCGGCGTCCGTCGGTCTCAACCCCGGAGGGGTTTCGTTCCCGTAGCCCGGGCCTTCAGCCCCGGGCGGGCGTCGCCGGTGGCCGCATCAGTTTCGCAACCGCCATCATCGCGCCCGCCCCGCCGATGCCCGGCCTATTTCGGCAACCGCCATCAACCCCCGGTGGGCGTAGACGGATGCAATGAGGTCCTGCTTGATAACCCTGTTGGCGTCACCCCATCCGTCATCCCGAGCCCGTCGAAGGATCTCGTCCTTCTTCCGCATCGGGGGGCACGACAAGATCCCTCGACGGGCTCGGGATGACGATGAACGGGCTACGATGCACACGCCCGGCGGGAACGGGGCGTGCGATGCCGGCCGGGATGGCGCGCGGGCGCCGGGTGCGGCGGCGCAGGGGATCGGGAGGGCGGATCGCGCGGTGGGCGGGTACGTGCTGCGGCGGCTGGCGATTTCCGTGCCGACGCTCATCGGCGCGTCGCTGGTCGTCTTCCTGATGCTGCATTCGGCGGGCGGCGATCCCGCCACCTCCATCCTCGGGTCACGGGCCGACGCGGCGTCCGTGGCCGCGCTGCGCGCCGAGTTGGGACTGGATCGGCCGCTGCCGGTGCAGTACCTCGATTTCCTCGGGAACGCGCTGCGCGGCGACCTCGGGGTGTCCTATCGGTCGCGCGCGCCGGTGACGACCGAGATCGCGGCGCGGTTCCCGGCGACGGTCGAACTGGCGGTCGTGGCGATGATCATCGCCGTCGTCGTCGGGATCATCGTCGGCGCGCTGGCCGCCGTGCGCCGGGGCGGACCGTTCGATTACGCCAGCACCGTCGGGGTGCTGTTCGGGGTCTCGATCCCGACCTTCTGGCTGGGCATGATCCTGATCATCGTCTTCGGGTTGTGGCTGCGCTGGCTGCCGATCTCGGGCCGGGTCGATCCCCGCCTCGGGGCCGACCCCTCGACGCCGTTCCTGCTGCTGTCATCGCTGTTCGGCGGCGACTGGCGGGTGGCGAAGGACGCCGCGCTGCACATCATCCTGCCGGCCCTCACGCTGGCCGCGTGGCCGGCGGCCATCGTGGCGCGGATGACGCGGGCCTCGCTGCTGGAGGCGATGGGGCAGGACTACGTGCGGACGGCGCGCGCCAAGGGCCTCCGCGAGAACATCGCCATCCGGCGGCACGCCGGGCGCAACGCGCTGCTGCCGGTGGTGACGGCCGTCGGGCTGGAGTTCGGCGGGCTGCTCGGCGGCGCGGTCGTCACCGAAACGATCTTCTCGTGGCCGGGGCTGGGACAACTGACCGTGCAGGCCATCGCGGCGCGGGATTACCAGGTCGTGCAAGGGGTCGTCCTGCTGCTGGCGGCGGTCTTCGTCGGGCTGAACCTGCTGGTGGACCTGTTCTACGCCGTGCTCGACCCGCGGATTCGCTACACATGAGCGCACCGGCGGGCACGAGGACGCCCGAAGTCCGGGCCGGCGCGACGCTGGCGGACCCGCGCCGGCCAACCTGGCGGCGCTCGGCGCTCGGGCGCTTCCTCTCCGACCCCGGGGCGGTCGTCGGCGTCGTCATCCTGCTGCTGCTGGCGATCCTGGCGGTGGTCGGGCCGCCGCTGGCCGGCGACCCGCTGGCGCAGGACGTGCCGAACCGGCTTCGGCCACCCAGCGGGGCGCACTGGTTCGGCACCGACGAACTGGGGCGCGACGTCTTCGCCCGCGTGGTCAGCGGCGCGCCGGTCTCGCTGACGGCCGGGCTGGTCTCGGTCGCGCTCGGGCTGGCCGCGGGCGCGACGGCGGGCGCGGTCGCCGGTTACGTCGAGGGGCGCACCGGCACGATCGTCATGGCGCTGGTGGACGTGCTGCTGGCGCTGCCGGCGATCCTGCTGGCCATCGCGGTCGCGGCACGGGTCGGAACCGGGTTGCCGGCGGCGATGGTCGCGGCGGCGATGGTCGGCTTGCCCGGATACGCCCGCCTCGCCCGCGCCTCGACCCTCGCGGTGAAGCGGCGGGAGATGATCGACGCCGCCCGCGCCCTCGGCGCCAGCGACGCCCGCATCCTCGCGCGGCACATCGCGCCCAACATCGCCGGGCCGCTGATCGTGCAGACCACCGTCGGGGTCGGCAGCGCGATCCTGCTGGTGGCGGCGCTCGGCTTCCTCGGCGTCGGCGCGCAACCGCCGACGCCGGAATGGGGCCGGATGCTGGCCGACGCCCAACGCTCGATCACCGCCGCACCGTGGGCCGGCATCTTCCCCGGCCTGGCGATCACGCTGACGGTGCTCGGCTTCAACCTCGCCGGCGACGGCCTGCGGGAAGCCCTGGACCCGGGGTCGCGGCGGTAGGCTGACCGGTGCGGGAATCCGTTCGTCGTTCGTATGGGAGGGACCCGTGCCCTCCCTCGTCCGTACGCGGCTGCGGGCACGGGAGGGCACGGGTCCCTCCCATACGAACGCACGGCATCGCGAGCGGGCGACACGACAGCGAACAGCCGTATTCCGTATGGCCCGGGCACGCCCGGCGCCCTACTGCCGCGCGAAACCCGGGAGCCGCGGAACGAGCCCCTCGCGTGCCCTACTCCGGGTCAGCCTGGAGGCGGAACGTCTGGGCCAGATCCGCGAACACCTGGTCGATGCTCTTGCCCAGATCGTCGGCCACGATGGACGCCGCCAACGTGTCCCACGAGGCTCCTGCGTGTTTCCCTTCGCTCGCTCCGCACTGCGTCGGCTGCGGCGTGCCGCTCGTCGCGGCCTGGTCGCCCTTCATCAACTCCAGCAGGCAGGCATCCAACGGCAGGATCTCGTCCTCGTACAACCGCATGAACCGGTCATACGTCGATCGCGGGGCCAGCCGTAACAGGGTGCTGATCTCGGCCCGCATCTTCCCCAGCAGCGGCCCGGTGTTCGTGTAGTAGGCATCGACGGCACGATTGTGCCAATCGGCCTGCCCAAACCGTTCGTCGCGCGAGATGACCACGTCGGACGCGTACAGCTCGTACTGCCAGAAGTCCGCGGCCATGGTGTCGATCAACGCGGCCTGCGCATCGAGCACCGAATCCTGCCGGGAGAGTGCGTCCTGGAGACGCTGCTGGTCGATCGCCTTGCGGTCGTCGATCTGCTTGAGCACGATCGGGATCAACAGGCTGCTCACGCCGAGGAGGAGCAGGGACAGCACGAGGTTCTTCAGGAACGAACCCTTCGGATCGATGGCCTGCATCCTCGCCTCCCGCTGATCGCCGTCATGAACTCGGCCGCACCGCGTCGGTTTGCCGGCCGCTTCCGCTTGGCCGGCGGCGGCGGACGACCTCGCCAGCACTGCCAGGGCGGGCAACAGTCCGTGCGGCGCGGGCCCGACCACGCCGGACGGCAGCGTCGCATCACCGCCGCCGCGCGTCAGCGCCACCAATCCGTGTGAGCGACGACAGCCGGCGCCAGTGGCGCCGGCTGTCGTCCATAACGGGAAGGCAGCGTTCCGTGGACAGGCGCTCGGTCCGGAGCACATTCGCCCGGCATCGCTTGCCGACGTACCTTTGGGCGCTGGCGGTCCGCCCGCATCCCCATGCTTGCCGACTCGCCGACTTGCCGACTTACGAACCCAGCACGTCCCCGATCGCTCCCGCAATCGCGTCGTAAATGAAGGCCACGCCCTCGTCGTCGAGGATCAGCGGCGGCGCGATGGCGATGCCGTCGTTGGAGGCGCGCACGATCAGGCCGCGCTCGCGGGTGGCCGCCGTCAGCTTGCCGCCGAGGTTGAAGCCGGCGTCGAACTTGGCCTTGCTCGCCTTGTCGGCGACCAGTTCGACCATCAGCATCAGGCCCTTGCCGCGGACGTTGCCCACGTTCGGGTGGTCGCCCAACTCCTGCAGCTTCGCCAGCAATTCCGCGCCCCGCTGGCCGGCGTTCGCCGCGAGGTTCTCCTCTTCGATGATTCGGATGTTCGGCAGCGCCACCGCGCAGGCGACCGGGTGGCCGGAATAGGTGAAGCCGTGCATGAACATCCGGTCCGCGCCGATCATCGCGTCGGCGATCTCGTCGGAAACCCCCACGCCGCCGAGCGGGATGTAGCCGGAGGTGATGCCCTTGGCGAAGGAGATGATGTCCGGCTGCTGGCCGTAGGTCTCCATGCCGAACATCTCGCCGGTGCGGCCGAACCCGCAGATCACCTCGTCGAAGATCAGCAGGATGCCGTGCTTCTCCAGCACCGGCGCGATCGCGTCCCAGTAGCCGGCCGGCGGCACGACGACGCCGCCCGCGCCCTGCACCGGCTCGCCGATCATCGCGGCGATGGTGTCGGCGCCCTCCCGCGCGATGGTCTCTTCCAGTTCGCGCACCAGCGCGGCGACGAACTCCTCGTCGCTCATGCCGTCGCCGTTGCGGTAAGCGTAGGGCGCGGAAAGGTGGACGTAGCCGGGCACGCCGGGGCCGAAGCCCTCGTGGTAGGCGGGGATGCCGGTCGCGGCCAGCGCGCCCATCGCGATCCCGTGGTAGCCCATCTTGCGGGAAAGGATCTTGATCTTCTCCGGCTTGCCCTTCAACCACCAGTAGTAGCGGGCGATCTTGAGCGCCGTCTCGTTGCTCTCCGCGCCGCCCGAGGTGAACTGGAAGTGGTTGATCGACCCCGGCACGATCTCGGCCATCTTCGCGGCGAGTTCGATCGAGGCGGGGGAGGCCAGCCCGAAGAAGTTGGGAACGAAGGCGACCTCCTCGATCTGCGCCGAGGCGGCCTCGGCCAGTTCGCGGCGGCCGTGGCCGACGTTGACGTTCCACAGCCCGGCGAACCCGTCGAGGTAGCGCTTGCCTTCGACGTCCCACAGCCAGACGCCCTCGCCGTGGGTCATCACCAGCGGGCCGTCGCGGTGGACGGCGTGCAGGTTGGAGACCGGGTGCAGCAGGTGCGCCTTGTCCTTCGCGATAAGGTCCGCCGCGTTCCAGGTACCCGATTTGGATTGCGCGATCGCCATGCCCGTGCGCCCCTTCCCCGGCGGCCCCGGCGGGCGCGTCCGGTCGCGTCGATGCGGGCGCGCCGACGCGCCCGGATGCTCGTTTGGCGAGTGTAGCAAAGGGTATTCCCGGCGGGCACGAACCCGGCTCGGCACGAGCCGGCAGCGGTCGCCATCGGGGGATACCGCTACGCCGCATGGGTTCGTTCGCCGCCCCGTTCCGCCGAGATCGGGGGTGGGCGCCGGAGCAACCCGGAGGAGCCATCGCGGCGAGCTACGCACCGGTGGGATCGGTCCCCGCCGCGCAATGGCACCGGCCCAGCGCATGGCGGTCGTTCCCGCGATCGACGGCCGATGCCGACGGTCAGGAGCCGGCCGGCTCGCCAGCAACCACGTCCATCGCCGCGACGGCGGCCACGGTCGGCAGGTCGCGCGCCCACGTGCCGCCGACCGTGGCTGCGTCCGGGAGCGCGGCGGTGGACCGCTCGGAGACGGGTTCATCGCCGATGGCGGGAATGCGGGGCACGCCGCCGCGCCGCCGGCGGAGGCGGCCGACCAGCGCCCAGCGGCGCGCTTGCCCGGTGCGCGGCGGGTCGAGCGGGTTGCCGTCGCGCAGCAAGTCCTCGGCGATCTCGGCGGTGGCAGCCGCCTCGCGGGCGCGGGCGGCGTCGTCCCCGGCGGCCCGCGCCCGGTTGTGGTGCTCGGCGAGTTGGTCGAGGCGGGCGTAGACGCAGCGGGCGCGGGCGAGTTCGGCGACGCGCAGGGCGGCCGGCAACCGGGGCAGTTGGCTGGCCCACGCTTCGCGCGTCCAGGTCGGCGGCAGCACGTCGGCGGGGTCGCGCTCGGCCAGTTCGCGGCGGAAGCGGCGGACCTCGTCGAGGTTGTCGTCGATCTCCAGCCGCAGCAGCAGCCTCGCCCCGGCCGCGCCCTGCCGGTTGCGCCGCCAGGCGTCGAGTTGCCCCAGCCCGAAGCCGACGCTCACGGCCACGATCGGCAGCACCAGCCGCACCGCATCCGCGTCGATCACCGTTGCCATCCCCCCTGTTCATGACCCGGCCTATCCGCTGCCCGGCCTGCGTTTCGGCCGCGGATTATGCCGCACGTCCGGCGGCGACACCCGGAGGACGGTAAAGGTTGCGGAAATGATGCTGGCAATAGCACGCCTCGATGAAGGCGGTTGTACGAATGCCCCGACCGTCGTAGCCCGAGCGGGCGCGAACAGTTCCCGAATCAAGAAATGGGGAGCCGCTACCACCCCCGGGCGGGATAGCGAATGGCCGCTCCAATCTGGCAACCGACGTCACCTCCCCGGCCTTACTCCACCACCCAGTGCGCGACCTGGTAGCGCCGCAGCACGTCCTCGTCGATCGCGACGCCGAGGCCGGGGCCGGAGGGGATGCGGATCGCGCCCTCGTCCAGCGCGAACGGCTCGGTCAGCAAATCGGTGCGCAGCGGGTTGGGCGTCGAGTCCCACTCCAGGAGCGGCTCATTGTAGGGCGGGAGCGGGTGGGCGGTGTGCGGATTCGGCGGCAGCGTCGCCAGCAGGTGCAGCCCGGCGGCAGTGGCGATGCCGCTGCCCCAGACGTGCGGCAGGCAGTGGACGCCAAAGGTGTCGGCCATGATCGCGATCTTGCGCGCTTCGGAGATGCCGCCGGCGCAGCAGGGATCGGGCTGGGCGATGTCGAACGCGCGCCCGGCCAGCCAGCGCGCGAAACCATGGCGGGTGTGTTCGCATTCGCCGCCGGCGATGGCGATCGTGGTCGCCGCCTTCACTTGAAGGTAGCCGTCGAAGTCCTCCGGCGGCACCGGCTCCTCGAACCAGTAGACGCCGTGCGGCTCCATGCCCTTCGCCATCAGGGTCGCCGTGTGGGCGCGGTAGGCGTGGTTGGCGTCTACCATCAGCAGGCGGTCCGGGCCGAGCGTGTCGCGCACCGCGGCCACCCGCGCGAGGTCGTCCTTTGGCGCCATCAGGCCGATCTTGACCTTCACCGCGCCGAACCCGTCGGCGACGTCCCGCTCGGCTTCGGCGCGGACGGCGCGCACCTGGCCTTCCAGCGATGGGGCGGGATCGTCGCCGGCGTAGTAGAAGCCGGTGGCGTAGGCGCGCACCCGGTCGCGGAACGCGCCGCCGAGCAGCGCCCAGACCGGTGCGCCGCGCGCCTTGCCGCAGATGTCCCAGAGGGCGATGTCGATCGCGCTGAGGGCCTCGATCATCGTGCCGGTGCGGCCGAAGTCGCGGCACATCGCGTACATCCGCTCCCACAGCACCTCCGGCTGGAGCGGGTCCTGCCCGAGCAGGAAGGGACCGAACAGGCCGGTGATGGAGGCGGCCACCGGTTCGGCCGGCCCGTACTGGCCGCCCTCGCCCCAGCCGACGATCCCCTCGTCGGTCTCGATGCGCGCCAGCAGGCTCTTGCGCCGGGTGAAGGGCGCTTGGGAGGAGAAAAAGCGCGCGCCGCCGAGTTCGACCCGCAGCGCGAACAATTCGATCCGGGTGATCTTCATCGCGTCCGGTGCTCCCCCGCCGCCGGGGCGGATTGCTTCAGGGCGCCTGCCATCTTCTCGGCGACCATCAGGCAGGTGAAATGGGTGTTGGCGCGCGGGACCTCCGGCACCACCGAGCCGTCGATCACCCGCAGCCCTTCGACGCCGAGCACCCGGCAGGCGGGATCGACGACCGTGCGCGAATCGCCCGGCGCGCCCATCCGGCAGGTGCCGACGAGGTGCCAGGTGTCGGTCACGGTGGCGCGCATCCAGTCGTCGATGGCGTCGTCGGGCAGCGCCGCGTCCGGCCCGACGCCGGACCAGCCGTGCAACTCCATCGACTCGGTGATGGCGGCGAAGGCGCGGTGGTTGGCGAACCCGAGGATGCGCCGCACGCCGTCCCGCAGCCGCGCGAGGTCGCGCTCGTCGGAGAGCATCCGTTCCTCGATCCGGGGCATGGCGAAGGGGTCGGGGCTGGTGACGCGCAGTTCGCCGCGCGAGAAGTTCTGCCAGGTGATGACCGCCAGCAGGCCCTGCGCCAGCCCCGCCTCGTCGGCGCCGGCGAGGTTCTGGCCGACGACCAGCATGTCGTTCTCGCCCGCACCGCCGAGGTTGGAGGAATAGCGCAGCACCCCGCTGATGAAGCGGTCGTGCGCGGAGCGGGCGCGGGCGTGCGGTCGCAACCGGAGGTCGATGCCCACCACCGAATGGTCGGACAACCCCGTGCCCACCGGCAGGTCGGCCAGCACGGGAACGCCGAGCGCGGCGAGGTCGGCGGCCGGCCCGATGCCCGAACGCACGAGGATGCCGGGCGAAAAGGTGCTGCCGGCGGCGAGGATGATCTCCCGGCCGTGCACCTCGCGCCATCCGCCGTCGAGGTGGACCCTCAGGCCTACCGCGCGACGTCCGTCGAACAGCACCCGGTCCGCGTGGGCGTTCCCGATGACGGTCAGGTTGGGCCGATCGCGGGCGGGTTCGAGATAGGCGTCGGCGGCGGACACGCGCCGGTCGCCGCGCCGGTTGGCGGCATACGGGCCGACGCCGCCGGGGCCGGGCGCGTTGTGGTCGGGCGACCACGGGTAGCCGGCATCGAGCGCCGCCTCCAGCAACGCGAGATCGACCGCGCCCCACGCGGAGACCGGTTTGCGCTCGACCGGGACCGGCCCGCCGCGTCCGTGGTGCGGCGCGTCGCCGAATTCGCGGTCGTCCTCGATCTTGCGGAAATACGGCAGGACATCCCCCCACGCCCAACCGGCGGCGCCGTCCGTGGCCCAGCGGTCGTAGTCGTCCGGCACGCCGCGGAAGGCGACCTGGTAGTTGATGGAGGAGGAGCCGCCCGCGCCGCGCCCACGGTCGTAACGCCGGGGCGGTTGCCGGTCGGTGCGCCGCGCCGCCAGGTCCGGCCAGCAGTGGTCCGGGAAGCGGAGCGGGTCGTTGATGCCGAGCGGGTTGGCGCTGTGCATCTCGGGCGGGCAGGCGTCGGCGCGGAAGTCCGGCCCGGCCTCCAGCAGCAGCACCGTGGTGCCGGGGTCCTCGCTGAGCCGCGCCGCCAGCACGCAGCCGGCCGAGCCCGCGCCGACGATCACGTAGTCGAATGTACGGTCGTCCACGCCACCCCTCCGCCGGGCCCGTCCGATCGGTGAGGGAGACATCCTACCGCCAGGCGCCACCGGTTCGCGCCGGCGACCGGCGTGGCGGATTGCCGGGAGCCGGGCAGCACGTCGATCCCGCGGGACGGTGGCGAGTCGCCACGTCGAACGCTTCGGCGAGGGCGGGACCCGCTCCGAATCGGCCACCGTTCGTCGGCGCCGCACGGCCGGTCCACCGCATCGACGCACCGTCGCGATCCGGCCGGCATGCCGGCCGGCATCGACGACGCGTGCCGGGAGCGAATCCAATCCAGAGTCGCGCCGAAGCGGCTCGCTTCAACGACGGGCCGAGTCCTCGACAAAGATGACAAAACCGGGCGGCCCGTTCTGTACCTTCAGCACAAACGATCAACAACCGGCGAAACGGGGCCGATCTTCAAACTCGCTCCCCGAACGGCGGAAATCGCCATCTAATTCTCAAAAGTGGCACATGAGGCGATCACGATCTATCCAATCACGACAATACGCCACGGTCGCCTGCGGTCACGCACCGCCCGATCGCGGATCGGGCGGTGCGTTCCGGCGCGGTGATCCCGAGCGCAGGAACGGCCCCCACTAGCGTCGATACCTGGTGATCATTAGAATCGCGGTATGGATCGTCGGGGATAGCGCACGCCTGTCGGCAGCGGAGCCGCGGGCGCGACCCGTCCCGGTTATTCCGTCCATATCCTTGGTGGCGACAACACAGGAGCACGCCATGTCTCGTGGCTCCGTTTCCGGCCGAACCGCTGGCGCCGTGCCGGGGCGCGCCCTGACGCGCCGCGAGGCCTTGCGCGGCGCGGCCGCGCTTGGACTGACGCTGCCGGCGTTGCTGGGAGGCCCGGCCGGGCGGGCAACGGCCCAGGACCGGCCGACGCCACCGGACGCGCCGCGGCAGCCGCGCGTCTCCATCCTCGCCAACGGTCCCTACGTCGATCCCTACGCCTGGCTCGAAAATCCGGACGATCCCGAGGTGATCGCCTACCTCGAGGCCGAGAACGGGTACACCGCGACGGTCATGGACCCGACGACCGACCTGCAGGAGACCCTCTACCAGGAACTCATCGGCCGGATCAGGCAGACCGACGAAACCGTTCCCGTGCCCTGGAACGGCTACCTCTACTCCACCCGAACCGAAGAGGGGAAGGACTACCCGTTCATCGTGCGCAGGCACGGCCCCGACGCGCCCGAGGAACTCCTGCTCGACGTGAACGCGATCGCCGGCGACTACCTCGAACTCGGGTTCTGGCTGCCGAGCCCCGACAACCGCTACCTCGCCTGGGAGATCGACCCGACCGGCGAAGAATTCTGGACGATCCACATCCTGGACATGGAAACCGGCCGCGAGGTGGGCCAGATCCCGAACGGCACCTCCTTCGAATGGGGCAACGACAGCCGGAGCATCCTCTACTGCAAGCAGGACGTCGATCACCGGCCGTTCGCGTTCCAGGTCCACCGGCTCGGCAGCGACCCGGCAACGGACCCCCAACTCTACCGGGAGGACGACCCGGAGTTCTGGCTGTACACCCTGTGGTCCAAGGATCGGACCCACTTCTTCCTCTACGGCGAGTCCTTCGACACCAACGAGGTGCGCTACGTCCCCGACGGCCAGCCCCTGGAGGCGCTGGCCGTCGTCAGCCCGCGGACCCCCGGGGTGCGCCGCTTCGTGGAGCACCACGGCGACCGCTTCCTCATCCTGACCGACGAGGATGCGCCGAACTTCAGGGTCCTCGCCGCCCCGGCCAGCGATCCGGCGCCCGAGCACTGGACCGACCTGGTTCCCCATCGGGAGGACGCGCTGATCGGGTGGTTCGACGTGTTCCAGGGCCACCTCGTCCTCTACGGCCGCGAAAAGGGATTCAGCCAGATCTGGGTGATGGACCTTCCCGGCGGGACCCTCCGCCCCCTCGCGTTCGACGAGGAGGTCTACACGGCGGGCGGCGACCAGAACTGGGAGTTCGACACCGACACGCTGCGGATCTGGTACTCGTCGCCTGTCACCCCGTTCACCGTCTACGACGTCGATATGGCGAGCGGCGAACGGGCGCTCCTGAAGCAGGACGAGGTGGTGGGCGGCCAGGACCCGGCCCGCTACGTCACCGAGCGGCTCGTCGCCACTGCCGGCGACGGCGCCGAGGTGCCGATTTCGCTGGTCTACCTCAGGGATGCGCCGGACGGCGTGCCGGCGGGGCCGCGCCCGTTGCGGCTCGACGGCTACGGCGCCTACGGCATCAACACCGACCCCGAGTTCTCGATCCTGCGGCTGGCCCTGATCGAGCGCGGCGTCACCTTCGCCATCGCCCACGTCCGCGGCGGCCAGGAGTTGGGCCGCCGCTGGTGGGAAGAGGGCCGGCTGCTCGCCAAGCGCACCACCTTCTCGGACTTCGTCGCCTGTGCCGAGCACCTCATCGACGCCGGATACACGGCGCCGGACCGGCTGGTCATCCGCGGCGCCAGCGCGGGCGGGCTGCTGATGGGGGCGGTGGCCACCGGGCGCCCGGACCTGTTCAAGGCGGTCGTCGCCGAAGTCCCCATCGCCGACATGGTCGGCTTCCTCCAACGGGCGACGATCGGGCCGGCAAACCGCGACGAGTTCGGCGATCCGGGCAACCCGGCCGACCTCGCCTACCAGCTTTCGTATTCGCCTTACCAGAACGTGACCCGGCAAGACTACCCGGCGATGCTCGTGACGGCCGGCCTGAACGACAACCGGGTGCCGTACTGGGTGCCGGCGAAGTGGGTGGCGCGGCTGCGCGACGCCAGGACCGACGACAACGTGCTGCTCCTGCGGACGGAGATGGGAGCCGGGCACTTCGGCGTGTCGGGCTTTTACGACGCCCAGCGCGAAACCGCCTTCCAGTACGCGTTCCTGCTCCAGGCGCTCGGCATGACCGACGTCGCACCCAATCCCGGCGGCCTGGCCACCCCCGTCGCCGCGAAACGACCGGACATCACGGCGCGGTCCGCGTCCGGCCGGGGACGCATCGCCGCGCAGCCGCGCCCGTCCCGGCGGGGCGGGTGGTCAACCGGACACCGGCGCCGCGGCCTGGAGACCTGACCGTCGAAAATGGTTCGGCACCGGATGATGCCCCGGAGGTCGTCGCCAGCGGAAGGATCGCCGGGCAAAGGAGGCATGGGTCGGCGGCACACGGCCGTCCACGATCGGGCAGCACGGCGCTCCGCACCACGGTGTCGCCGGCCATCCCGTCCCGAGCACTGGCGAAACGCCCGCGACGCAACGCGGCCACGATACGGAGACTGCTGTGCCCTGGAAACAACGGCTCGTCGTCGCGGCACTCGTCCTCCTCGGGATGCCCGCCCTCGCGGAGGCCCGCCAGATCGGCGAACACGACTTCGTCCCCGACTGGCGCGTCGAAACGACGGGCGTCGTCCGCGAGCGGCCCGTCGTGGCCGGCGGGGTTGCCTACGTCGCCAGCCAGGGCGGCACGCTGATGGCCGTCGAGATGGCGACGGGATCGGTGGCGTGGTCCGCGCCGACGGGCGACGGGTTCCCGCTCGGACCGGCGGTCGCCGACGGGGTCGTCTACGTGGCCAACCAGGCCGGCCCGCTGCACGCCTTCGATGCCGCCACCGGGGAGCCCGTCTGGACCGCCGAGGGAGTGGCGTCGCGAGGCAGCGGCCGACCGGTCGCGGGAGCGGGCACGGTGTTCGTGAACCGCTTCGGCGGCGACGGCGCCGTCCTGGCCGCGCTCGACGCCGCGACCGGGAACGTCGCCTGGGAAGCACCGCTTGGCATGGCGACCCACGGCTCCCCGGTCGTGCTCGGCGACACGGTGTTCGTCACCGGGTCGGCCGCCGCTGACCCCACCCCGCAGGTACGCTCCTTCGACGCGGCCAGCGGGGCGTCCGGCTGGGAAAGCAGGGAACCCCTGTCCGTCGTCGGGGCTGCGGGCGATCTCGTCCTCGCGACGGGAACGGGCGGGCTCGTCGCCCTCGCCGCGACGACCGGCGACGTCGCCTGGTCGTTCCGGCCCGAACCCGGCGACGGCGGCGTCTGGGCCGTCGATGGACCCGTCGCCCAGGACGGGGTTCTCTTCGTCGGCACGGCCATCGGCATGGGCGGCAACCCGGATCCGCCGTCGGCGGGGACGGTCTACGCCCTTTCCGCCGCCACCGGGGAGCGCATCTGGGCCGCGGCGGTGGAGGGCGGCGTCGCGCACGGACCGGCGGTGGCCGGGGACGTCGTCGCGGTCGTTGCCGGTCTCGGACGCGGCATCTACGCCCTCGACGCGGACACCGGCGAGGTGACCTGGTATCGGCCGCAACGCGCCACCGTCACCTCCGCCCTGGGCATCGCAGACGGGTGGCTGCTGCTGGCCGATCAGGACGGCTCGGTTGCCGCCTGGGTGGACCTGGAACGGTGAGCGGCGCGAACGCGGACGGGCGGTCGGCCGATCGGATGCGGTCGCGCCACGGGTGGCCATCAGCGAGGACGGTGCCGGTGATCGAGCGGCGGATCGATGACGGCCGCCGGACGACGCCGGCGGCCGCGTCGTCCGGCGGCCGGGGCGCGGCCGGCTTCCCGTTGTCGCGGCGGTTCCTCCTGCGGTGGTCCGGCGCCGGAGTCGCGGGGCCGCTGGCCGGTCGCCTCGGCGCCGGATGGGCGCCCGGCGGGACGCTCGCCCAGGAACGCGGCGGTCGGGAACGCGACGTCGCGATCCGGCGCGTAGGCGATGCGGTCGTCGTCGAGATCGACGGCATCCCGGTCGATGTGCCGGCCGTCGTCCAGACGCGGCATGGCATGGCGAGCCGGGCCGTCCCCGCCGCGGAGGCGCCCGACGACGAGCCGACCGGCGGCGGGGCGCCGCCGACGCCCGCACTCGACCCGCGGACGGGTCCGGACATCTACCTGTCCCACTACCTGCCGTTCCAGCCGTTCCCGACTCCGGAGGCCCTTGCCAGGGCGCTGGTCGAGACGGAGGGCCGGCTGTGGGCCCTCGACCCCGGAAGCGGCGCGACACCGGTACCCGCCCGGCCGCACGATCACGCGGCGGGGCTCCCCGGCAGCGCGCCGGCCTTGCCGGGCGGCGCGCCCGCCGACGTTCCCTCGGCGCCCCCCGAGCCGTCCACCCCGTCCGCGATGGCCGCCGGCCGCTTCGGCTGGTCGGCGACGGTCCCGGCGCAGCCGGGGTCCGACATCCGGCGCAACGTCTACGACCTCACGCGCCGGGAATGGCGCCGGTTCGTCGATGCGCTGGATCGCGCGAAGGCGAGCGGCGCCTACGACCGATTCGTCGTGGAGCATCTCCTGGCGATGGGATTCGCCCACCGCTCGCCGACCTTCGGGCCGTGGCACCGCTGGTACCTGCGCCGGTTCGAACGGGCGCTCCAGTCCTTCGTTCCCGGCGTCACGGTCCCGTACTGGGATTGGGCGGCGGACGCGCTCCTGCCCGATCCGGTGGCCGCGCCGCTGTGGACCAGGCAGTACCTCGGCGGCGACGGCGACCCCGGCGACGGCGACCGCGTGCCGGACGGCCCGTTCGCCGACTGGGCATCGTCGATCCAAACGGCCACCGGAGACCCGCTGACGGTGGAACGTCCCGGGATCATCCGCTCGCTTGGCCGGTACGAAGCGAGGATCAGGACGCTGCCCCGCCCCGGCGACGTCGATGCGGCGATGGGGCGCGATGTCTACGACGTCGCGCCCTACGACACGACCAGCCCGAGCGGGTTCCGCAACGCCCTGGAAGGGTGGTCGCCGGTGATGTTCGGCGGCGCCCCGGGGCTGCACAACCGGGTCCACGTCTGGGTCGGCGGCGACATGGTGTCGGCGACCTCGCCGAACGACCCAGCCTTCTGGCTGCACCACGCCAACGTCGATCGGCTCTGGGCGCGCTGGCAGCAGCGGTTCCCCGACGCCGGCTACGAGCCGCGGTCCGGCGGGCCAGCCGGCCTGAATCTGGACGACCCGATCGCCTGGATGGACGAACCCGGCGGGGCAACGATCAGCCCGGCCGGCACCCTCGACTCCTTGGCTCTTGGCTACGCCTACGAGGAATAGGCGCCGCGGCGTCAAGGCACGATCCGCATGACATCGACGACCGGTCCACGCGCGCACGCGGCGGTCCGCCCAACGTGGGGAACGACGACGGTGCTCTCCTGGCTCGCCGCGCTGGCGGCCGTGCTCGTCGTGGCCGCCCCGTTCGCCCTTGCCGCCGCCGCGCCGCGGTTTGCCGTCCTCCCGGTGGCGGTCGCCGCGGCCTCCGTGCCGCCGCTGCCCGAACCGGGGCCGGATGCGACGGCCACGCTCAACGGGCTGATCGACCCCGTGCCGCTCGTCGTCGCCGACCTGCCGGACGAAGCTTCGCGCCTCGCCGCCGCCGACTGGGCCGCGGCGTCGCTGCGGGAACCGGCGGACGTTGCCGCGATGCTCGACCACGCCTGGCAAGGGCTCGTCGTGGACCCCGCCGAGGGAGACGCGCTCCTCGACTACGCCAACTACCTGCTGTTCGGCGGCGGTTACGTCGTGCCGGAGCAGGCGGTGCTCGGCGAGCCGAGCGACGAGGCGATGGCCGCGATGGCGACGGTGACGGGGGATCCCCGCAACGCCGACCGCCTCAGCAACCTCGCCGTCGCCCTCTTCGCGCTCGGCACGACCAACGAGCACGGCCCCCCGCTCACCACCCTCTACGAGGCCGAACTCGCCTCGCCGGCGATCCTCCAGCACCACGCCGTCGAACTGCTGGCGGCGGTCGATCGCGCCTTTCCCCCGACCCGGGCAGTTCGCCTCAACCTCGCCTTCTTCGTCAGCGTGATCCCCTCGCCCACCGGCGGCGTCCCCTCGGCGATACCGGTGGCCGAGCGGGCCCTCGCGGCCAATCCGGACGACCGGACCGCCCGCCTCCTCCTCGGCAGCCTCCAGGCGCGCCGGATCGACGCCCGGGATGGGGTCGATCGCGCCGTCGCGATCCTGCGCCCGCTGCTGGCCGAACCGGCCACCGCCGCCCTGGGCCACGCCGCCCTGGGCGACGCCTACCTGGCGGCGGCGACGGTTCGGCCCGAGGCGCCCTTCTCCGGCCGTGACCTCGCGCGGCAGGCAATCGCGCACTACGACCGGGCCATCGCGGCGCTGGCCGAACCCGGCTTGTACGCCGGGCGCGCGGCGGCCCTCGCGGTCATCGGGGAGACGCCGGATGCCCTGGTTGCCCAGCAGCGCGCCATCGACCTCGCGCCCGATTCGGTCGCCCTCCGGCTCGGGCTCGCCCGGTTGCGCGAAGCCACCGGCGACTTTGCGGGGATGCGGGAGGCCGCCACCGAAGCGCTCGGCCTGGTCGAGGCGTCGTGGAACCCGCGCCTGGCGGCCGTTCGCTTCGTCGCCGCCCCGTCCTCCCCGACGGTGGGCTTCGTCGTGCCCGGCGACCTGGGCTACCTCGGCTATTCCGTCGGGAGTGAGCGCGACCATCTGGGGCTCAGCCGCTCCTGGGAAGGGGGAGCGTTCGTCGTCTCGCTCGACCTGATCCCCCGCACGAACGCCCCGTACCTCGACGCATGGCGGGTGACCGGATTCGCCCCGGATGTCGCGGCCGAACTGGCAACGGCGGCCACGATCCTCGCCGGCGGCGCGGGCACGGCTGGGGAACGACCGGACCCGCCCGTGCTGCTGGCCGCCGGCAAGCCCCTGCCGCCGGACGCGGATCCGGCGATGACCCTGCGGACGGTCGAAACGGTGCTACGGCAGGCTGGCCAGTTCGACGCCGCGGCCCGGCTGTGCCAGCGGATCCGATCCGCACCGGATGCGACCCAGTTCGACCACGCGGCGGTGCTCCAGTGCATCGGCGAGGCCGCCTATCTGGCGGGCAACCCCGAATTGGGCGCAGCCGGCCTCGGCGCGGCCTACACCGCGGCCGGCAACCGTGCCCGCACCGGCTCGGGGCCGCTCCCCACCCCGCTCCCCACGCTGCGCCTCCGCGCCGCCGCCGCCGCGGAGGCCGCGGACCGCCGCGATCGCGCCCGCGATCTGTACACCCTCGCCATCGCCGACGTCTCCAGCGACCCCCAGACCGTGGCGCAGGCGGCCGCCAAACTGGGGGAACTCGCCCAGGACGACGGGGACGCGGTGGCCGCGATCGGATGGTACGACCTCGCGCTCGCACTGGTGACGGCATCCGGGGACCCGTCCTGGTCAGGCAGCACCGAGACGATCCTGCTGGCGCGGACCGTGACCAAACGGGCGCACGGAAACCGGGGGGTGGCGCGACTCGCCTCGGCCCAGCCCGGCCAGACCGCGGCGCCCGACTGCACCGGACCCGGACGGCAACGCTGCGAGGCCGCGGCGGACGACTTCGCCGCCGCGCTCGCCGTCGATCCGCTCGACCCCGTCGTCCTCCTCGACCAGGCGTGGGCCGCGCGGCTCCTCGGCGACGACGGATCGGCCCGGGCCGCCCTCGCCCTCGCCGTCGCCGTCGATCCCACGCTTTTCCCGGCGCACAACGACCTGGGGGTGCTCCAGGCGCGGGCGGGCGACGACCGGGCGGCCCGCCACTCCTTCGCGGCTGCCCTCGCGACCGCGCCGGACTACGACCTGGCCGCGTGGAACCTCGGGATCCTGGAGCTGCGGCGAGGCGTCGCCGGCGTGCTGCCCGGCGAGGCGTGGGTGCAGCGCGCGATCTCGGCCAACCGGGCGCTCGCCGGGGATGACCTTGCCCTGAAAACCGACGAGCGGGTCTACCGCGTCGAATCCGGCATCGGGGCCGGCGTCGGCCAGGGATGGTCGTTCGGCCGGGCCTCCAGCCTGAGCGCGGTCGTGCTCGGCGGGGTCACCGTTGCCGCCACGCTCGGCGGCTCCCTCCACGCGTTGCTGCTCGGAACGTCCTCGAGCATCGTGACCGAGCACGGTCCGGCGCGGCTGAACCGGGCCGGCACGTTCCTCCGGGCCGGGTTGCGCCGACGGTTGCCGCGCCCGCGGTGGCGGTGGTGGCTCGCGTGGGAGCCGTGGCTGGTGACGATCCCCGCCCTCGCCCTCGTCACGGCCTGGCCGGCCTGGCGAGCCAACCCGTCGATCGGGCCAGCCGCGGTCGCCATGGCCCTCCTCGCCGCGGCCGTCGCCCTCGCCGCCCACGAACTCGGTCACGCGCTGGCCGCGCGGGTGGCCGGGGCCCGGCTGGCGCCGGCGCAGTGGGGCCCGGGGGTCGGGTTGGCGCTCCTCCTGCTGCCGTTGCGGCTGAGCAGCGGTCCGTTCGTCGCGCAACGGGTCCTCGGCGTCGATGCCGGTCGTGCCTGGTGGGTGTACCTTGCCGGACCGGCCGCCAACCTGGCCGTGGCCGTGGCCACCTACCTCGTCTACCTCGAACGGCCGGCGCCCGTCCTCCGACTCGTCGTCGCGGCCCAGCTCGCGGCGATCGGCTATGCGATGCTCCCGTTTCCGCCCATGGACGGCAGCGTGCTCAAGCGCCGGCCGGTTGTGATGGTTGCGGTCGGCCTGGCGATCGCCGTCGCCGGCCTGGTCCTGGCCGGGGTCTAGCAATCGCGGTCGGCGCGGACGCTGCTGGCGACGCAACCGGGGTCGATGATGGGGGATGGGGTGCGGTTCGACGATCGGGTGGTCCTCGTGACCGGCGCCGCGACGGGCCTCGGCCTGGCGATCGCCGAGGCCTTTGGCCGGGCCGGGGCGCGCCTGGCCCTCAACGACCGGCGCCCGGACCGGCTCGACGCCGCGTGCGCCCGGCTGGCCGCCGGCGGGGTCCGCTGCTCGGCGCACCCCGCCGACGTGCGGGATGCGGTGGCCGTCACGCGGATGTTCGACGGCGCGGTCGCCGAGCAGGGCGTTCCCGACGTGGTGGTCGCCAACGCCGGCCTCTACCCCAACACGCCGTTCCTGGACGTGTCCCCGGAGGAGTGGGACCGCGTCCTCGACACCAACCTGAAGGGCGCGTTCCTCACCTGCCAGGCGGCGGCCCGGACGATGGTCGCGGCGGGGCAGGGCGGCTGCATCGTGACGGTGAGTTCCGGGGCGGCCACCACCGCGGCCCGCGGCTGGTCCCACTACTGCGCCTCGAAGGCCGGACTCGTGATGCTCACCCGCGCGATGGCGCTCGAACTGGGCGAACACGGCATCCGGGCCAACGCGGTGCTGCCCGGCTACGTCGATGTGGAGGAGGGCGGGAGCCACCTCGACCCCGCCTACAAGGCGGCAGCCCGTGCCGCCGCGCCCCTCGGCCGCCCGGCCGAGCCGGAGGACGTGGCGAACGCCATCCTGCTGCTGGCCTCGCCGCTGGCCGGCTACGTCAGCGGGGCCGCCCTCGCCGTGGACGGCGGCAGCGGCACGGGTCGCGTCGGCGTGCGCCCGGCGGCGACCTGACGGCGCCGGAAGGCTGCTCCGAAAGCCCCTTTTCGCGACCGCTCCCCCCGTCATCCCTCGACAGGTTCGGGATGACGGGGGGCCGGCGCGGCTACGCGTTCTTCACGTACTGCTCGAACCAGGCGACCGTATCGTTCCAGGCGTTGAGGGATTCCTCCTCGTTCCAGCGCGGGCTGGTGTCGTTGTGGAAGGCGTGCTGGGTGTTCGGGTAGATGTTGATCTCGAAGGTGACGCCGGCCGCTTCCAGCGCGGCGATCAGTTCCTGCAAGCCTTCGTTGGCGAAGTCCTTGGGGTCGTCGGAGTAGACGCCCAGCACCGCCGCCGTGATGTTCGGCACCGCGTCCAGCGGCGGCCTCGGGCCGTAGTAGGGCGCGGCGGCCTTCAGTTCGGGCATCTGGGTGGCGCAGCGCCAGGTGATGCCGCCGCCGAAGCAGAAGCCGGTCATCCCCAGCCGGTCCGGGTCGGAGCGCCCATCGGCGGCCAGCCAGGCCGCCAGCGCCTTGAAGTCGTCCACGTGCCGCTGCGGTTCGGTGCCGCCGCCGGTGAGCAGCGCGGGCACCTCGGCCGGGTCGGCGATGGAGGCGGTGCCGCCCTCGCGCGAAAGCAGGTCCGGCGCGACGGCGACGTACCCTTGCGCCGCCCAGCGGCGGGCGACGTCGCGGATGTGGTCGTTGAGGCCGCGGTTCTCGTGGCAGATCATCACGGCGGGCAGCGCGGCGCCCGCCGCCGGGGTCGCGCCGTCGCCGGCGGGTACGGCCATGTAGGCCATAATCTCGGCCCCGTCCGGCCCCGGGTAGGTGATCTCCTGCCCGCCGACGCGGGGATCGTCTTCCGGCACGCTGACGCTGCTGCGCGGCCCGGTCGGGGTGGCCTGCGCGGCGGGCGTGGCCGATTGCGCGCCGGCGGGCTTGACGCCGAGCCGGGTCAGGATCGTCGCCGCGGCGGCCACGCCGCCGGTGATGTGGACGACGCGGCGCACCATGTCCCGCCGAGACATGATGCCGTCTTCGTAGTCCTCGACGAATTCGTGGACGAGGTAGGTCTCGAACTGGTTCAGCGTCTTCATCGACCAACCCTCCCGCGAGACCGGAGCCCGGAACCCGTTGCCGCGGCGACGCCAACCGCCGCCGCGCCCGCCACGGCTTGGGCCGCGCACGGCGGGCGGATCGTCCCGGGATGCCGCCCGGTCCTCGCCCACGCGCCGCGTTCGTTCCCAGCCGATGCCGGTGCGGCCGATTTTTCCGCACGGTTCGTGCCCGTGCGTTTCCCGGCCAGCGGATCGCGTCCGCGCCCGCCGTCATCGCGGGCCCGTCGAGGGATCGCGGATCTGCGCGACTCCTCACGTTGTCGATTCGCGAACGAGATCCCTCGGCAGGCTCGGGACGACGATGACGGCAGGCTCGGGATGACGATGACGGGACGCAGCGCGGAGCCCGAAACAGGCGCTCAGGCCGGGGCCACCTCGGCGACATCAATCGCGTCCAGCGTGGGAGCGGCGAGCGGGTCGTCCGGCAGGTAGGCGATCCGGCCTTCGCGCGCGGAGAGGTAGGCGCCCTGGATCAGTTGCAGCACCCGCGCGCCCTCGGCGAACCCGGCCCGCGCCGGGACGCCCTTGCGCACCACGCCGATGAAGTGGGCGATCTCGTCCGAGAAGGTATCCACCGGCTCCCAGGCAGCCCGCGCCGCCGCCGGCATGTGGTGGAGTTGGTGGACCAGTTCGGTGGGGGAACCGGCCAGCGCGCCGAATTCGCCGGCCGCCTCGAACTGCCGCTCCTCGGCCAGCCCGAACGCCCAGGTGGTCAGCATCTCGCCGATCGTCCCGGAGGCGAACCGCACCGTCAGCGAGCCGGTGTCCTCGACCGACAACCCGTGGTGGAAGAGGCGGCCGAGCGTCGCCGTGATCGACACCGGGCGCTCGTTCGCCAGCGCCAGCAACCGGTACGCGCCGTGCCAGCCGGTGTCGAGCACCTCGCCGCCGCCCATCCGCGCCGGGTCGAATCGCCACGCCATCGGGTGCTCGCCAGGCGCGAGGTCGGGGTTGGTCGCGCCGCTGGAAATCGCCCGCTGCTGGCCGACCTCCATCGAGCGGACGTAGAGCAGCCGGCCCAGCGCGCCGTCGCCGAGCAGGCGCAGGGCCTCCTGAAGGGCAGGCTGGAACAGTTGGTTGTGGGCCATGACGAAGTCAGCGCCCGATTCGTCCAGCGCCTGCCGGATGGCCGCCGCCTCCGCCAGCGAGGTGCAGAGCGGCTTCTCGCACAGGATCGCCTTGCCGGCCCGCGCGGCGGCGACGATGGCCGGCGCGTGCAGGTGGTGCGGAAGGCAGATGTCCACCGCCTCCACCGCCGGGTCCTCCAGCAGCGGCTGGATGCCGTCGTAAAGGCGGGCCGCACCCGCCGCGTAGCGCTCCGACAGGGCCCGGGCGCGCGGCTCCGACACGTCGGCGACCGCCACGATGCGCGCCCGGTCGGCTTCCTTCGCCCACGCAATCCCGTGGTGCAAGGCGATGCCGCCCGCCCCGATCACCCCGACGTTCACTGGCTCCACCGATTCGCCCTCCGGCCGCCTTTCGGCGGGTTCCCCACCCGCGCCCGCCGCATGAGCGGCGCGCCGCCCTCGACCCCGCCCGCAATCAACGCCGGCATCGTCCGGGATCGCGGGGAGCGAACCAGTACCACAGGAGCGGCGAACGCGCGCGGGAAAGCCACGGGTTGCCGGCGAATCCTCCGATCGCCGGGACGGGGCGCGAGGGGAGACGGCAGCGCCGGCAGAACCGTGCGATCGACGCAGCACTTGACGATAACGGCTAACCGTCCCATCATCCGCCGCAACTCGGCACGTAAACCAAAACCAGCGGTTGGAGGACCCGCCTCGATGTCGAGGACCCGGACCCCCGCGTCCCACCATCACCATCCATTCGGCCAGTTGCCGCGGCCACCGACGTCGTTGATCGGGCGGCAAGAGGCCGCCTGCGCGGTGGCCGCCGCGCTCGGATCGCCGCTGGCCCGGCTGGTCACGCTGGTCGGCCCCGGCGGCGTCGGCAAGACACGTTTGGCGCTCCGGTCGGCGGAACTGGTCGCCGCCGATGGGCTGGCGGCGTGTTTCGTGTCGCTCGCGGCCGTCGCCGACCCGAACCTCGTGGAGCCGACGATCGCCGGCGCGCTCGGCGTCCCCGAATCCGGCGCCGCGTCGCTCGCCGAGGGCATCGCCGGCGCCGTCGCGGGCGAACCACTGCTGCTGGTGCTGGACAACCTGGAGCACCTGCCGTCCGCCGCCGGCATCGTGGCCGACCTGCTGGCGGCCTGCCCGGATCTCCGCGTGCTCGCCACCAGCCGCTCGCCGCTTCGGCTCGCGGCGGAACGGCGCATCCCCGTGTCGCCGCTGCCGGTGCCGCCGCCCGGGGCCGACCCGGCGGCGCTCGCGGGCAACGATGCCGTCCGCCTCTTCGTTGAGCGCGCCCGCGCGGCCGGAGCCGACCCCGCTGGGCTGCAGGTGAATCTGTCGGCCGTCGCCGACGCGTGCGCCCGCCTCGACGGCCTGCCGCTGGCGATCGAACTGGCGGCGGCGCGGGCGGCGGCGATCCCGCCTCCCGCATTGCTGGCGCGGCTGGCCCCGGCGCTGCCGCTGCTCGTCGATGGCCCGCGCGACGCCCCGGCCCGCCACCGCACGATGCGCGACGCCATCGGCTGGTCCTACGACCTGCTGGACGACGAGGAACGGGCGCTGCTGCGCCGGCTGGCCGTCTTCGCCGGTGGCTTCACGCTCGACGCCGCCGAGGCGATGGACGATCCGGACGCCGCGCGCCGCCCGGCCATCGACCGGCTGACCGCGCTGGTGTCGGCCAGCCTGGTCCGGCCGGAGCCGGTCGCGCCGGACGGCGGCGGAACGGGGCCGCGGTTCGCGATGCTGGACACGATCCGGGAGTTCGCGCTGGAATGGTTGGCGGCGGCGGGCGAGGAGGCGGCGGCGCGGCGCCGGCACGCCGCCTGGTTCGCCGGCTGGTTGGCGGCCACCTCCCGCCCCGAACGCTTCGCAATCGGCTGGGCCACGGAGATCGACGCCGAACGCGACAACCTGCGCGCCGCGATGACCTGGGCGGCCGAGACCGGCGACGCCGATTCCGGCATCACGCTCGCCACCACGCTGTTCGGCCACTGGATGCTGCGCGGCCACGCCGGGGAGGGGCTCGGCTGGATCGCCCGCCTGCTGCCGCTGTTCGACGGCGCGCCTCCCGCCGTCCGCGGTCACCTCCTGCACGCGCGCGGTGCGCTGCGCTGGACCACGGGCGACGTCGCCGGGGCGGAAGCGGACGCGTTCGAGGTCGCCGCCATCGCCGCCACGACCGGGGACCCGCTGGCGTCGGGTATGGCCTGGCTGCTGCTGGGGCTGGCGGCGGAAGCGGACGGCGACCTGCCGGCGGCGGCGCACTGGCTGGAGCGGGCGCTGGAGCACGGCCGAAGGACCGGGGTGGGCGCGGTGGAAGCGTCCATCCGCGGCCACCTCGGGCGGGTACGCCGCCTCGGGGAGTCCGCGGAAGCGCGCACCCTGCTGCTGGACGCGGTGGCGCTGGGGCGCGCGCACGGGCAATCGTGGGGCACGGCGGTCGCGCTGGCCGCCCTCGGGCTGGCGGCGGCGGACGCCGGGGAAACCGCCGCGGCGGCCGGTTTCCTGGTCGAGGCGCTGGACCTCCACGCCGACCTGGGCGACCGGCTGGCCATCGCCTACACGCTTTCGGCCGCCGCCCGCGTGCTGGCCGAAGC
>JAFAEX010000083.1 GCA_023423795.1 Chloroflexota bacterium | reverse complement strand
CGTCGTTCGTAGGGGAGGGACCTGTGCCCTCCCTCGTTGGGGGCTGTGGACGAGGGAGGGCACAGGTCCCTCCCCTACGAACGACGGGATACCGCGGGAGAATGAAGCGGCGGTGCCGTGACTGGCTCCAATTCTCGGATCGGCGCGGACATAGGGCCGCAGCGGGATCACCGGTGCGGGATCAACTCCACCACGGGGAGCGCGCCGCCCTGCTCGAGCGCCATGTCGAGTTCGCCCTCGTAGTCGAAGACGTTGGTGACGCGCAGCACCGTGCGCATTGGCTCCGGCGGGCCGCATCTCCCCGAGCGCTTCCGCATCTCCTGCATCAACCGGCTCCGCCGCTCCGGGTCGGCCACCGGCCGGGCGGTCGCTTTCATCGTCTTGCCACCGACGCGGATCGTCACCTCCGGGTTCGCCAGCAGGTTCTTGTACCAGTCCGACCGCACGCCCCAGCCGGAAAAGACGATGAAGTTGTTGCCGTGCGGCATGAAACTGACCCCGGTCGTGCGCGGCTGGCCGCTGCGCCGGCCGGTGGTCGTCAGCATCAGGATGCAGCGGCTGCGCATCACCTCGGCGATCGGCCCGCGGTAGAGCGCGGTCGGGGACTTGAAGAAGAACCGCTTCAAGGGACCCGGCCGGCCGCGATCGAACGACGGTTTGTCTTCGGTGAGGGCCGTTTCGGACGTCGCCATGGTGTCCTCCAGTTCCGTTGCCGGCGCGGCCGGGCGCATCCGCCCGCCTCGCCACAATCGCGCATTGCATGCCCGGTAGCGACCGCTTCGCCCGCCGCGTCCAGCCGCCTCAGGCGGCGACGCCCTCGACCACCGCGAGGACCGTCCCCGCGGCCGCGCCGGGGTCGTCATCGGCAACGACGATGCCCCGGGCGCGGAACTCGTCGGCCCGGCCCTGGACAGCCTGCCCGCCGACGATCGCCGTGGGCCACGGCATGCCGGCGGCGCGCACCGCGTCCACCGCCTCGAACACGGTCGGCAGCCGCGCTTCGAGCGTGGCCGACAGCAGGACGGCCGCCGGCCGCCACGCGGCGACCTCCTCCACCAGGAAGGCGGTGGAGACGTCCGCGCCGAGGAACCGGACGCGCCGGCCGGCCGCCCGCAGCAGGGCAACCGCCATCCGCAGGCCGAGGTCGTGCCGCTCGCCGGCGACGCAGGCGGCCAGCAGCGGCGGGCCGGCCGGGTCCGGATGGGCGTGCCGCATCGCCAGCACGCCGATGAGTTCGCGCACCGCCTCCGAGACGGCGTGCTCCTGGCCGACCCGCAGCGTGCCGGCGGCCCAGCGATCCCCGATCTCGACCAGAGCCGGCCGCAGCACCTCGCCGAAGGTGCGGGCGAGCGGCAGCCCGAGGGCGTCGGCCTCCAGCACCGCCGCTCCGGGATTCGGGTCGCCGGCGAGGCCGGCGGCAAGGAACCGCGCCGCCAGTGCCCGCGGTTCGGCAAGGCCGGACCGGGCCTCCAGCCGCTGGCGGACCTCCGCCAGCGTCAGCCGCTGCGCCTGCCACTCCTTGATCGTGCGCACCCGCTCGATCGCGGCGTCATCGTAGAGGCGGTGGCCGCCCTTCGTCCGGACCGGCGTCACCAGCCCTTCCCGCTCGAGGAAGCGCAGGGCCGACTGGGAGAGGTCGGGGTAGTCGTCGTGCAGTTCGGCGATCACCTGGCCGATGGAGCGCAGGTTGGCCGATTCCCGTGCCGTCATCCCGGCACGCTCCTTGCTCATGGCCGTCGTCGCCAATGCCGTTGCTGCCACCGTGCGGCGGCCTTGACAAACATCAACATGGACTATAAGTTAATATTCACCAAACGTCCAGCGGCGCCGCCTCGTTGGCCCCGAAACCGCGGTTCGGCACGCGCGCTCGCGCAAGGTGGGATGGTGATCGCAGACGAGAACCACGCCACCGCGGATCGCAAGCGCGACCACCTCCGCATCGTCCTCGACGAGGGCGGGGGAACCGTCTCCGCGTCCACCGGCTTCGAGCGGTACCGTCTGCTGCATCGCGCGCTGCCGGACCTCGACCTCGCCGGCATCGACACGGGCCTGCGCTTCCTCGGGCGGGACCTGCGCGTGCCGTTCCTCATCTCCGGGATGACCGGCGGGGTCGAGCGCGGTGCAGACATCAACCGCCGCCTCGCCGAGGTCGCGCAGGCCTTCGGCTGCGCCATGGGCGTCGGCTCGCAGCGGGTGGCGATCGAGGACCCGACCCGCGGCGAGTTCTTCCGCGTCCGCGACCGCGCGCCGGACATCCTGCTGTTCGCCAACCTCGGCGCGGCGCAGTTGAACGCCGGCTACGGCATCGACGAGTGCCGTCGCGCCGTCGAGATGATCGAGGCGGACGCGCTGGTGCTCCACCTGAACCCGTTGCAGGAAGCGCTGCAGGCCGACGGCAACACGAACTGGGCGGGGTTACTGCCGCGCATCGAATCGGTCTGCGCCGCGCTCGGCGTGCCCGTCATCGCCAAGGAGGTCGGCTGGGGCATCTCCGGCCCGGTCGCCCGCCAACTGGCCGGCGCCGGCGTGGCGGCGATCGACGTGGGCGGCGCGGGCGGCACCTCCTGGAGCGAGATCGAGCGCCGCCGCGCCCCGTCGGACCACCTGCGGCGGGTGTGCGGCGCGTTCGCCGGCTGGGGCATCCCGACCGCCGACAGCGTGGCGATGGCGCGCGCCGCCTGCCCGGAGATCCCGATCATCGCCAGCGGCGGCATGCGCAGCGGCGTCGAAGCGGCGACGGCGATGGCGCTCGGCGCAGACCTCGCCGGCTTCGCCGCCCCGCTGCTGCGCGCGGCGGCGGAATCGGTGGAAGCGGCGCACGACCTGATGGCCGCGCTGGTCGCCGAATTGCGGATTGCGATGTTCTGCACCGGCGCCGGTACGCTGGCGCAGCTCGCGCAGGCCGACGTCGTCCTGGCGGCTTCCACGGAGAGGGATGGTTCATGACCCAGGCGCGGGCGTCGGATCCTCCCCGATCGCGCGTCGCGGCGTGGCTGGCGGCAGGCTCCGCGTTCGCGAACGACGAAGCGGCGGACGACGCCGACTGGCGGCGCTGCTCGGAGATCGCCAGCGCCCACGGCCGCACCTTCTTTCTCGCCAGCCGCTTCCTGCCGCCAGACCGGCGGCGGGCGGTCCACGCCGTCTACGCCTACTGCCGCATCGCCGACGACATCGCCGACCGCACGCCCGACCGGGCCGCAGCCGCGGTCGCACTCGACGCCTGGGAGCGGCAACTCGACGAACCGACCGACCCGGTGGCGGTCGCCTTCGCCCTCGTGCGCGACCGCTACGGCGTGCCGGTCGAGGCCGCCCGCGACCTCGTCGCCGGCGTGCGCATGGACCTTTCCCCCGGCACGTACGCCACCTGGGACGATCTGCGCGTGTATTGCTACCGCGTCGCCGGCACCGTCGGCCTGATGGTCGCGCCGCTGCTCGGCTGCCAGGACGACGACGCGCTGCCGCACGCGGTCAACCTCGGCATCGCGATGCAACTAACCAACATCCTGCGCGACGTCGGGGAGGACGCCCGCGACGGGCGGCTCTACCTGCCGCTGGACGACCTCGCCGCCTTCGGCTGCGACGCGGACGCGATCCGCGCCGGGCGCATCTGCGACGGCTTCGCCGATCTGGTCGCGTTCGAGATCGCCCGCGCCCGCGCGCTCTACGCCGACGCCCGGCAGGGGTTCCCTGCCCTCTCGCCTCCGGGCCGCCTGGCGGCGGTGGCGGGCTGCGAACTCTACGCCGCGATCCTGAACCGGATCGAGGATATGCAGTACGACGTGTTTTCCGCCCGCGCCCGCGTTTCCCGCGCCCGCAAACTCGGCGCGCTGCCGCGCATCACGGCGGCGTTCGTCGGCGCGACCACGCCGGCGGTTGCTTTCCGGGGCGCGCGGTGATGGACGCCGTTCCCGCCAGCAGCCCGGTCATGAATGGACGGGCTGACGAGGAAAGCACCCTGAAGGGCGCTCACGACGACCCGTCGTCAGGGCGCTTCAGCGTCCTTTCCGTTCTCAGCCCGGCCATTCATGGCCGGGATTCCGACTCACTCCTCCGCCTGCGCGATCAGGTCGTCGGCGATCACCGCCGAGCAGAGCACCCCGGGCAGCCCGGCGCCGGGGTGGGTGCCCGCCCCGACCATGTAGAGGTTGGGCAGGTCTTCCGAGCGGTTGTGCGGCCGGAACCAGGCCGACTGGGTCAGGATCGGTTCGACCGAGAAGGCCGACCCGAGTTGGCTGTTGAGTTCGTCGCGGAAGTAGCGCGGATCGACCATCTTCTCCGTCACGATGTGGCGGGAAAGGTTCGGCAGGTAGCGCTCTTCGAGGAAACCCATGATCCTGTCGCGGTAGGGCTTGGCCTCGCGCGCCCAATCGACGGAGCCGCCGAGGTGGGGCACCGGGGCCAGCACGTAGAACGATTCGCACCCCGGCGGCGCCATCGAGGGGTCGGTCAGGGTGGGCATGTGCAGGTAGAGCGAAAAGTCGTCGGCCAGCACCTTGCGCGTGAAGATGTCGCGCAGCAGCCCCTCGTAGCGCGGCCCGAGGATGATGTCGTGGTGGGCCAGTTCCGGGCCGTCGTCGCCACGGTAGAGGCGGTCGGTGCCGAAGTAGATCACCACCAGCGACATCGAGTGGCGCAGCCGGGCCAGTTTGCGGTCGGTCCAGGCGCGACGGTTTGCCTTCGGCAGCAGCCGGGAATACGCGCCGACGACTTCGGCGTTGCAGACGACGACATCAGCCGGGATCTCCTCGCCGGTGGTGAGGCGGACCCCGGTGGCGCGGCCGTTGCCGACCGTGATTTCCCCGACCTCGGCGTTGAGCCGCAGCGTCCCGCCGAGGTCGCCGAACAGGTTCACGAGCGCGGCGACGATGGCTCCGGTGCCGCCCATCGCGTACCAGACGCCCCACTGGCGCTCGAGGTAGTGGATCAGGGCGTAGATGCTGGTGGTCTGGAAGGGGTTGCCGCCGACCAGCAGCGGGTGGAACGAGAGCACCTGCCGCAATCGTTCGTCGCGGACGTGGCGGGCCACGAAGTCGTAAACCGAGCGGTAACTCTCCAGCCGGATCAGGTCCGGCGCGACCCGCGCCATGTCGCGCGGGTCCAGGAACGGCACGGTGGCGAGTTCGGTGAACCCCTTGGCGAAGATGCGCTCGCTGCGGCGGACGAAGGTCCGGTAGCCCTCCACGTCGGCCTCATCCGCGCCGAGGCGGCGGATTTCGGCGGCCATGCGCGCATCGTCGCCGGTGTAGTCGAAGTGCGACCCGTCGGCGAAGAAGATCCGGTAGAACGGATCGACCGGCACCAGCGGCACCTCGTCGGCCATCGCGCGGCCTCCGAGCGCGAAGAGGTCGGCCAGAAGCCACGGCGCGGTGATGACGGTCGGCCCGGCGTCGAAGGTGAAGCCGTCCTGCCGGAAGACGGCGGCGCGCCCGCCCGGCTGGTCCCGCTTCTCGACGATGGTGACGTCGTGGCCGCGGGCCGCCAGCCGGATGGCGGCGGCCAGCCCGCCGAATCCGCTGCCGATGACCGCGATGCGCCGGGTTGCCATGCAGTGCCGCCTCCGCCGATTGCGGCACGCGCCGACGCGCCCGCCCGGCAGAGGCTACTTACCGCCGGACCGGCTGTCGAGGCGCCCCCCGTTCCGGGTGAGTCTATCCATCATCACGAATGGGCGACGCGATTGGGCGGAACCACCGCGCTCGCCGGGCGGGCGGCGCCATGAACCGGACCGTGCTGCTGACCGTCCTCGCGCTGGTGCAGGCCGTCGCCGGGGTGCGGGTGGTCATGCGATTGCTGCGAACCGCCCGCGGCGAACGGATCGCCGCCACCGATGCGGCGCTGCCGGGCGAGCGCGTCACCGTCGTCGTCCCGGTGCTGGACGAGCGCGACCGCCTCGCGCCGTGCCTGGACGGGCTGCTGGCCCAGCCGCCGGAGGTCGCCGAGATCCTCGTCGTCGATGGCGGCTCCACCGACGGCACGCAGGAGATGGTCGCCGGGTACGCCCGCGTCGGCGGACGGCTGCGGCTGGTCGAGGCCGGGCCGCCGCCGCCGGAGCGCAACGGCAAGGCGCACGGACTGCAATCCGGGCTCGACCACGCCGACCCCGCCTCCGGCTGGATCCTGACGGTGGATGCCGACGTGCGCCCGGAACCGGCTCTCGCGCGCTCGCTGCTGGCCCACGCCAAACGGACCGGCGTGGCCGCCCTCAGCATCGCCACCCAGCAACGGCTGTCCGGCGCCGGAGAGGGGCTGGTCCACCCCTCCCTGCTGACGACGCTGGTGTACCGCTTCGGCATCCCCGGGCAGGTTACCGGCCGCGTCGCCGAGGTGCAGGCCAACGGACAGTGCTGCCTGTTCCGCCGCGAGGCGCTGGACGGGTGCGGCGGGTTCGCGGCGGCCGACGGCTCGGTTTGCGAAGACGTCACGGTGGCGCGGACCCTCGCGGCGCAGGGGCACCTGGTCGGGTTCAGCGAGGCCGACGGGCTGGTGACCACCGAGATGTACGCCGGCTGGCGGGACGCCTGGTGCAACTGGACGCGCTCGCTACCGATGCGCGACCAGCATTCCGGCGTCGGCGGCTGGCTTGGGCTGGCCGAGGTCACGCTGGCGCAAGCCCTGCCGCTGCCGCTGCTTGCCGTCGCCCGCCGGGCCGCGCCGGAGGCCCGGTTCGCGCTGCTGGTGAACGCGGTGCTGGTGATGACCCGGCTCGGCGTGCTGGCCGGCACGGCGCGCGCCTACCCCGAACGGCCGTGGACCTACTGGCTGTCGCCGCTGGCGGACCTGCCGGCGACCGTGCAACTCTGGCGCAGCGCCCTGCGCCGCCGCCACGTTTGGCGGGGACGGGTGCTGCTGCGCGACGACGCGGGAGATCTCCGATGAACCTGGCTCGGGCGTTGCTGATCGGTCACCTCGTGGCGCTGGTGTTCGGCCTCGCCGGCATCCTCATCGCGCTGCCCAACCCGCAGTTGTGGGCGAACGACCCGATGGCCCGGAGCGTCTTCGACTTCGGCATGACCTACGGCGGGGCAACCCACATCGTCTTTGGCGCGGCGGCGATGTTCGTCTTCGGCTGGCTGGTGCTCGGCTTCGGACGCACCGCGATCTTCTTCGTCGCCTCCTGCGCGCTCTCGCTCGGCTCGGAACTGATCGGCACCGGCACCGGCTGGCCGTTCGGCAACTACGAGTACACCTCGTTCCTCGGCTACAAGGTGCTGGACCGCGTGCCGTTCACCATCCCCCTGTCGTGGTTCTACGTCGGCCTCGCCTGCTACCTGCTCGGCGACCTCATCGCGGCCCGCGCCGGCGGGCGGCGGGCGCTGTGGGCGCTGCTGCTGGGCGTCTGGCTGCTGACCGCGTGGGACCTCGTGCTCGATCCGGCCATGGCCGATCCGGGGTTGCGGGTCCAGTTCTGGACGTGGCACGAAACCGGGCCGTACTTCGGCATGCCGGTGCAGAACTTCGTCGGCTGGTCGCTCACCGGGCTGCTCTACATGGGGCTCAGCCGGCTGCTCTGGCGCGGCGACCCCGACATTGCGCGGACGGCGCCGGTGGCGTGGTTCCCGTTCGTCGTCTACGTCGCCAACGTGATCTTCGCGATGGCCCTCAGCCTGAGCGCGGGGCTCTGGATTCCGGTGGTGCTGGTGGCGGTGGTCGGCATCCTGCCGGCCTGCCTCGCCCTCGTTCCCGGGCGGCGGCGCCCGGCGGCCGTGGCCGGGGACGGATCGTGGCGAACCGCGCCGTCCCGGTGAGCCAGCGCCGCGCCTGGGCGAGCATCCGGGCCGGTTGCCGGGCCGCGCTGCGCCGGATCGACCTGCGGGTTGAGGGCGCCGAACACGTACCGGCGACCGGACCGGTGGTCATCGCCGCGCGCCACTTCCACCACCTGTACGACGGCTGCGCGATCCTCGACGCCGTGCCGCGCCCGGTGCACGTCGTGGTCGCGCTCGACTGGGCGCAAAACCCGGTCGGCCACCGCCTGATGACGGGGCTCTGCCGCGCGGCGGGCTGGCCGGTCGTGCCCCGGCCGGACGACGGGAACGACCGGCGCGGGCAGGAGGCGGATGCGACCGCGACGGCCAGGCTGCGGGCGGCGACGCGCGAAGCGGTCGCCCTGCTGCGGGCGGGGCGGCCGCTGCTCGTCTTTCCGGAGGCTTACCCGACCGTCGATCCCGGCTTCACGCCGAAAAGCGGCGACGACGAGATCCTCCCCTTCCGCCCCGGGTTCGTGCGCCTCGCCGCGCTGGCCGAGCGCGACGGGCGCACCCGAGTGCCGATCGTGCCGGCCGGGCTGGAGTACGCCCGTGGCGAGCGCTGGCGGCTGACGCTGCGGTTCGGACCGCCGGTATCGCTCGCGCCGGGCATGCCCCACGACGAGGTCGTGCGGGAGGTGGAATCGCGAGTCCGCCTGCTGTCGGGCCGTCCGGACCACCGATCCTGAGCATCGCTGTTGCCTCGTCCGAACCTTCGGCACGATCGCGTTGGGGTGAGCGACCTGCCCGCAATGGACGGCGCGCCCTGCCGAAACGCCGGTCGGTTGGCGCAGCATCCATCGTCCATCGCCGCTCCTCGCGGGAGAATGGGGCGCCGGTTCGCGTCACTTCGCGACGAGACGAAGGACGCTGATCGCGCGCCGGATCGGGAGGGCAAGCGATGGCGAACGGAACCCTGCGCATCGGTCTGGCCGCCGTGGCGAACGCGCCGACGGTCGAGGAGCGGCTGGCGACGGCGGAGCGCGTGCTCGCCGAGGCGGCGGCGCGGGACGTCGCCATCGTCTGTTTTCCGGAGACGTACATCCCCGGTCTGCGCGGATTCGATTTCCCCGTGCCGCCGGTAGACCAGCGGCGGCAGGAAGCGGCGCTGGAGCGCATCCGCGCTGCCGCCGCACGGAACGGCGTAGCGGTCGTGGTCGGCATGGAGTGGGAAACCGATCTGGGGACGCACAACGTCGCGTTCGTCATTTCCCGCGAGGGCGTGGTCGAGGGCTACCAAACGAAGAACCAGATCCCGCTGGAGGAAGAACCCCACTACGCGCCGGACGGCCGCCGCCGCCTGTTCGAGATCGACGGGGTGCCGTTCGGCATCACCATCTGCCACGAGGGCTGGCGCTACCCGGAGGCCACCCGCTGGGCGGCGGCGCGCGGCGCGAAGGTCGTGTTCCACCCCCAACTGACCGGCAGCGATGCATCCGGTCAGATCATCACGCGCTGGGGCGATCCCGATTCGCCCTACTACGAGAAGGCGATGATCGCCCGCGGCGTCGAAAACACGGTGTATTTCGCCAGCGTCAACTACGCCATGCGCTACCAGGATTCGGCCACCACGCTGATCGGGCCGGACGGCGAGTGCATGGCCCACGTTCCCTACGGTGAGGAAATGCTGCACGTCTGCGACCTCGACCTTGCGCGGGCCAGCGGGCTGATCGCGAAGCGGTACAACCCGGCGTTCTACCCGGGGGACTGAGCAATCCGCCCGCCACGCGCCGATGGGCCGTTGACAGACGAGAACATTCGTTCTATCGTCCGCGCATGGCACGCGCCCAGTACCGGGAAACCACCTGCAAGAGCGCGCTCAACCGGGTTTCCGGGATGCCCTTCGCGTGGTCGCTGAACCCCTACCGGGGCTGCACCCACGCCTGCCACTACTGTTACGCTCGGGCGACCCACGCGCACCTCGGGATGAACGCCGGCGAGGATTTTTCCACCCGGATCGTGGTCAAGACCAACTTCGCCGAGGTGTTGCGCGCCGAACTCGGCCGCCCGTCGTGGAGCCGCGAGCGCGTCGCCATCGGCACCGCGACCGACGCCTACCAGCCGTGCGAGGGGCGCTACCGGATCACGCGCCGCGCGCTGGAGGCGCTGGTCGCGTTTCGCACGCCGGCCAGCATCGTCACCAAATCGACGCTGGTGCTGCGCGACGCCGACCTGCTGGCCGACCTGGCGCGGGTGGCGGGCGTCACCGTCCATTTCACGATCACCACGCTCGACCCCGTGCTCTGGGCGCTGGTGGAACCGGGCACGCCGCCGCCGGCCAAACGCCTCGCCGTGCTGCGGCGGCTGACCGAAGCGGGCGTGCCGTGCGGCGTGTTCGTCGCGCCCGTCCTGCCCGGCCTGACCGACTCGGTCGCCTCGCTGGACGCCGTGGCGGCGGCGGCGAGGGAGCACGGCGCGACCTCGTTCGGGGCGTCGGCGCTGCGTCTCGCGCCGCTGGTGCGGGAGCACTACCTCGGGTTCGTCGCCGAGCGGTTCCCGGACCTGCTGCCCCGTTACGAGCGGGCCTACCGGCGAACCGATGCGCCGGACGACTATCGGCAGGCGCTGGAGCGGCGACTGGCGGCGGTGCGCGCCCGCCACGGGTTCGGCGACGACGCGATGGGCCACCGGCGGCGCGAAGCGATCCAACCCGCAGCGGCCCGGCCGGCGGCGAACCAACTCGCCCTGCCCCTGCCCGGCGCGTCTCACGGAGTCGCATAGGCGCTGGCCCGCGCCCGCTCCTCACCCGAGACAGCGCCGCGCAGTCGTGAGCGCGCGCCTGTCCGCCAACCTTGACACGCCCCGCTCAACTTCTACAATCGAAACCAGAGGGGGGATTCGGGCAGACCGGCCGGCCGCGCGCCGGACGCGGCGAAACCGGCCTACCAACCCCAGGGAATCGACCGACCGGGCCGGTTTCGGATCGGTCCGCCGGCAAGCGAAACGGAGGCAATCGTGGACGGCTCGTGGACGTACCTGCTCGTTCCCGCGGCGATGATCGTGCTGTGGGTCGGCATCCAGCGCTACCTGGACGCCTAGACCCGGCTCGCCACTCCTGCCTTGCCCGCGCGCCCGGGGCCAACACGCACGGGGCGACGTAGCATCGGTGTACCCATCCGACGGCGAGCCGGCGCTCACCCCTCGGCGGTAGCGCCCGGGGCCCTGATGGCGACGAAACCGGCCAACAACCCGCCGGCCAGCAGCACGACGGTGATGCCGAAGGCCGGCTCGATGCCGACGCGGTCGGCCAGCGACCCCAGCACCAGCGGCATCGCCAGCCCGGCGATCCCGGCCGCGATCGCGAGCCGGGCGGATGCGGCGTCGGCGCGGTCCGGCGCGACCCCGGTCGCCGCGGCCACCCCGAGCGGGTAGACGTTGGCGATGCCGAGCCCGAAAATGACCAGCCCGGCCACGCCGATGGCCGGCGCGGGCGCCAGCCAGAAGATGGGGAACCCAACCAGGGCGATCGCCAGCGACCCCGGCAACAGCACCGATACCGGCAACCGCCGCGCCAACCCGCTGCCGGCGATGCGCCCGGCGACCATCGCCGCGAAGAAGACGCCCAGCGCGGCAGCCGCGTCGGCCCGGCGCATGCCGAGACCGGTGGCGAGGAACTCGCTGCCCCACAGCCCGACCGACCACTCGGCGGCCACGCCCAGCAGCAGCACGACCCAGTAGGCCCAGAAC
>JAFAEX010000020.1 GCA_023423795.1 Chloroflexota bacterium | reverse complement strand
GGGTGGAGTGCCCGGAATGGGCGGCGCGCCCTTCGCCGACGATCGCGCCGGACGCCAGGTCGAGCGCGACGACCTTGGTGGACTGGGTGCTGGAATCGACCCCGAGCACGACCTCGTGCGCCATCGGTTCAAACCCTCCAATCAACTCAAGTTCAAGGTGCTCAATGTCGAGTGCCGAGTACCGAGTGCCGAGTGCCGAGCATGGTAGGCCGCATCGCGCCTGCGCGCGCGGTGATTGCCGACCCGCCAACCCGGCACTCGGCACTCGGTTACCCGTCGCGGGCGGGGCGGGGAGCCATGAGCCAGACGGGGACGATCGCCAGAAGGGCGAGCAGGCCGGCGATGAGGAACGTTTCGCGGACGACCTGCAAGGTGAGCGGGATCACGGTGGTGTAGAGGATTTCGCTCTGGCGGGCGAAGAACTCGGCGGTGGTTTCACCCGGTTCCTGCACGATGGAATCGAGGTTGCCGACCAGCCCCTGCAAGCGGGAAACGCCGAGCGCGGTCAGGCCGGAAATACTGATGGTCATGCCGAGCAGCCGGAAGACGATGGTCAGCGCCGCCGCCACGCCGCGATCCTCCGACGGCGCGGCATCGATGGCGACCGCGCCGATCGGGGCGACGACCAGCCCGAACCCGGCACCGGCCACGGCCAGCCCCGGCACCATGCCGAGCACGTTGCCGCCGCGCAGCCCGACCCACAGTGTTGCGTAGCCGATGGCGACCAGCAGCAGCCCGGCGACCGCGACCGGCCGTTCGCCGCGTTTGGCGACGAGCGCGCCGCCGCCGAGCGACAGGGCGGCCATCAGCACGGTGAACGGCGCCATCGTCAGGCCGGTGACGGTAGCCACCTGCGACGGCTCCAGCAGCAGGGTGACGACGACCGGCACGTCCACCATCGCCACGATCAGCGAGCCGCCGACGACGACGTTGGCGGCGATGGCGGCGGCGAAGCGGGGCCGCTTGAACAGCGCGAGCGGCAGCAGCGGGTGGCGCGCGCGCCGTTCCCGCCAGATGAACAGCGCGCCCAGCACGACGGACGCGAGCACCAGCCAGGGGCTCCACTCCGCCAGCGGGTTTTCGGTGCCGCCGAGGGCGCGGCCGCCGCCGGTCTGGCCGCCGATTTCGCCGCCCGCCGACAAGCCGAGGTTCAGCGCGACGAGCGCGGCAGCGAGCAGCGCCGCGCCGGGCAGGTCGAGCCGGTGCAGCCAGCCGCCCACCCAGAGTTCGGCCGGCGGCTCGCCTTCGCTCGGCGCGGACCGGGTGCCCCGGCGCAGCGCCAGCAGCGCGAGCAACCCGAGCGGCAAGTTGATCCAGAAGACCCAGTGCCACGGGTTCGCGCCGGGCGCGATGCCGACGACGAGCGCGCCCCAGAGCGGACCGAGCACCCAGCCGAGGGTGTCCACCGCGCCGACGAGGCCCAGCGCCCCGGCACGCCGCCCCGGCGGCAGCAGGTCGCCGACCAGCGCCATCGTGACCGGCAGCAGCGCGCCGCCGCCCGCGCCCTGGATGGCGCGGCCGATGACGAGCCCGGTCATCGAATCGGCCAGCGCGCACCAGACCGAACCGACCACGAAGAGCGCCAGCGAAGCGGCGAACGCGGGACGCCGCCCCAGAAGATCGGACAGTCGGCCGACGATGGGGATGGCGACGATGTAGGCGAGCAGGTAGGCGTTGACGATCCAGACGTAACGGTCGATGTCGGCGGTGTTGATGCCGAGGTCGGAAACGATGCGCGGCAGGATCGTGGCGATCACGGTCAGGTCGAGCGCGCCGATCAGGACCGCCAGTAGGGCGGCGAGGATGGCGCGGCGGGCCGCGGGATCGGCGCCGGCGAGCGGCGAGAACCCTTCGCGGCGGGCGCTTGCGGCGGCGGGATCAGACCGGGGGTTCAATGGTGACCTGCTCGCCGTGGCCGGAGAGGTCCAGCGTCCAGACGGCGGGGTTGGGGCGGTCCTCGCCGGGCGGCTCGGCCAGCCGCGCCCGCAGGAGGTCGCCGGTGTCCTGCGCCACCCAGAGGTCCACCGTGATCGGCGAGCCTTTCAGGGTGTTGTAGGAGAGCGGGCCGATGACCGAATCCGGCACCTCGGCGCGCAGGTGGAAGGTCGCGCGGCCGTCGAGGTCCTCGTCCTCCAGCCGCTCGACGCCCTCGACGCGGCCCATCACCGGCCCGAGCCCCTGCTGGTTGTCGAAGAGCACGTCCGGGCGGTAGGCGAACTCGGGCGGGGCGGGTTCCCAGTCGCCGGTGAGCACGTTGGTCATCCAGGTCTGCTCGCCGACGGTAATCAGTTGCAGGGTGATGGCGCGGCCGGCGACGGAGGCGCGGAACTCGGTGGCGACGCGGTCGGGGCGCTGCAGGTGGCCGGTGGCCGACAGCAGCCGGAGGGCGCCGACGGGGTCGATGAAGGTGTCGCCCTCGACGTTCAGGGCGAAGGCGACCGTCTGGGTGTCGGCGAGTTGCCGGCTGGCGCGGGCCAGGATCTCCTCGGAGGTCAGCTCCGGCGTCGGCGTGGGCGTGGCGGGCGGATCGCCGCCGCAGGCGGCCAGCAGCACGACCGGCAGCGCCGTCCCCCAGCGGAGCAGCCGGCGGCGGGTGACGGCGAAAGGCGGCAACGCGGACATCCTTCCGGGCACGCGGCGCGAACCCGGGCGCGCCGCCCGGTCGCGAGGCGAGTCTAGCATCGGGCTGGCTCGCGGCTCCGACCGAGGCGACGGGCGACGGGCGACGGGCGACGGGCGACGGGCGACGGGCG
>JAFAEX010000316.1 GCA_023423795.1 Chloroflexota bacterium | reverse complement strand
TATCTATGCAACGAACTGCAAAGAAGGGATCCCTCCCAGAGGTCTGCGCTATCTAAAAGAGGTCTGTGACTCCACCGGCCTGCCGGTGTACGCCATCGGCGATACGCTGGTGACCACGGATGAAGTGAACCTTCGCGAGGGATCGAGCACCGATACGCCGGTCCTGGCCACCCTGACTGTCGGCACGCGCGTTTCGGTCACGGGCGAGTTCTTCGAAGCCGGGCAGTGCGACTGGTGGCCGGTGACGGTCGAACAGAGCGGCCAGCCGGGCTGGATCAGGGAAGACTTCCTGCAACCCGCGGGCGCCTGACCGTCCGCGCCATCATCGACCTGTCCGTCCAGAAACGGGTGGTATACTGATCGGCGGCCCGGCGCATGCCAGGCCGCCATTTCGCACGCGCCGGGACCGGTGTCGGGCGTGCCGCCGGGAGTCCGGCGGTCCGATCCGGGATGAACGGCGCGGAGGCAATCAACGCGGAGGTCCTTCGTGCAACAGGCAAATCTCGGTACCGGGCCAAAGGTCAGCCTGAAGGCGCTGCTGGAGGCGGGCGTCCACTTCGGTCACCAGGCGAAGCGCTGGAACCCGAAGATGAAGCCGTACATCTTCACCGAGCGCAACGGCGTCCACATCATCGACCTGCAGCAGACCGTCCCCCTGCTCGAGGAGGCCCACGCCTTCGTGGCCGACCTCACCGCCCGCGGCGGCAAGGTGCTGTTCGTCGGCACCAAGAAGCAGGCGCAGGACGTCGTCGATCGCGAGGCGTCGCGCTCCGGCCAGTTCTTCGTCAACCGGCGCTGGCTCGGCGGCACGCTGACCAACTTCGTCACCATCCGCAACCGGCTTCGCGCGATGAAGTCGCTGCAGGCCGAGCGGGACCGCGGCGAGTTCAACTACCTGCCGAAGCAGGAAGCCGCCGCCAAGCTCACCGAGCTGGAGCGCCTGGAGCGCACCCTCGGCGGCATGCGCGACATGACCCAGCTCCCGGGAGCGATCTTCGTGATCGATCCGAAGCGCGAGCACCTCGCGATCCACGAAGCGCGCCGCCTCGGCATCCCGGTGATCGCCATCACCGACACCAATTGCGATCCGGACGACGTCGATTACCTGATCCCGGGCAACGACGACGCGATCCGCTCGGTTCGCCTCATCACCAACGGCATCGCCGAGGCGGCGCTGGCCGGCCAGATGCGGTCGGAAATGGCCTACGCCGAGGGTCGCGGTGAAGCGCAGGGCGGCCGCCGCGGCGGCGCCCAGGAAGCCCCGCTGTTCGCCGCGGCCCTCGCGGCCGAGGCCGACGCGGCGGGCGAAGCCGCCGCCGCCGAATCGGTCGCGGCGGCCCAGCGTCCGTAAGGCGATCCCCGGCCCGCGGCCGGGATGCAACCTGGTACTGGATTCGGGCGGCGCGCAATGCGCCGCCCACCCGTGCCCGGCGGTCGCCGGGTCAACCACCCACGAAAGGAGACCCGCGTGGCAATCAGCGCGAGCCTCGTCAAAGAACTCCGCGAAAAGAGCGGCGCCGGCATCATGGACTGCAAGCGCGCGCTCGAAGAGAGCGGCGGCAACATCGAGAAGGCGTCGGACCTTCTGCGCCAGCAGGGTCTCGCCAAGGCCGACAAGAAGTCCGGCCGCGCCGCCCAGCAGGGGTTGATCGAGCCCTACATCCACGGCCAGGGCCGGATCGGCGCCATCGTGGAGATCAACTGCGAGACCGACTTCGTCGCCCGCACCCCGGACTTCAAGGAACTCGCCCACGACGTCGCCATGCAGGTCGCGGCCACCAGTCCGCGCTACCTTTCCGGCGAGGAGATCCCCGAAGCGGACGTGGCCGAGCTGGAGCGCGAGTTCGGGTCGCTCGACGTGGCGGTGAAGGCGGTCGCGCTGCTCGACCAGCCGTTCATCAAGGATCCGAAGGTAACGGTGCGCGATCTCGTTCGGGACCGCATCGCCCGCATCGGCGAGAACATCGTCGTCCGCCGCTTCGCCCGCTTCGAAGTCGGCGCCGATCTGCCGGCGGAGGGCGAGGGCGAGGGCGAGGGCGGCAACGCCTGATCGCCGATCCCGGCCTGGTTGCGGGCCGGTGGCGCGGAGTCAAGCGGGGCGCGGGGGAACGGTGTGGCCACGAGGTACGGACGGGTCCTGCTCAAACTCAGCGGCGAGGCGATGGCCGGGGAGGCCCAGTATGGGATCGACCCGGCCATCGTCCAGCGATTGGCCCGGCAAGTCCGGCACGTGGTCGATCTCCAGGTCCAGGTCGCCATCGTCATCGGCGGCGGCAACATCTGGCGCGGGCTGGCGGCGTCCAGCCGCGGCATGGACCGCGCCCAGGCGGACTACATGGGCATGGTCGCCACCGTCCTCAACGCGCTGGCGTTGCAGGACGCGCTGGAAAAAACGGGCACCCAAACGCGGGTGATGACCGCGCTCGAAATGCACCAGGTCGCCGAGCCGTACATCCGGCGCCGGGCGATCCGGCACATGGAAAAGGGGCGCGTCGTCATCCTCGCCGCCGGCACGGGCAACCCCTACTTCACCACCGACACGGCGGCGGCGTTGCGGGCGTTGGAACTCGATGTCGATGTGCTGCTGATGGCCAAGAATCAGGTCGATGGCATCTACTCGACGGACCCGAACCTCGACCCCGACGCCCGGCGCTACGCGCGGATCAGCCACCAGGAGGCGATCGAGCGCAACCTGCGGGTGATGGATACTCCGGCGCTCGCGCTGCTCCGGGACCACGATCTGCCCATCCTGGTGTTCAATATGGGCGGCGACGAAGCGATCGAGCACGCCGTCAGCGGCGCCAGCGTCGGGACGCTCGTCTGCGCCGGGGAATCCGAGTTTTTCGACGCCACCCGCCCCGCCGGGTAATGCATCGGGCCTGCGAGGCTCGGCTGCCGGAACCGCGATGGTTCCCAGGGAGGTCGCGATGATCGCGGACGTGTTGGCGGACGCCGAGAGCCGCATGGCCAAGGCGATCGAGGCGCTGCAGCGCGACCTCGGTTCGGTGCGGACCGGCCGGGCCTCTCCGTCGCTGGTCGAGCGGATCACGGTCGATTACTACGGCGCGCCGACGCCGCTCAACCAGATGGCCAACATCTCGGTGCCCGAATCGCGGCTGCTGGTCATCCAGCCGTGGGACAAGAGCGTGATCGGGGCGATCGACAAGGCGATCCAGAAATCCGAACTCGGGCTCAACCCGACCAATGACGGCCAGGTGATTCGCCTCGCCATCCCGGCCCTGACCGAGGAGCGGCGCAAGCAACTGGTTAAGGTCGTCCACGGCCACGTCGAGGACGGCAAGGTGGCGCTGCGCAACATCCGGCGCGACGCCATGAGCAACGTCCGCGACATGATGAGCGAGGGCATGATATCGGACGACGACGGACGCCGCGCCGAGCAGCAGATCGACAACCTCACGAAGAAGTTCGTCGAAGAGGTCGATCGCATCGGCAAGGGCAAGGAGCACGAAGTCCTCGAGGTCTGACCGCGAACCCCGCTCCCGAATCCGCCCGATCCCGTCCCGGGGCGCACCTCGTCGCCCCTGCCCGGAGGCGCCGTGCACGCCGGCAGCACCACCGCCATCGACGAAGGCACCGTGGAACCCGGCCCCGGCAGGGACCGGCCCAAGGCCGGCGTCCCGCCCTCCGGGCAGGTTCCCGGCCACGTCGCCATCATCATGGACGGTAACGGGCGCTGGGCCGCCCGCCGCGGGTTGCCGCGCGTGGCCGGACACGAGCGCGGTACGGACAACATCCGGCGCATCACCCAGGCGGCCGTTGAACTCGGCATCCGCTGCCTAACGCTCTGGGCGTTCTCGACCGAGAACTGGCGCCGCCCGGCGGACGAAATCTCCGGCATCATGCGCATCCTCGGGGAGGTCATCGAGCGGGAGACGCCGGAACTGCACCGGCAGGGGGCGCGACTCCGTCACATCGGCAGCCTCGACGGGCTTGAGCCCGCATTGCGCCAGGCGGTGCTGGACGCCATCGAACTGACCAAGATGAACGAGCGCCTCGACCTCACCCTCGCCTTCAATTACGGCGGTCGGCAGGAATTGCTGGCCGCCATCCGCGGCATCGTCGCCGAAGGCATCCCGGTCGAGGCCATCGACGAGGCGGCGGTCGAGCGCCACCTCTTCACTCGCGATCTGCCCGACCCGGACCTGATCGTCCGCACTTCGGGCGAGCACCGCACCAGCAACTTCCTGCTCTGGCAGTCGGCTTACGCCGAGTTGTACTTCACCCCCGTGCTCTGGCCGGACTTCGGGCCGGACGAGCTGCGGGCCGCGGTGGAGGACTACGGCCGGCGCGAGCGCCGCTACGGCGGCATCCCCGCCGCATCCCACGCCGCGCCGGCGGTCGGTTAGGCCCGGCGTGGCCGCCCGCGCCCGGAGCGCCGTCTTCGTCGTCGTGGTCGGCCTCGTGCCGCTGGTCATCGGCGGCCCGGCGTTCGCCCTCCTGATGGCGTTCCTCGGCATCATGGCCTGGCGAGAGTACGCGCGCATCGCCCAACGCCTCGCCCCCGTGGCCGGCATCACGGCCGGCGGCGCGATCATCGCGGGATTCGGGGCGGCGGGCCTGTTCGGCTGGCCGCTGCCGATCGTGGCCGCGATCGCCTTCCTCGGCGTGATGCTGCCCCTGATCGGCCAGTTCGGGCGCATCGACGAGCGCGACGCCCTGCTCGCGTGGGGCCTCGGCGCGGCAGGCACGCTGTACCTCGGGCTGCCCGTGCTGGCGGCGACCAGCCTGCGCCAACTGGCAGGTCCGAGCGCGCCGTGGGCGGCGGATGTCGCCGGCCGGGTTTCCCTCGGCTGGCCGCCTGCGGCCTACGGATTCGGCTGGGCGCTGGCGGTCGTGTTGTGCACCTGGCTGGCCGACACCGGCGCCTACCTCGTCGGCCGCGCCGCCGGCCGCCGCAAACTCTCGCCGCGCATCAGCCCGAACAAGACGATCGAGGGCGCGGTCGGTGGTCTCGCCGGGGCGGCGCTGGCCGGGGCACTGTGCTGGAGCACATTTGGCCTGCCCGGCGGCTGGCTGGCCGGTGCCGGCGTGGGAATCGTGCTCGGCATGGTCGGGCAAGCCGGCGACCTCGCCGAATCGTTCGTGAAGCGGCAAGCCGGGGTCAAGGATAGCGGGACGATGATACCCGGCCACGGCGGCGTCTTCGACCGGGTCGATGCGCTGTTCGTCTCGTTCCCGGCCGCCTGGGCGCTTGCCGCACTCTTCGACATGGCCGTTCCCTGAGGCTCGGAGACCCCAAGGATGACCCACACCCTACCCGACGGCCCGGTCGGCGTCGTCGTCCTCGGTTCCACCGGCTCGGTCGGCACGCAGACGCTCGACGTGATCGCCCGCCTGCCGGACCGCTTCCGGGTGGTCGCGCTCGCCGCCCGCACGCTGTCGCCGCGGCTGCTGGAACAAGCCGCCGCCTTCCGGCCCGACCTCGTGGTGATCGATGAACCACCGGCCGACGGAGCTCCGCGAGGGTTCCGGCTCGAAACGGGCGACGCCGGGCTGGTCGCGGCAGCCTGCCACCCGGACGCGGGCATCGTCGTCGCCGCGATGTCCGGCCATGCCGGGATCGAGCCGGTTTACCGGGCGATCGAGCGGGGTACGACCGTCGCCCTCGCCAACAAGGAAACCATCGTCTGCGCCGGCGACCTGGTGATGGCGGCAGCGCGCCAGACCGGCGCCGAGATCCGCCCGGTGGACAGCGAGCATAGCGCCCTCTGGCAGGCCATCGGTAGCGCTCCGGTAGGCGACGTCGAACGCCTCATCCTGACCGCATCGGGTGGACCGTTCCGTGCGCTGTCCGCCGCGCACCTGGCCGAGGTGACCGTCGAGCAGACGCTTGCGCACCCTACGTGGTCGATGGGCGGCAAAATCACCGTGGACTCGGCCACCCTGATGAACAAGGGACTGGAGGTGATCGAGGCGCACTGGCTGTTCGGGATGCCGTTCGATCGCATCGACGTCGTCGTCCACCCCGAGAGCATCGTCCACTCGCTGGTCGAGTTCCGCGACGGCAGCCAGATCGCCCAACTCGGCCTGCCCGACATGCGGCTGCCGATTCAGTATGCGCTCACCTACCCGGAGCGCCTGCCCTCGCCGAGCAAGCGCCTGTCGCTCGCCGAGATCGGATCGCTCACCTTCGAGCGCCCCGACACGGATCGCTTTCCGTTGCTGCGCCTCGCCGCCGAGGCAGGCGCCATGGGATCGACTTACCCGACCGTCATGAGCGCCGCCGACGACGTCGCGGTGGCGGCCTTCCTTGCCGGGAACCTCTCCTTCGTGGGCATCTCCGAGGTGGTGTCGCGCGTGGTGGACGCCCACCGCCCGTCCGGCCCGTTGAGTTTCGACGCGATCTTCGCCGCCGACGCCGCGGCCCGAACTTCCGCGGAACGGGAGATCGCCGCGCTCGGATAAGAGCCTGCTCCGGAACCGCGCCGGCGTCACCACCCCCGTCATCCCGAGCCTTCCGACGGGTCTCGTCGTCGGCACGAATCGGGGACCTTCGACAGACTCGGCACGAAGACGGATGCGGTTCCAAAACGCGATGTAGACGAAGCGCTCAGCGTGCGGTGCGCAAGGGCTAGAGGTCGCGCGCGAGCGTCGCGATGCAGATGCTGCCCGCGCCAGCCGCCGCTAGCACCCCGGCACACGCCCCGAGCGTCGCGCCGGTGGTGAGCACGTCGTCGATCAGCACGACCGTTTCGCCGGACAACTGCGCCGGATCGAACTCCGGCGAGAGCGCGAAAGCGCCGGCGACGTTCGTTTGGCGGGCCGCGGCGTCGAGTTTCGCCTGCTGCCCGGTCGCGCGCGTGCGGCAGAGGGGATCGAGGAGCGGCCAGCCGAGTCCCGCAGCAACGCCGTCCGCGATCAGCGCCGACTGGTTGTAGCCTCGCTGCCGTTCGCGCTTTGGATGAAGGGGCACCGAAACCAGCATGGCCCGCGGCGCAAGGTCGCCGACCCGTTCCGCCAGCAACGCCGCGAGGTGGTCGGAGCGGTCCGCCTCGTCGTCGTACTTGAACGCGATGATCGCCCCGCGCAGCCAGCCGGCGAACGGCCCGACCGAACGTGCCGCGGCAACGTCCACCGGAAGATCCGTGCACCGGCACGCGCCGATGCGGGCCGGGATGCCGCAGCCGGCGCACCACGGCGGCGCGAACAGTTCCAGGTCCTCTCGGCAGAGATCGCATACCCACGATCCCCGCGCACCACACCCGGCGCAACGGCGCGGGTAGACCACCTCGCGCACCGCCGCGGCCATCCTCGCGACCATCGAACGGTCTCCCCCGCCATCAATCGTGCGTTGATCCAATGCAGTGTATCCGGTGCGGTACACTCGACGTTATGACGACCGCTTCGGACTTCACCTCTCCCGCATCCGGCGACGCCACCGACGTCCTCCTGTATGGGACCGATCCGTTGCCCGGCCTCGTCGCCGTCGATCTCGCCGGTCCCGACCGCGTTCGCCTCTACCGACGCGTCGGCGAGGACCTGTCCGTCCAGGACGACGACCTGCTACCGTGGCTGCTCGCCGAGCGTGCCGAACCGTGGCAGGCGCTGCGCTCCCGCCCGTCGGTGACGCGCCTCGACGGCGACCACCCGCTGCGCTTCCTGGTCACCTTTCGCATCTGGCCCGAGATGCTGGACGCCGCCCGGGCCGCCCGCGACGCGAACGAACGGGTTTTCCGCCTGCGTTCCCCCGTCGAGGGCTACCTCGTGCGGCGCGGTCGGACGCTGTTCAAGGGGATGACCTTCGGCGACCTGCGGCGCCTCCAGCTCGACATCGAGACCTCCGGCCTCGATCCGCACCGGCCCGACGCCACCGTGCTGATGGTCGCCATCACCACGTCGTGGGGCGAGGAAGACGTCCTCGTGCTCGAAGCCGGTGAGGCCGACCTCATCGAGCGCCTGTCGGAACGCATCGTGGCCCTCGATCCGGACGTGATCGAAGGCCACAACATCTTCAACTTCGACCTGCCCTACCTCGCCGCCCGGGCGGAACGCAACGGTCTTGCCCTCCGCTGGGGACGCGACGGCTCGACGGTCCGCATCGATGAGCGCGGCGGCCGCTTCAAGGCGGGGCCGCTTACCGTCCCCTATTCTCCGGCGTGGATCCACGGCCGGCACGTGATCGACACCTACCAGCAGATCCAACGTTACGACACGGGCGGCAAACTGACGTCGTACGGGCTCAAGAACGCCATCCGCGAACTGGGCCTGACGCGCGGCGACCGCACGTTCGTTCCCGGCACGGACATCCTGGAGGCTTGGCGAACCGACCGCGACCGGCTGATCCGCTACGCGATCGACGACGTGCGCGATGTCGATATCCTCTCCCGCCTCGCCACCCAAACCGAGTTCTACCAGACCCAGATCCTGCCCCGCTCGTTCCAGGCGGTGGCGACCGGCGGCCCGGGGGAGAAGATCAACGACCTGATGCTACGCGCCTACCTCGCGGCCGGGCACAGCATCCCCAACCCGGAACCTTCGCGCGACTACCCGGGCGGCCACGCCGAACTGCTGGAAACTGGGGTCTTCTCCCCGGTCGTGAAATGCGACGTGGAGAGCCTCTATCCCTCGATCATGCTCGCGGAGCACATCACGTCGAAGGCGGACACCCTCGGGGCGTACCTGCCGATGCTGGCCGACCTCACCCGCCGCCGCCTCGCCGCCAAGGCCGCCAGCCGGGACATGGCGCGTGCCGGCAAGCACGACGAACGGGCGATGTGGGAAGGGCTGCAAGGCAGCTTCAAGGTCCTTATCAACTCGTTCTACGGATACCTCGGCTACCGCGGCGCCCTGTTCAACGACTACGACGCCGCCACCCGCGTCACCCTCTCGGGGCAACGCATCGTCATCGACGTCGTCGAACACCTCCGGAAAGCCAGGGCCGTCCCGATCGAGGTTGATACCGACGGGGTGTACTTTGTGCCGCCACCCACCCTCGGCGGCGAAGACGAGGAGACCGCGTTCATCGAGGGCATCTCGGAACTACTGCCGGCAGGAATCCGGCTCGCACACGACGGGCGCTATGCGGCGATGCTCTCGTTGCGGCTCAAGACCTACGCGCTGCTCGACAATGACGGCTCGGTCGTCCTCAAGGGAAGCGCTCTGCGCTCCCGGCGCGTCGAACCCTGCTTCCGGGAGTTCATCGGGGAAGCGGCCCGCTGCTTCCTCGAAGGCCGGCCGGGCGATGCCAACGCGGCGTACTTCGCGCTCGCGGAACGCATCCGTCACAGCGACCTCTCCGCGCGCGAGGTGGTCCAGTGGGGTATGCTCTCCGATGACGCCCAGCCTACGCCACGCCTCAAACGCCTCGTCGAACGCGGCCGCCAAACCGGCGAGGCCCGCTCCGGTGATCGCATCGAGTACTACGAGCGGCAGGATGGGGAGCTCGCGTTCATCGCCGAGTTTGCCGACGACGCCAACCAGGACTATCTCCTGCGCCGGCTGCGAGATGTGGCAATGCGCTTCCGGGAACTGTTCCCGTCCGATTCCGTCTTCGATGCCGCCTTCCCCGCGCTCTCGGTCCGGACAAACCTCGAAATGGCCCGAGAGCAGGAGGCCGTGACGCAGCTCGGGCTCTTTGGTTGAAACGATCGCTGGTTCCCGGGAGAACGCAAAACGCCGGCGGTCTTTCGACCGCCGGCGTTTCTACTTGGTAGCGGGGGAGGGATTCGAACCCCCGACCTTTGGGTTATGAGCCCAACGAGCTGCCACTGCTCCACCCCGCGCCACCAGCGCGATCCGTCAAGTGTACCAGAACCAGGGAATCGGAGGTGACCGCGGCGGCCTCGCCTCCCGCGGGGTCGCCCCCGCAGTACTCTCCGGCGCTGCGCCGGGTCACGACCGGGTTCGGGATGGGACCGGGTGGGACCGGCGCGCTCTCGGCCACGGGCACCTCCGAT
>JAFAEX010000278.1 GCA_023423795.1 Chloroflexota bacterium | reverse complement strand
CTCGACTCCTCGACTCCTCGACTCGTGAACGAGATCCCTCGGCGGGCTCGGGATGACGGCTTCGTCTCGCGTCGATTGACGTCGTACGCCCGGCGCTCCTACAGTCCCACCGGGGCGGACGGCCGTCGTTCCGTCCCGGAAAGGCTACCCCGGTGCACACGCGAGACGAGATCCGCCTGACGACGCTGGCCTCTTGCGCCGGCTGAGCGGCCAAGATGGGCCCCGAAGCCCTGGCGCAGGTGCTGCGTCCGTTGACCGCCCACACCCACCCGGATCTCGTCGTCGGCCTGCAAACCAGCGACGACGCGGCCGTCTATCGCCTCGCGCCCGGACTGGCCATCGTCCAGACCGTCGATTTCTTCACGCCCATCGTGGACGACCCGTGGACCTACGGCGCGATCGCCGCCGCCAACTCGATGAGCGACGTCTACGCGATGGGCGGCGAGGTGCTGCTGGCGCTCAACGTCGCCGGCTTCCCGGAAACGCTGCCGGCCGGGATCGTCACCGAGATCTTCCGGGGCGCGGCCGACAAGGTGGCGGAAGCGGGCGCGGTCATCGGGGGCGGCCACACCGTCACCGACGCCGAGCCGAAGTTCGGGCTTTCCGTCACCGGCCGCATCGACCCGGACCGCGTGCTGACCAAGGCAGCGGTCCGGCCCGGCGACCGGCTGATCCTGACCAAGGCGATCGGCACCGGCATCGTCTCCACCGCGCTCAAGCGGGAGATCTGCGCGCCGGAGCACCTGCGGGCGTCGGTCGATTCGATGCTGACCCTAAACCGTGCCGCCGCCGACGCCATGCGCGCCGTGCCCGGCGTGCGCGCCTGCACCGACGTGACCGGATTCGGGCTGCTCGGCCACGCGGCGGAGATGGCCGAGCGCAGCGGGGTCCGCCTCCGCATCTCGGCCGGGGCCGTACCGACGCTTCCGGGCGCGCTCGACTACGCGCGAGCCGGGGCCGTCCCCGGCGGGTTGAACCGCAACCGACGCTACTTCGAGACGCACGCCGGCGGCATCACGATCGATCCGGCCGTCGAACCGGCGCTGGCGACGCTGCTGTTCGACCCGCAGACCTCCGGCGGGCTGCTGATCGCCGTGCCGGACGCCGACCTCGGCGCGCTGGTGGACGCCCTCGATGCGCGTGGCGTCACCAACTGGCAGGTTGGCCGCGCCGAGGCCGGCGAGGGGATCGCCGTTGATCCCTGAACCGGTTGAACGCCACGACGCCCCATCGAAACTGCCGACCTCCCGCCGGGAGTGGACGGCGCTGCTGTCGATGCTCGGTATCCGCCCCTCGAAGGGTATGGGGCAGAACTTCCTGTTCGAGCGCGGCGTCGTGCAGAAACTGGTGCGCCACGCCGACGTGCGGCCAGACGAGACGGTGGTCGAGGTCGGCCCCGGCCTCGGCATCCTGACCGAGGAACTGCTCCGCCACGCCCGGCGGGTGATCGCGGTCGAACTCGACGCCGGGCTCGCCGCCCACCTGCGCCACACGTTCGGCGACGACCCACGGTTCACCCTCGTCGAAGGCGACGCGCTGGACGTGGACTGGGGCGCCGTCGTACCGCCGGGCGAACCGTGGGCGGTCGCGGCGAACCTCCCCTACTCCGTCGGCTCGGCGGTGCTGCGGCGGCTACTGGAAACGCCCCACCGGCCGGAACGGCTGACGGTCATGCTCCAACTCGAAGTCGCCCAGCGGCTGGTCGCGCACCCGCCCCAGATGAGCGTGCTGTCGGTCGCCACCCAGTTCTACGCCGACGCCCGGATCGCGTTCCGGGTCGCGCCGGGGGTGTTCATCCCGCCGCCGACCGTCGAATCGGCCGTCGCCGTGCTCGACACGAAGCGCGACCTGCCGCTGCCGCCGGACCTGCACGAGCGGTTCTTCCGCATCGTCAACGCCGGGTTCCGGCAGAAGCGCAAGCAGGTCGCCAACTCGCTGGCCTCGGAATTGGCGCTGCCGAAGGACAACGTCGCGGCATGGCTCGAACGCGCCGGAATCGACCCGATGCGGCGCGCGCAGACCCTCTCGGTCGCGGAATGGGTCGCGCTCACGCTCGCCGCGCCGCCGGGCATCGCATGAGGCGAAACGCGGTGGATCGGTTCCAAACTCCGGTCATCGGTCGTAGGGGAGGGACGGCGGGCGGCAAAGGCGGCGGCAATCGCAGGGCTGCCGCATGACGCTCGAATCCGGACGGTTCACCACCTTCGCCCCGGCGAAACTCAACCTCGGACTGGAGATCCTCGGCAAGCGCCGGGACGGCTACCATGATCTGGTCACGATCTTCGTTGCGGTACGCCCGGAAGACGAGGTGGCGCTGGAAGCGGCCGATCGGGTCGCTCTGGTCGTCGATGACCCGGCGTTGGCCGGGGACGACAACCTCGCCCTCCGCGCCCTCCTGATGCTGGCCGACCATGCCGAAATCGCGCCCAACGCCGCCGTCTCGCTGCGGAAGCGGATTCCCGCCGCCGCCGGGCTGGGCGGGGCATCGAGCGACGCGGCGGCCGTGCTGCTGCTGGCGCGCGACCGCTGGCAGTTGCCGATCCCGGACGCGGACCTTGCGGACCTCGCCGCCGCGCTCGGCAGCGACGTTCCTTTCTTCCTGCGCGGCGGCTGCGCGCTGGCGACCGGGCGCGGCGAAGTGCTGTCGCCGCTGCCACCCCCGCGCGATGCGTGGTTCGTGATCGTGTCGCCGGCGGTCGATATCCCGCGCAAAACCGCCACGCTCTACGGCACGCTCCGGCCGGACGATTTCTCCGACGGCTCGCGGGTCCGGGAGCAATCAGGACGCATCGCCGACGGCCTGGACCTCGGCCCGGTCTTGCTCGGCAACGCCTTCGAGCGGCCGCTGTACGCCCTCCGTCCCGACCTCGCCGACCTGCCGCCGTTGATGCGCCGGCTCGGCGCGCCAGCGGTCGCCCTTTCGGGGGCCGGCCCGACGCATTACGCAGTGCTCGACGACCCGGACGCAGCCGCGGCGCTGGCGGCTCGCCTCCGCGACGCGCTCGCCGACCGGGCGCGGGTGTTCGTCTCGCCGCCCCTGCCCGCCATCGACTGAGCGTATCGGCGGCCCGGAACCGCACCGGCAAGCAACGACCGCTCGTCTTTCCCTATAGCAGGATAGCAGGCGATTTCCGCTCGATCCCTGTCCTTCGCCACGGGATGCCACCCCGCGATCGGCCCCGGGACCAACGGCGCTAGAATGGCCACGCACCGGGAGGACGCTTTCCGCGGATGATCGACCAGGGCACCACCATCCAGGGCCGCTACCGGATCGACCGGCGGGTCGGCGAAGGCGGCATGGCGACGGTGTTCGTCGGCCGCGACCTCCTGCTGAACCGCGACGTCGCCGTCAAGGTGCTGCGCCCGCAATACGCCGCCGACGCGCAGTTCCGGCTCCGTTTCCGGCGCGAGGCGCAGGCGGCGGCCGGGTTCTCGCACCCCAACATCGTCGATATCTACGACGTCGGCGAATCGGCGGGCGCGCCGTGGTTCGTGATGGCCTACATCCCGGGGCAAACCCTGAAGGAGGTCATCGCCGCCGAGGCCCCGTTCCACCCGGACGACGTGGCCGGCTTGCTCCAGCAGGTGTGCTCGGCCCTCGACTACGCCCACGAGCGCGGGTACGTCCACCGCGACGTCAAACCACAGAACATCCTCGTCGATCCCGACGGGCACGCGGTGGTCGCCGATTTCGGCATCGCCAAGGGATTGGCCGACGCCGACCTCACCCACATCGGCACCGGGCTCGGCACCGTCCACTACCTGTCGCCGGAGCAGGCCGCCGGGCAGGCCGCCGCCCCGGCCTCGGACGTCTACGCCGCCGGCGTCGTCGCCTTCGAGATGCTGACCGGTCGGCTGCCGTTCGACGCCGACAACCCGGTCGGCGTCGCGATGCGGCACATCCACGAGCCGCCGCCCGCGCCCTCCGACCTGCTGCCCAGCATCCCGCCCGCCGTTGACGCGATCGTGCTGCGCGCCCTCGACAAGGATCCGACGCGCCGCTTCCCCTCGGCCGGGGCACTGGCCCGGGCGATGACCTACTGGCGGCAGTACCGGCCGCCGGCGGTCCACGCCGACCCCGGCATGACCGTGCCGCTGCCGCCGGTCGGCCCGCGCACGCTACCGCCGCCCGCGCCGGGTTCCGGGCAACGGCGAACCGCATCGGGAAGGAACGAGGCGCAACCCGTCCGCTCCGGCGGAACTGGTTGGCTCACCTGGGTCGTGGGCGCGTTGATCCTTGCCGGGCTCGCCGCGCTGATCGTGTTCGGCGGCCAACTCGCGACCGGGTTGCGCGGCGACCCGGCCGGACCGAACCCGGGCGTGTCCGACGTGCAGACCCCGACGCCGCCGGCCGCGATCGCGACCGCCACCGCCGTCGAGGAGCCCGTCCCGACGACCGCGCCGCCGCCGACGATCGCGCCGGTGGCGCCGGCCGCGCCGGCCCTCGCCGCCGTGCCGGACCTCGTCGGCCGCACCATCGAGGAAGCATCGGCGCTGCTCGCCCAGCAGGGGCTGGACCTTTCGGTCGGCCCGACGGTGGCCTCCGACACCGTGCCGGAGGGACGCGTCGTGTTCCAGGACCGGCCGCCGGGCGACACCGTCGAACCCGGAACGGTGGTGACGGTGCAGCCGAGCGCCGGGCAGGCACTGGTGGACATCGCGGCGATGGACCTGCCCGGCAAACCGGCCGGCGTGGCCATCGCCCTGCTCAACGGCCAAGGGTTGCGGGTGGTCGAGGAAGAGGTCGGCAGCAGCACCGTGCTGCCCGGCTTCGTCGTTTCGATCGATCCGCCGGATGCCGCGCCGCCCGGCAGCACGGTCACGGTGCGCGTCAGTTCCGGCAATCGTACGGGAATGCCCGGCGGCGATTACGGCCAAGCGACCGGACGCGGCGGTAGCGCTCCGGCCGCGGCCCGGCCGCTCGCCGCCGAGCGATCTCGTGATGGTGGCCAAGCCGATCCGGCACTGGTGATCGACCACGACGACGTAGCCGGAATGCCACGCATAGCGAGCGTCGGCTTCGCCGCGGTGGTCTCCCCGGCGGTCCGGCCGTTCCTCGTCTTGATGCAACCCACCCGGAACCCACTCGCGTGAGCGGAAGCCGGGCGCTGCCGGTGCGGACGGTGGCCCTCGCCTGCTTCCTCGGAACTTGCCTGCTCGTCGCCGCGCTCGGCATCGTCTGGGCGCGGGAGTCGGGACAACCCCGCGTCGTCCTGCTCGGCTCCGGCGGCAGCGTCTCGGTGCTGGTGGCGTCCGGCGACGCGCGGCTGCTGATCGCCACGGGGTCGGACCCCGCCTCCTTCGCCGCCGCGCTGGAAGCCGCCCGGCAACCCGTCCAGCGCCGGATCGACGTACTGCTGGCGGCGGGGCGCGGCGACGATCTGCTGGTCCCGGCGGCAGTCGCGTCGGACGAACACGTCCGCATGGTCGCCACCCTCGGCAGGCTCGCAACCGGCCCCGGGCTCGAATCGCTCGCCGACCGCCCGGCGCTGACCGAATCGCGCCAGGTCGCGCTCGATGGCGGCGCATCGGTGCTGCTCGAAACGTCGCGCACCGACGGCGAGGAGGACGACGGGCCAGAGCGCTGGGCGTGGCGCGCGACCGTTGCGCGCGGCAATGCGCGGGTCGTGGTGCTTTCCGACGGTGCGGCAGTGAACCTGTTCCCGCCGCCGGATTCTCCATCGCTCGTGGTCGTGGCCGGAGGAGAGCCCTTTGCGGCAATCGGGCCAGGCACGGGGGCGGCTGCCCCGGCCATCGCCTTCGCCGACCGCGCGCTCTCCCCGCGGTCCATGCGTGAATCCGCCGGCGCCGTTTCCGCCGGATGGGCGATCCGCGTCTTCGACGGCGAGGCGATCGCCATCCCGTTCACCGGCGCCGGGCTCGTCATCCCGACCGACGCCGCGGTGCCGCTCGGGCTACCGATAGCAGCCACGCCCGCGCCCTGACGCTCGCCACCTCAACGTCATCCCGAGCCTGTCGAGGGATCTCGTCGAACTCTCGTCCTTGAGGAACGAGATCCCTCGACAGGCTCGGGATGACGTTGGTCGCTGCGGTCGCAGGCAACGGGACCGAGCCGGCCCGCCGGCTACGACTCGCGGGCCTTCTTCTCGCGGGCGAACTCGCGGCGGGCCTGCTCCATCAACTCGGGGTCGGCCAGCAGGTCGATGCCGGTCAGGGCCATCGCCTTGGCCACCTTGAGCGTGTTGGCGTAGCCGAGTTCGCTGTCGGAGGCGTCCACCACGTCCTGCGAGTGCCAGGTGCACACGCGGTCCAGGATCGGATAGGCCGTCTCCACCGAAGGCACGACGTAGGAAACGTTGCCCCAGTCGGTGGAGCCGGACCCTTCGGCCGGGGTCGCCTCCGGCATCGCCAGCCCGACGTCGTCGAGGTGGCGCTTCATCGCGCGGGCGATCGGGTAGTTGACGATCATGTCGAAGTTGGCCGGCTCCGGCACTTCCAGTTCGAGGCGGCAGCCGGTGATCAGCGCCGCGCCCTCGGCGATCTTGCCGACCTTCTCGACCAGTTCGTGCATGTAGGCGACGGTCGCCCCGCGCACGAAGAACTCGGCGGCGGCGTAGTGCGGCACCACGTTCGGGGCGTCGCCGCCGTGGGTGACGATGCCGTGGATGCGGGCATCGCTGCGGACGTGCTGGCGCAGGGCGTCGATCCCGTTGAAGGTTGCGATGACGGCGTTCAGTGCGTTCGCCCCGTTCCACGGGTCCGCCGCGGCGTGGGCCGCTTGCCCGTGGAAGGCGATCCGCACGAGCACGCAGGCGAGCGCCTGCCCGCTGCCCTCGACCGTCGGGCAGACGGCCTCGCTGGTGCCGGGGTGGGCGCCCATCGCCGCATCGACGCCGTCGAAAACGCCGGCCTCGGCCATGATGATCTTGCCGCCGACGGCTTCCTCGGCCGGCGTGCCGAACACGCTCACCCGGCCGCCCGGCAGGTACCGCAGCGCGGCGGCGAGGCCCACCCCGGCGCCAATGCCGGCGATGGCGATCAGGTTGTGGCCGCAGCCGTGCCCGAGGTTCGGCAGCGCGTCGTACTCCGACAGGTACGCGATGTGCGGCTCCCCCTCGCCCGCCGTGAACGAGGCGGCGAAGGCGGTCGGCAGCTCGGCGACCGCCCGTTCCACCGCGAATCCGCGTTCTTCGAGGAACTCGGCGCAGGCGGCGCTCGCCTTGACTTCCTCCAGCGCGATCTCGGGGTTGGCGTGGATGTACTTCGACAACCGGACCAGGCTCTCGGCCGCGGCGTCGATCGCGGCCACGGCCGCCGCCTTCGCGGACTCGATGTCGATCTGGCGATCCTGCTGGGCAGCGGTTTCGGTCACGACGGGTCCTCCTCGAAACGATGGCGCACGTTTCCCCGGCCGGCGCGAACCGCGAGGCTCGGGCCGGGGCCGGAAGGTGCTCGTTTCAGGCTACATGCTCTTGCCGCACTGCGGGCAATACACGTCGTTCGGGCCGGCCAGCGTGCCGCAGGTCGGGCACTGGCGACGATCCCCGGCCGGGTCGTTTCCGGCGCCGTAGACGAACCGGCGGCCCGGGTCGGTGGACTGGCCCCAACTCGTCCACGCGCCGCCCGCCGCCGCGCCGCCGGCGACGGTTGCGCCGTCTCGCCACGAGGCATCGACCGGCGCGGCCGCGCCATGGCCGTTTGTGGACCCGGAACGCCGCCACTGGTCGCCCACCGGCTCGGCGGGCAGCGGCGTGGTCTCGTGCACCACCGGGGCCGGACGCGCGGCGGCGACCGGCTCGTACTTGCCGGCGTCGGCTCCTTCGGCGACCCGCACCGGACGCGACCGGGCAGGCGCAAGGGCGGGATCGGCAACGACGCGGTCGCCCCGAGCCGCGCGCACGATCCAGCCGGCGATGATGCAGACCAGCAGCACGCCGGCGGCGACGAGCAGCAGGTCGTCCTGGCGGCGCAGCAGCACGTTGGCGACGACGCCGTCGTCCAGCGCATCGCCGGGGTTCAGGTAGGTTTCGATGAACCGGAGCAGGTACGACAGGAAGATCGCGCCGTTGAACGCGGCCAGCAGCCCGCCGGCCAATCGTCCCGCGATGCCGGGGCGGGCAGTCGCCACCGCCGCGCTGGCCCCGTAGCCGAGCAGGAACGTCCCGCCGAGCAGCGCGGCCAGCGCCACCGCGAACCCGCCCGTCGCCGCGTCGATCCCGAAGGCGCGGCCCAGCCACGCCGCGCCGTCCGCCGCCCAGCCCTGGGCCAGCAGGGCGCCGAGGAAGATGCCGGCCGAGACCATCGCTTCCCGCGCCACGCCGCGGCGGATGCCGAACGGCACGAACAGCAGGACGATGAATGCCAGCAGCAGGTCGAGCAGCAACTGGGTCGAAAGTTCGGGCACGCGCCCCTCCCCTCAGCTCGGCCGGGACCGCAAAACGGCGCGGACCTGCCCGCGGGGCGATCGCCCACGCTCCCCGCACGGCCGCCCCACCTCAACGGGTGTACGTCCGCGACGCCGGTACGGTTTGCGGGTGCGGGAACGGGCGGGACCGGTAAAGGCGCGGCGCCGGCCTGCCGAACGCGGCGGGAGTCTAGCACAGCGCCGGTGGAACCGCGCTTGACTTTCGGTCAACGCAACCGACCCCTATGCTAAACTGAAACAACGTCAGTAGCAGCGTGCTACCGGCCCCGGTGGGGCTTCGCCACCGCAGAGCAAACCAGAAAGGGGCGCTTCCATTTCCCCCTCACGCAGCCGACGAGGAAGCGCGGCAACCGAAACACCCGACGCGGCGGCGCCGCCGGCTTCCGCCCAGCGGAGCGGTCGCGCCGCGGACGCGCCGGCCACCAATCCTCCCGCCCAGCGCGCCGGCATGACCTGGCGCCGCATGGACCTTCACATCCATACCCCCGCCTCGGTCGATTACCAGGAACCGAAGGTGTCGCCGCTCGACATCCTGCGGCGGGCCGAGGAACGGGAACTCGACATCATCGCCTTCACCGACCACAACTCGGTTCGCGGCTACGCCGACATGTGGCGCGAGATCGAGGACCTCGAACTGCTGGAGTTCCTCAAGCGGCTCCAGCCGGCCGAGGCCGAGCGGCTGGCCGACTACCGCCGCCTGCTCGACAAGATCCTGGTGCTGCCGGGCTTCGAGTTCACCGCAACCTTCGGCTTCCACATCCTCGCCATCTTCCCGCCGACGACCACCATCCGCCGCATCGAGCACCTGCTGCTCCTGCTCGGCGTCGGCGAGGACCGCTTCGGCAGCGGCGAGGTCGGCGCGACCAGCGACGTCCTCAAGGCCTACGAGGTTCTGGCCGAGAACGGCGCGCTGGTGATCGGCGCGCACGTGAACTCCACCCACGGCGTCGCCATGCAGGGGCTGCGCTTCGGCGGGCAAACCAAGATCGCCTACACGCAGGACGAGAACCTCCACGCGCTGGAAGTCACCGACCTCGCGCTCGGGCCGCACCGCCGCTCCACCGCCCGGTTCTTCAACGGCACCAAGCCGGAATACCCGCGCCGGATGCACGCCATCCAGGGATCGGACGCCCACCGGCTGGCGCGCGATCCGGAGCGCGAAACGCAACTCGGCATCGGCGACCGCGCCACCGAGGTGCTGCTGCCCGAAGTCTCCTTCGACGCGCTCAAGGCGCTCTTCGCCGGCGACGATTTCGAGCGCACCCGCGCCTGGACGCCGGCCCCGGACGATCCGGTGAAGGCCGCCCGGCTCGAAGGCAACACCGAGGTCCAGTCGTTCCACGAGAACCTGACGACCAAGCGGACAGGCGTCGGCCACGTCCTGCGCGATATCGTCGCCTTTGCCAACGGATTGGGCGGCACGGTCTTCGTCGGGGCGAGTGCCGCCGAAAAGCGTCCGATCCAGGGCGTCGAAGACCCGGACGCGGCGATCGCGGACCTCGAAGGCGAAATCACCGCCCAGGTCGCGCCGCCGGTGTCGGTCGCCATCGAGCCGGTCGTCTCCGACGGCAAGACGGTCCTGATCGTGACCGTGGCCGAAGGCGCGGAGAAGCCGCACGCGCTGGCTCCCGGCGCGATCCTCGTCCGCCGCGGCAACGAAACCGACGCCGCGACCCGCGACGAAATCGTGGCGATGGTGACCGGCGCGCGCACGGCCACCCCGGTCGAAAGCGCTCCTGCTCTCGCGGCGGCGAACGGCAACGGTTCCGAGCCGAAGCCGCAACCCGCCGCGCCGCTCGCCCCGGTGTTCGCGTCGTCCATGGAGCCACAAGCCGGACCGTCGCGCAACGGGGCCAACCTGCTGCCGGTCGAGGAAGAACCGGACGACCCGGACCCAATCGCGCCCGGCACCGGTATCGAGGTGGTCGCCGCCTACGAGCAGGACGGCACCACCTACTACACCCTGCGCGACCTGCGGGACCGCAAACTCGTCCACAACGTCACCCGCGACACCGATACCCGGATCTGGCGCTCGGCCATCGTTCAGCACGAAGAGCAGGGCGACGACGAGGACCGGATTCGCTGGGACGGCGATTTCGGGCTGGTCCGCGCCTACAAGACGCGCAACAACGAGCGCCGCTACCACCTCGCCTACCGGGGAGACGGCGACCTCCGGATCTTCTGGAGCGTAAGCGACGCCGGGATGGACGGTCCGTGGTCGGCGTTCATCGCCCAGAACGGGAGCCGGTAGCGCCGCATTCAGGGTAAGTCGATAAGCGGCCCCGGCGTACTGACGCCGGGGCCGCTTGCTTCACGCGTCCGCCCGGGTGGACGCGCCACGTTCGCGCCGGCCGAAGCCGCCGCGGGGGAGGATCGTGAGATGGCGGAACCGCCCGACAACGCCCGGTTCGCGTGGCACCCGGTCTGGGCCGGACACGATGTCGCGTCGGTGCGGGGACAACTCGTCGAGGACGCCCGCTCCGACCAGCGCGCCTACGCGCTGGCGCTGGAAGGCGCCGAACGGCACGAGAACGACGCGCTGGCCAGCACGGTCGCCCTCGACCGCAAATGGGGCGGCCTCTCGCTCGACTGGGCCGAGGCCGACGCCGACGCCCTCGCCGGGGCGATGCTCGCCGCCGAATGGGAGCGGGAGCAGCGCCAGGAGATGGTGCCGCTGGCCCAGTTGCGCGACCTCGTGGATCGCCCGCTGCTCGCCCCGGGCGCGGACGACCCGCCCGAGAAATCGCTGCGCCTCACCGATCCGGCCGCCCGCCGCTGGGTGCTGCTGGCGGTGCTCGTCCTCGTGGTGCTGCTGGTGATCTGGATCAGTTGACCGTCGTCCGCACTGTCGTCCGCGCCCGGCTATCCCCGCCCGAGGCGCGCCATGGCCCGACGGCGCAAGAACCAGAGCACCGCCAGCATCCCGACGCCGATGACGACGTACTGCAGGTAGTCCACGACCACTTCTACGCGTTCCCACTGGCTGCCCAGCGCCCACCCGGCCCCGACCAGGATGGCGTTCCACATCGCGCTGCCCACCGCGGTGAACAGGAGGAACGTGGGCAACGGCATGCGGTCGATGCCGGCCGGGATGGAGATCAGACTGCGGACGATCGGAACCATGCGGCACAGCAGCACCGCCAACGGCCCGTACCGATCGAACCACACGTCGGCCTTGTCCACGTCTTCCGTCTTCAGGAAGATCTTGCTTCCGTGCTCCTGGACCAGCGCCCGCAGCCGCTCTTTGCCCAGCCAGCGACCGATGCCGTAAAGAACGACCGCCCCGGCGACCGAACCGATGGTTGTGGCGACCACCACCACCACGTAGGAAAAGCGGCCCTGCGACACGTTGAATCCGGCCAGCGGCAAGATCGCTTCCGACGGGATCGGCGGAAACAGGTTCTCGGCCGCGATCGCCAACGCCAGTCCGACGTACCCAAGCCGGTCCACCAGCGAGACGACCAGTTCGATCAGTCGGGACACCATCACCTCCGGTTATGTCGCCGTTGGACGATTGGCCAGTCGGCCGGTTCCCGGCGTCGGTCATCCAGGCCGCGACGAATCCGGGAAGGCTGCGGCCTAACGGTCTTCCCGGCCAGTCAGGATACGTTACGCGCCGGGAAGGACGACCGGTGCTGGCATTCCATCACTGTTTCAACCCCTTCAACCCAGCGCAACGCAACGTCGCCGGGACCGCTCAGGGCGCGAGCGCGGCGCGCATCTCGGCTGGCCAGTCCGAGATGAGGATCGCCGCCCCGAGATCGCGTACCCGGCGCGCCTCGGCGGCATCGTTGACCGTCCACACCGCGCATGCCAGCCCGCGTTCGGCGAGCAGCGCTGCGACCTCGCGTGTGTACGCCGGTGCCGCGAGCGCCACGCCCGGCGCGTCGAGGTCCGCCGCGAAGGTCAGGAGTTCGTCGCCAACGTGGACGGCCAGCGGCCACAGACGCGCCGAACGGTCCAGCGCCCGGAACGCGCGGAGGATGTTCCAGTCGAACGAGGAGACGAACCACTCGGCCTCGGGAAGGCGCCGCAACTCGGCCAGAACCCGCGCTTCGATCGCCGGCTGCTTCACCTCGATGTCGAGCCGCAGCCGTCCGGCAGCGATATCCAGCGCGGCGGCGAACGTCGGCAACGGTTCGCCGTTCCCGGCATCCAATCCGGAAAGGTCGGCGTCGGACAGTGCTTCAACCGGGCCGCGACCGCTCGTCGTGCGCGCGAGGTCGCGGTCGTGCAACAGAACCGGCGTGCCGTTGGCCGTCGCGTGGAGGTCGATCTCGATTCCGTCGGCCCCGTCCTCGATCGCCCCGCGAACGGCCGCCAGCGTGTTCTCCGGCAGCCGCCCGGACGCGCCCCGATGGGCGTAGATGAGCACCTCGCGCCTCCCCCACCGGAGACCGGAACCGGAACGCAGTCGCCCACGAGTCCCGTCTACGCCGGATCTATCTTGACACAGATCGTATCAACCTTTATAATTGATCCCGATTAACGAGGGAGTGTAGCAATGGCCCTGCGCCACGGCGAGCCGGTCTTCGTCATCAGCGTGGCGGCGCGCCTGCTCGAAATGCACCCGCAGACGCTGCGGAAATACGAACGCGAAGGGCTGATCGCGCCGTCGCGCACGCAAGGCAACCTGCGGCTCTATTCCGACCGCGACATCGAACGGTTGCGGCAGGTGAAGTACCTGGTCGAGGAACGCGGCCTCAACCTCGCCGGCGTCCAGCTCGCGCTGGAACTGACCGAGCGGCTGCGCTCGATGCGCGCGCGCGCCGCCGGCAACGGTCACGGCAACGAACCGGTCTGCGCCGAAATGGACCAGGTGCTCGCACTGCTCGGCATCCGCGACGACCAACGCTAAACGAGTGTCGGGTGCGGAGTGCCGAGTCGGCGTAGAGCGCGAGCGCACCTGCCCGCCGTTGGGTACTCGGCACTCGGCACTCGGCACTCGATACCCGGCACCCGGCACTTTTCTTGAGGGAGGGACTTTATGGCGACCCGCCAGCAATTCACCGAAAAGGCCCAGGAGGCGATCCTCTTCGGGCAGGATTTCACCCGCGACCAGAAACTCGCCCAGTACGAACCCGAAGCACTGATGCTCGGGCTGCTCGAGCAGCCCGACGGCGTCGTGCCGCAGGTGCTGCTCAAACTGGGCGTCGATCCCGCAGTCGTCCGGCAGGACGACGAGGCGGCGCTGGCCGCGTTGCCGCGTTTGCAGTACGCCGCCGAAACGCCGGCGCCGTCGAGCCGGCTGCGCACCGTGCTCTCGACCGCGGAAACCGAGGCGCGGCAGTTCAAGGACGAATACGTCTCCACCGAGCACCTGCTGCTGGGCATCCTCGCGGCCAGCGATTCCCCGATCGCGAAGGCGCTCGCCCAGCGCGGCATTACCCGCGAAAAGGTCTACCAGGCGTTGGCGCAGATCCGAAAGGGGCAGCGCGTGACCGACCCGAACCCCGAAAACACCTACCAGGCACTGGAAAAGTACGGGCGCGACCTGACCGAAGCCGCGCGCGACGGCAAGCTCGACCCGGTCATCGGCCGCGACGAGGAGATCCGCCGCGTCATCCAGGTGCTATCCCGCCGCACCAAGAACAACCCGGTCCTGATCGGCGAGCCCGGCGTCGGCAAGACGGCCATCGTCGAGGGGCTGGCGCAGCGCATCGTGCGCGGCGACGTGCCCGAAGGCCTCAAGGACAAGAGGGTCGTCGCGCTCGACCTCGGCGCGCTCGTCGCCGGGGCCAAGTTCCGCGGCGAGTTCGAGGAGCGGCTCAAGGCCGTCCTCAAGGAGATCGCGGACTCCAACGGGCAGATCATCCTGTTCATCGACGAGTTGCACACCGTCGTCGGCGCGGGCGCGGCGGAGGGGTCGATGGACGCCTCCAACATGCTCAAGCCGATGCTGGCCCGCGGCGAACTCCACACCATCGGCGCGACGACGCTGGACGAGTACCGCAAGTACATCGAGAAGGACGCCGCACTGGAGCGCCGCTTCCAGCCGGTCTTCGTCGGTGAGCCGACCGTCGAGGACACGATCTCGATCCTGCGCGGGCTGCGCGAGCGGTACGAAACCCACCACCAGGTCCGCATCCAGGACTCGGCGCTGGTGGCGGCCGCCGTGCTCTCCGACCGCTACATCGCCGACCGCTTCCTGCCCGACAAGGCGATCGACCTCGTGGACGAGGCAGCCTCCAAGCTTCGCATGGAGATCACCTCCATGCCGGTGGAGCTGGACGAGGCCGAACGCCGGATCATGCAGCTCGAAATCGAGCGGGAAGCGCTGAAGAAGGAAAAGGACGCCGCCTCGCAGGAGCGGCTCGGCAACCTCGAAAAGGAACTGGCCGAACTGAACGAGGAGCGCGCCGCCCTCCGCTCCCGCTGGGAGCGCGAGCGCGAAGCGCTGGCCTCCGTCAGCGAACTGCGCGAGCAGATCGAGCGGACCAAGGTCGAGATCGAGCAGGCGCAACGCGCCTACGACCTCAACCGCGCCGCCGAACTCCAGTACGGCACCCTGCGCGACCTCGAGGCGAAACTGGCCGAAGCCGAGAAGCAGGAGCAGGCCGGCGAGACCGGCGGGCGGCTGCTCAAGGAAGAGGTCGATGCCGAGGATATCGCCGAGGTCGTCGGCCGCTGGACGGGCATCCCCGTCAGCCGGCTGATGGAAGGCGAGATGGAGAAGCTGATGCGGATGGAGGACCGCCTCCACGCCCGCGTCATCGGCCAGGACGAGGCGATCACCGCGGTGGCCAACGCCATCCGGCGCGCGCGGGCCGGGCTCTCCGACCCGAACCGGCCGCTCGGCAGCTTCATCTTCCTCGGCCCCACCGGCGTCGGGAAGACCGAGCTGGCGCGCGCGCTGGCCGAGTTCCTCTTCGACGACGACCAGGCGATGATCCGCATCGACATGTCGGAGTACATGGAGAAGCACTCGGTCAGTCGGCTGATCGGCGCGCCTCCGGGGTACGTCGGCTACGACGAGGGCGGCCAACTGACCGAAGCGGTCCGCCGCCGCCCCTACTCGGTGATCCTGCTCGACGAGATCGAGAAGGCCCACCCCGACGTCTTCAACGTCCTGCTGCAGGTGCTGGACGACGGCCGAGCAACGGACGGCCAGGGGCGCACGGTCGATTTCCGCAACACGGTCATCATCATGACCAGCAACCTCGGCTCGACCTTCATCACCAACCTCGGCCCCGGCCAGGAGGCAGAGATGCGGGAGCGGGTCATGGAGGCGCTGCGGGCCAACTTCCGGCCAGAGTTCCTGAACCGCGTCGATGAGGTCATCATCTTCAAGGCGCTCAGCCGGGAGCAACTGGCCGACATCGTCCAGATTCAGCTCGACCTCGTCGCCAAGCGGCTGGCCGACCGCCAGATCACGCTGCTGGTGACGCCGGCGGCGAAGGAACTGCTCGCCAACCGCGGTTACGACCCGGTGTACGGCGCTCGGCCGCTGAAACGGTTGATCCAGAAGGACGTCCTTGACGAACTGGCGCGGATGATCCTTTCCGGCGAGCTCCGCGACGGCGAGACGGTCATCGTGGACAACGAGGGCGGCAAGCTCGTCTTCCGCGCCAACCTCAGCGGCGCGCCGGTCGTCGCGTAGACAATCCGGTAGACCAAACCCGCGGGACGAAAAGGGAGCGCCCGGCCGAACGATCGGCCGGGCGCTCCCCGTTTCGCCTCGGGCACCGCGCCTCATCCGAGAAAGTCGGACACGACCTCGTTGAAGAGATCGGCGCGGCCCCACATTGGCGCATGGTCCCCTCCCGGGATCACGACGAACCGGGCGTCCGGGATGCGCGCCGCGATCCGCCGCCCCACGTTCGGCGGCACGAGTCGGTCGTTCTCGCCCCAGACCAGCAACGTCGGCGCCTCGATCGCCTGCAAACGACCGCCGATGCCCGTTGCCAGCACGTCGCGCGCGCTCCGAGTCGTCGAGAGCGGACCGGTCCGCAGCACGTCCTCCGCCACAACCGGCAGCAGCGAGGGCGCGGCGTGGCGCAGCGTCAGCAGCAGGCCGCGCATGGAGACGGGCCAATCCGGCCCGGCGGGGAAGACCGGCGCATCCACCAGCACGAGGCGCGAAACCCGCTCCGGTGCATCCGCCGCCAGCTCTGCCACCGCGCGGCCGCCCATGGAATGACCCGCCCACGCGGCGCAGCCGATCCCGACCCGGTCGGCCCAGGCCAGCAGGAAGCGCGGCGCGTCCACCGGGCTGAACGGCACGCCGGCCGTGCTGTCTCCGAAACCCGGCAAATCGACCACGAAGACGCGCCGCCCGGCCGCGAGCGCGGCGACGTTGCGCGACCACCAGCGCCCGGACCCAGCCAACCCGTGCACGAGAACGAGCGGCTCCCCGCCGCCGGCGATCGCGTACGAAACGCAGTGCGGACCGACGGCGATTCGTTCGCGCCTCATCGCAAGATCACCCTTTCGCAGGACGAAAGGCCTCTGCCGAAGTGGCAGCGATGGCCGCTTCGTACACCCCGGATTGGAGATGCGTGCCGTCACGACGATGTCGGCCCGCCGGCATCCGTCTCGACGATCTCCTGCTCGCCCCAGAGCCCGGACTTGGTCGGTTCGCTGTCCTGATCGTGTTCCTCTCGCGGCAGATCGGCCACCTTGCGAACGGAGAGGAACCCGTCGCCGTGGCGGATGTCCACCTTGAAACCGCGGTGCGCCGCCCGCCGGCCGACGGAGCGGGCCAGCGTGCGGCGCTCCTTCTCGTCGGCAAAGCGGATGCGGATAGCTTCCCCGTCCGCCAGCGCGCTCATGACGCGGTCCCAATCGGGGTCGGCGGCGCTGCGCTTGCGCCGGGGCAGCGCGTCGTGCTCGGCGCTTCCCACGATCTCGTACTGCAACGGCATCTTGCCCATCCTTTCCCGGCGACCGGCGCCGCCGCGCCGGGATCGCGGCGTCGGTGCGGATCGCCACCTGTGCATCGACGCTGGCAAGCGGCGTGCCGATGGTGGGCCGTGCTGCCCTGTGATGGGCGGGACCGCCGGGACCGCCGCCGGTATACTTGCCGCCGAACGCGGCTCCCGATCCGGACGCGGGGCCTTCCGAGGGAAACGACGAGATGGACCTGTTGATGGGGCTGCTGCAGGCGGTCATTACGCTCGTGGCGCTCGGCGTTATCATCGCGCTGTCGGCGGCCTTGTTCATGATCGTGTTCCAGATCGCCGCCGGCATCGACGAGCGGATCAACAACTAGCCCGCGGCGGCGTTGACGATGGACCTTTCGGGGATCGGCCGCTTGCTGCTCGGGGCAGGGTTGGTGCTGGCCGCGATCGGCCTGCTGCTGGTCGTCGCGCCGCGCGTCCCCGGCTTGCGCCTCCTCGGGCGGTTGCCCGGCGACATCCTGATCGAGCGGGGCAACACCACGATCTTCATCCCGATCGTCACCTCGATCGTGCTGAGCGTAGTGCTAACCGTCGTCCTCAACATCATCTTCCGGCGCTGACTCCACATTCCCGCCGCGATCCTTCCACGAAACTTCCATGATTGGCGCATTGACGCCCCTGCCGACCGCCACCTAGCATGGACCGCGTGGCCGCTGGCGTAGCCGCCCGCGGCGCCACCCGGCCCCGCACCGGGATTCGTGGACGAGCGTGGCGCAGCATGCGCCGGAAAGTGGGCGACGATGGGAATGGCGTTGGCGCGGGGTTCGCTCCGCGGTCGCGCGCTACTGACGGGGTCGCTGGCGGTCGCACTGGTCGCCGGCACGGGTGCGCCGCTGCTGACCGGAACGGCCCAGGCGCAGACGGCGGTTTCGGCGTTCTCCACCCTGGCCGCCGCGCCTGACGACGCGGTGGCGTACTTCAACATCCCGCTCGACGAGCAGTCGTCGCAGTGGACGCAGGCCGAGGACTTGATCGAGCGGGCCGGGTTCGGCGACGCGCTGGCGCAGGCCCGCGCCGAAATGGGCGCCGACGATTTGCCGCTCGATGCCTTCCTCGGCGGCGAAGTCGGCGTCGTCATCACCAGCGAGGTCGTCGAGAACGCGATCGAGGCCGGCAACGAGGCCGCCGGCGACGATCTCCTCGACAGTCTCGGCGTGGACGAAGGCGCCGACGAGCCCGACACCTCCGAAGCACCGTCGCTCGAGCCGCAGGGCTGGGGCCTGGCCCTCGAAGCGCGCGCGCCGGACACGGCGTTCGCCGGCATGAGGGCCGCCGTTGAAGGGCAGGCCGACGACGCCGGCGCCACGGTGACCGAAGTCGAATACGCCGGCGTCGTCATCACCGCCGCACCGCCCGCTCCGGGCGACGACGGCGACGACGACATGGGCCTCGCCGTCGCCCGGGTGGACGACCTGATCCTGGTCGCCTCGGTGCCGGCCGACCTCGAACCGCTGATCGACGCCGCGCAGGGCACGGCCGGCACGCTGGCCGACGTCGAAGAGTTCAGCGAAGTCGAAGCCGCGCTGCCGGACGAGTTCATCGTCTTCGGGTTCGTCAACGGCGTGGCCGTCACCGACGCCCAGGGCGACGAGGCGTTCGGCGAGGACATCGGCCTGCCGGACTTCACGCAACTCCAGCCGCCGTCCATGGCCGGCTTCACGATCGCGGCCGACCCGGCCGGGTTCCGGATGGAGACCGTGACGGTCGGGGCCAACGGTGCGGACCTGCCTGCGGGCCAGCCGAACTTCGACAGCACGCTTGTCGGCAAGGCCCCGGCGGACGCGCTGTTCTTCCTGAGCGCGTCAAACCTCGCCGCCACCAAGGTGCTCGACACCGTCGGCGCGGTCGGCATCGCGATGGCGTTCGGCCTCCAGGGCGGCTCCGACGACGGTTCCGTCACGCCGGCCGCCGATCAGTCGCTCGACGCCTGGGTTTCGGAGCAGTACGACATGCTGGCCGGGATGCTGGGCATCAACCTGCAGACCGACCTGTTCCAGCAGTTGACCGGCGAATACGGGTTCTGGCTGCGCGGCGGCGCGGACCCGAGCACGATCGCGGCGCTGTTCGCCGCCGGCGCCGAAGACCCGGCCACCGTGGCCAACGCGATCGACCAGATCAACCTGCTGGTCCAGGGCGCGGGCGGCGGCGAAAGCTTCGTCACCACCCGCACCGTCGGCGACGGTTCCGTCAGCACCATCGAACTCGGCCCCGGCGCACCGGCCTTCGAGTACGGCACGGTGGACGGCGACCTGCTGATCGGCGTCGGCCCGGCCGTCGATATCCACACCGCCGGCGCCGGCGAGGTTCTGGGCGACAACGCCAAGTTCCAGGACGTCATGGCCACCCTGCCCGCCGAGCACAACAGCAGCCTCTACATCGACCTCGCGCAGGCGATCCCGCTGCTGCAGGCGCTCTCCGCGGCGTCGGACGACATGGGCAGCAGCCTCGGCGCGATGACCGACGCCGATCCGACCTGCGCCAACTACGCCTCGGCCGAGGAAGCCCAGGCCGCCTACGACAACTTCGACGCCGGCACCGAGAACCTCGACGCCGACTTCGACGGCGAGGTGTGCGAGGACTTCTTCGCCCCGGCCGCCCTCGACGACGGCGGCGACGCCAGCGATGCGGCGGATGCCTTCGCCTCGTTCGACGCCTCCGCGCTGCAAGCGTTCGCCAGTGTCGGCTACGAAGAGGACGGGATGCAGCGCTCCTCGTCCATCCTCTACATCGCCGAGTAGCCCCTCGGGTACCATTCGTGCGGGTCAAGCGGGGCGGCCCACCACGGGCCGCCCCGCACCGTTTCGGACAGGAGGCGAGAGATGTCCCACCACCGCGCGCGGCCAGTCGCGCGACGCCGCCAGTTGCTCACCGCCGCGGCGGCGGCAACCCTGCTCGCTCCCGCCGCGATACTGCCGGTCGTCGATGCCGGCGCGCAGGAGTTGGACCTGATCCCGGCGACCGCCGCGGTCGCCCCGGCAGACACGGTCGCGTTCGTTTCGATCGACCTCGACGAAGGGTCCTCCCAGTGGCAGCAGGTCGATGACCTGCTCGCACGGGTCGGCTTGCCGGACGGGCTCGACAACGCGCGGTCCGAGTTGCTGCGCGAGAAGGGCTCCGACGGATCGACGTTGTCGGAAGCCGACCTCGACGCGCTCTTCGGCGGCGAAATGGCCGTCGTCGTCATGCCGCAGGCGGTGGCCAACATCGCCGGCTTCTACGACGTGGCGCTGGAATCGATGGCCACGCCGCAAGCCGAGTTGTCGGAAGACGACTTCGCCACCCCGATCGCCGAAATCGCGGAGAACGGGTTCGGCGTCGCCGCCGTCCTCCAGCCGAGCGATATGGACCGCGCCTGGCAGTACGTCCAGGACCAGTTGGCGACCGCCGCGACCGAAGCCAGCACGACCATCACGGAAACGGACTACGCGGGCACGACCATCCTCACCGTCCCTGGCGCCGACTTCTACGGGATGGACCACGCCATGGACATGGCCGCCGACGAAATGGGCGGCGGTATGGATGACGACGGCATGGCCGGCGACGACATGGACCACGACGCCATGTCGGAGATGGGCCACGGCCTCGAAGCCGAAACCGCCGTGGCGCAACTCGGCGACTTCATCATCGCCGGGCCGAGCGCGGCCGATCTCGAACCGCTGATCGACGCCGCCGCCGGCGACAACCTCGCCGCCGACGAGGACTTCGCCGCCGTCCGCGACGCCTTCCCGAACGACGCGCTGATGTTCGCCTACATGAGCACCGGCGACATCACCGACGCCATCGGGCCCGAGTTCTCGGCGGCGATCGAGGACTTCTACGCCTCCTACTACGGCGAAGAGGCCGCCGCCGCCTACATGAGCGGCGTCGATGCCGGCGTCGTCGTCTGGGCCGACCAGCCCGGCTTCCGCGTCGATACGATCCAGATGGCGAGCGAGGGTTCGCTGCCGCCGATGGTCGCCGACGCCGGCGAGGTCACCTTCGCCGAGAACGTGCCAGCCGGTGCGCTGATCTACGCCGCCGGGTTCCAGCCGCGGGCCGTCCTCGACCAGGCCGCCCTCTCGATCGCGCAGGCGGTCAACCAGGTCGAGGCGATCGACCAGGGCGAGGAACCGGAATCCCCGCAGACGCTCGACGACGTCGCCGAGATGCTCACCCCCGAGTACCGGGACGAGCAAATCGCGCAGGCCGAGGCGGTCATCGGCTTCAACCTCAAGACCGACCTGTTCGACAAACTGACCGGCGAATTCGGCTTCGCCTTCGGCGTGCCGAACCTGGCGATGGGCGGGTTCGACGTGGACCTGATCCTCGCGCTGGCCGCCAACGACCCCGAAGGCCTGACCGAGCAGACCGCGCGGCTGGCGCGCTTCGTCGAGCAGCAGCCGGACGCCCCGGACCTGAACGCGGCCACAATGGGCGAGGACACGGTCTACACCATCACCGACGACTCGATGTCCGGAGTCCCGCCGTTCGGGTTCGGCGTGGTTGACGGCCAACTCGTCGCCGGCACCGTCGCCTCGATCGAGGCGCTCGGCACCGCCCCGGCCACCTCGCTGGCCAACGACGCCCAGTTCCAGACGGTGATGGGTGAACTGCCGGCCGACTACTACCAGGTCGGCTACATCGACCTCGGCCAGATCGTGCCGCTCGCGCTGGCGCTCTCCGGCCAGGGCGGCTTCACCGGAACCGGCGGCGCCGACGCCGACCCGGCCTGCGCCGAGCACGCCGACAAGGCGACCGCGCAGGCGGCCTTCGACGCGGACCCCTACGGCGAGTCGGCGCTCGACTCGGACTTCGACGGCGAGGCCTGCGAGGACTTCTTCGCGCCCGCCACGCCGGTCGCCGGCCCGGTCGGCGGTCCCGAGAACGTCAAGGCGCTGGCCGCCGTGGCGTGGGAACGCGACGGGATGATGGGCAGCAGCACCATCCTCTACATCGCCGAGCCGGGCTCCTGATCCAGTTCGCCGCGGCAAGCATCGGCATCCGGCACGCCGCGGCGAACGTATCCGGTATGGGGCGGGACCGCGGTCCCGCCCTTGCCGCGTCCACCCGCCCGCGCAACGATTGGGCCGGGCCGGGCGTTGCATGAACGGACGGTTCCCGCCGGCGATGCCGGTGCACACGATGCGGACGACCGACGCCGGGGCGACGCGCGCCCGGCCCACTTACCAGACGGAGGAACCCAGCATGGCGATGGCCGACGGGCAGCGCACGCGAGCCGCGGAACGCGCCGAGCAGGCACGGCTCTGGGAAACGCTGCGGGCCACTACTCCCCGCGCCAGCCGCCGCGACCTGATGCGCTGGTCGGCCATCGTAGCCGGCGCGGCGGCGACGGCGCGTTTCGGCATCGGACCGGCGCACTCGGCCGCCGCCGCGCCGCTGCGGCAGGACGCGGCGATCGTGCAGGGCGCCGAGATCGCGGTACCCTTCGACGCCTACGGGCAGCAGATCACGCTCGATCCCCACCGCTCGGCCGACTACGGCGGCTTCTGGGTGATGTACCCGAACGTCTGGGCCGGCCTGCTCGGCTACGACGAAAACGGCCGCGTCGTGCGCGATCTCGCCTCCGACGCGGTGATGAGCGCCGACGGCCTCTCGTTCACCTTCACGATCCGCGACGACGCGTTCTACGCCTCCGGCAATCCGGTGCTGGCCGGCGACTTCGTCGCCTCGTGGCAGCGGGCGCTCGACCCGGCCAACCCCTCGCCGATGGCGGGCTTCATGCGCCACGTCGCCGGCTACGACGACTGGCTGAACCAGGTCGAAGGGGCGCAACTCGGCTTCGCGGCGCTGGACGACCGAACCGTCGAGGTCCGCCTGTCCGAACCGGCCAACTACTTCCCCTCGTACATGGCGTCGTTCGTCTGGGCCGCGGTCGATCCCGCCGTACTGGCGGCCGCCGGCGAGGTCAACTTCGTGCTCAACGGGGCCGGCGCCGGACCGTGGCAGTTCAGCGAATACGAGGTGGACACCCGCTTCGTGATGGCGCCGAACCCGAACCACTCGGCGCCCAACCCCTCGATCGCCAGCATCACCTGGCCAATCCTGACCGGCCCGACCGCCGCCCGCGAGGCATTGGACCTGTACATCGCCGGCGATGTCGTGTCGGCCGACGTGCCCTTGTCGCTCAAGGCCGAAGTGGACGCCGACCCGACGCTAGCCGCCGAACTGGTCACGCTGGACGCCGCGCCGGGCTCGGTCCGGTCGCTGGCGATGGACTTCGCGCAGGCGCCCTTCAACGACGTGCGCGTCCGCCGGGCGTTCGCGCTGGCGTTCGACCGCGACCGGTACGCCGAGATCTACGGCAACACCTGGATTCCGGCCACCGGGTTCACGCCGCCGGTCGTCACCGACCTCTCGGGCTACGAGCCGCCGGCGCTGCTCCCGTTCGATCCCTCCGCCGCCCGGCAACTCATCGCCGACGCGGGGTACCCCAACGGCGAGGGCTTCCCGGAGGTCATCGTCGCCCACCCCTCGGAGGACACCGACGCCGAGAAGCAGCGGGTGCGCGATGTCCTCCAGATGCTCGGCGAGAACCTCGGCGTCACCCTGCTCTTCGACGCCACCCGCACGCTGGAGGAGATCGAACAGGCCCGGATCGACAACGGCGGGCGGCAGATCGACGTCATGTGGTGGCAGACCGTCACCGACACGCCGCACCTGCTCACCGACGTCTTCTCCTGGGATTCGCCCTACATGCAGGGCTTCTTCAACTGGTCGCCGGACCTCGCGCCGTCCGGTGAGTTCGACCCCGGAGCCGATGCCCAGGCCTTCGCCGACCTCGCGAGCCGGGCCGACCGCGAACTCGACCCCGCGACCCGAAACGACCTGTTCCAGCAGGCCGAGGAACTGGTCATCGAAAACGCCGTCTACGTCCCGATCGCCAACTGGACGCCGCAATTCGTCCAGAAGCCCACCTTGCAGGGCACCCGGCAGGGTTCGTGGACGGGCCGCCTGCCGGTCCTCTTCGACGAGAGCGTGGTCGTCGTCGAGGGCTAGTCGCCTCCGATCCCATCCGACGAGAAGGCCCGCCGCGCTGGCCGCGCCGCCGGGCGTCGGTATTTGGCCCCCCCGGCACCCCG
>JAFAEX010000269.1 GCA_023423795.1 Chloroflexota bacterium | reverse complement strand
CCCGCGGTGGGGTCGCGAGGGCGGGCCGGGTGTGGGATCGCGGAGCCGCGAACGGCCTCCGGTTCGGGGCTAACTGGCGGAAGCCGCTTCGACCGCCGAGCCGTCGGTGGGGATCAGCGCCAGCAATTGCCGCATCCGCTCCGCCTGGATCGGGCTGATGTCCCCGAGCAGGGCCGAGAGCCGCTTGCGGTAGGCATCGCCGAGGTCGTTCAGCAGTTGGGTGCCGGCCGGGGTGAGGCTGGCCAGCACCATCCGGCGGTCGGCCGGGTGCGCGCGCCGCTCGGCCCAGCCGTGGCGCACGAGGATGTCCACATACAGCGTCGCCGTGCGCCGCGCGACCGCCAGCCGCCGAGCCAGTTCGGACGGCGCGATGCCTTCGGCGCCGATCCGGTCCAGCTCCAGCAGCGCCGCGAACGCGCCCGCCGTCAGGTCGAGGTCGGCAAGGGCGTCGGTCGCCGCGCGGTCGAGCGCTCCCGCCGTCTTGATCAGTTGCATGAAGGCGGCGAATCGGGTCTCTTGCGGCCCGTCCGCCACCGCCGGATCGAGACACGGCTCGGCCGCGAGCCATCCGGGATGGACGGCGAAGCCTCCGTGCCCGTTGCCGGGTTCCGTACCGATATGTTCCGCATGGGCGTGGTCGCGCATGCCGGGGCCTCCTCGACCGGCGCGGTCCTGCCGGAGCCGGTCATCTGCCGGGCCGCGAACTCCGCCGTGGCCCGATCCGGATGCAATGTGGGGGATACCCGTCTTCACGCATTCAGGATAGAACCCGGAAGGCAAGGTGACGGACGGGAATGACTGCCGAAATCCGACCACGGCTTGCGGATTATTCACGACACGATGTCGGGGAAAACCTTACACGCAGGTCATCGCACTCGACTTGTCTTCGCTCTTCGGCGACAGAGAGGAGCAACAATCGCGATCGGGGGCGCACACCGGCGACGGGGCCGCCCGGGGGTGATGGCGGTTGCCAATTTGATCCGGCCATCGCCCACGCCCGCCCGGGGGTGATGGCGGTTGCCACCATAGTCCGGGCATCGGCCGCGCGGGCGCGATGAGATGATGGGGGTTGCCAATTTGATCCGGCCACCGTCTACGCCCGCCCGGGGTTGAAACCCCGGGCTACGGAAACAAAGCCCCTCCGGGGCTGAGAACGGGCGGTGGCCGCCCTATTTTGGCAACTGCCATCATCGCGCCCCTACAGCGGTCGGGGCGGCCGCGGGTTGTAGGGGCGCGATTCTTTGAGCCCGCCCATGGGCCGGTGTCCGGATCAAACAGGCAACCGCCATCAAACCCGGGCTACGCGAACGAAACCATCCGGGGTTGAGAGCGGACGATGTCCGCATCAACAAGGCAGACGCCGTCAGCCTCGGGCGGGCCACGCCGGTAGCCCGCATCACTGCGGCGACCGCCATCAACCTCGGGTGTCCCGAGCGGCCAGCATCCGGATCGATCGCGCAACGCCGCAACCTACGCCCGCACCATGATCCGCCGGCGCGGCCAGCCGGTCGCGCCATCGGGCAGCGGGGGATTCTCCTCCTGCGGCGCGACGTTGCCCTCGCCGTCGGTGACGCGCATCCACAGCGTCACTTCGGCCGTCGCTTCGAAGCCGTAGCGCCAGCGCACCCACGTGTACGGCGCGTTCAGCGCCTGCTCCAATTCGGCGTCGGTCCAGGTGCGGCCCTCGTCGAGGCTCACCTGTACCCGGCTGACCCCGCGATCCCCGGCGAACGCCATGCCCGCCGCCACGATCGGTCCGGCCGCCACGTCCTCCCCGGCGTAGGGCGAGTCGATCCGGCCCCAGATCTGGTACGGCGCGGGGTCGCTCCAGCCGCGCGTCTGCCAGTAGCCCAGGAAATCCTCGGCTACCGGTTCGATCCGCTCCAGCCACTTCACGTTCTTCATCCCGTAGATCGGCGGCACGATCATCCGGGCCGGGAAGCCGTGGTCGTTCGGCAGCGGCTCGCCGTTCATCCCGACCACCACCAGCGTTTCCGGGTCCATCCCCTGCGCCACCGGGATCGAGTCCTGGTAGTCGTCGGCACAGGTGAACTTCAGGTCGATCGCCTCCGCCTTCACCCCTGCCTCGGCCAGCAGATCGGCCAGAGGCACGCCGGTCCACTCGGCGGTGGAGATCAGGTCGCCGTTCAGCTCGTTGGAGATGCAGCCGAGCGTCGTGATGTTCTTGACCGTCGCCCGCTCGCGCAGTTCGTCGAGCGTCCAGCTCTTCGGGGAATCGACCAGTCCGTCGATCGTCAGCGTCCAGCCGTCCGCCGAAACCACCGGGTCCGCGATGTTCTTGGAGACGTGGTAGAAGTCCGCGATCGGCGTCAGCCGCGGGGTCAATCGCCCCTCGTTCTCGAGGTCGGCGAAACTCGGCGGGTTGGACGCGTTGGCCGCCTCCGGGCTGCTTTCCGCCTGGGCGGCCGCGCCCTCAACCGATCCGGAAGCCGCCTCGCCCGCCGCGGCGTCGCCCGCAACCGCGGCGCCGGTGCCGCCGCGCGCATCGGCCGCCGCCTCGATCG
>JAFAEX010000235.1 GCA_023423795.1 Chloroflexota bacterium | reverse complement strand
CCTGTCGTGGGATCTCGTCGTGTGCTCCGACCGGCGATTGACGAGATCCATCGACAGGCTCGGGATGACGGGATTCGTTGGGAGACGGCGAGGGGTGCTGAATCTCGCTCCGGGCCGAACACCGTCGGGCTCCTCGCCCGATCCTGCCGCGGCGGATTCCTTCGCGGTCTCGAAGGCGACCACGATGGGCCGGGCGGGCCGTGCAGAAGTCCGCCGTCACGCTCGGGCGCTCCCGACGGGAGGCCGGATCAGCCGCCCAGCCGCCGGAATTGCCGCACCGAGAGCGGCAGGAAGACGACGACCAGCAGCAGCGGCCATACGATGGCCATCTCCAGCGCGTGCCCGGCGATCCACGTATCGCCGCCCCAGCCGGCGTTGCCGAACAGCACGCGGGCCGCGGCGACGGTGGAGGAGAGCGGGTTCCAGGCGGCGATCGTGCCCAGCCAGCCCGGCATCGTCTCCGGCGGGGCGAAGACGTTGGAGAGGAACGCGACCGGCCAGATCACGATCTGCACCGCCGCGATCGCTTCCGGCGAGCCGGCCCGCAACCCGAGCCAGATGCCCACCCACAGCAGCGCGAAGCGCAGCCAGAGCAGCAACCCGAACGCCAGCAGCGCGTCGGCCAGCCCGTTGTGCCAGCGCCAGCCGACCGCGAGCCCGGCGGCGGCCAGCACCGCCAGCCCGACGACCGAGTTGGCCATGTCGGCCAGGCTGCGGCCGACGACCACCGCCGAGGGAGACATCGGCAGCGACCGGATGCGGTCGGTCACCCCGCGGGTGGCGTCGGCCGCGACGGCGGTGAAGGTCGCCTCCAATCCGAAGGCGACCGTCATCGCGAGGATGCCGGGTACGAGGAATTCGCGGTAGTCGCCGCCGCCCGGCACCGTCATGCCGCCGCCGAACAGGTACCCGAACATCAGCAGCAGCATCACCGGGAAGAGCAGGCCGACCAGCAGCGTTCCCGGCTGGCGCAGCCAGTGGCGGAACACGCGGCCGGCGATCGTGCCGGCGTCGGCCAGGGCCCAGCGCAGCCGGGCGAACGGGGAGCGGGGAATCGCGGGAACGCCGATGCTCGTGGTCATGCCGCCGCCACCTCCTGCGTCGCGTCGATCGTGTCCGTGCGGTTGCCGGTCAGGGCGAGGAACACCTCGTCGAGCGTCGGCCGGCGGAGGGCGATGTCCTCGGCCGCGATGCCGGCATCCGCCAGCGCGCGGGCGACCGCGGTCAGCGCGGCTACCCGGTCGCGCACCGGCGCGCTGATCCGCCGCAGGTCCGGCACGGTCTCCGGCTCGGCCCCGGCCGCCCGCGCCACGATGGCGGCGGCGGCGACGAGGTTCTCGGCATCGCGCACGACCACGTCGATCCGGTCCCCGCCGATGCGGGACTTGAGCCCGTCCGGGCTTCCTTCGGCGACCACCCGCCCGGCCTCGACGATGGCGATTCGGTCGGCGAGTTGGTCGGCTTCCTCCAGGTGCTGGGTCGTGAGCAGCACCGTCGTGCCGTCGGCGACCAGTCCGCGCACCGCGTCCCAGACCTCGTTGCGCCCGCGCGGATCGAGCCCCGTCGTCGGCTCGTCGAGGAACAGCACCGGCGGCGAGAGGATCAGGCTGGCCGCGAGGTCGAGCCGCCGCCGCATCCCGCCCGAGTACGTCTTCGCCGGTCGCTCGGCCGCCTCGCCCAGCCCGAAACGGTCCAGCAACTCGGTCGCCCGCCGCCGGGCGTCCGGCCCGGACAGGTGGTAGAGGCGGCCGAACAGTTCGAGGTTCTGCCGCCCGCTCAGCACCTCGTCCACCGCCGCGTGCTGGCCGACCAGCCCGATCCGGTAGCGGACCTCGACCGGCTGGCGAGCGACGTCGAACCCCGCGACCTCGGCCCGGCCCGCGTCCGGACGCAGCAGGGTGGTCATGATCCTGACCGCCGTCGTCTTGCCGGCGCCGTTCGGCCCGAGCAGCCCGCAGACCGTGCCCGGCTCCACCCGCACGTCGAACCCGTCGAGCGCCCGGGCGGCCCCGAAGCGCTTGCACAACCCCTCGGCGACGATCGCGCCATCCGCCGATGCCATCGCTGCCTCCTAAACTACGTACGATATACGGAGTTAGGCCGCGACTATACTGTACGCCGTAAGGAGTTGCAAGGGGGACGCGCGATCGTGACGACCGAACACAGCAGCGGCGGCGACCCGGCGCGCACGATGGCGCTGCTCTGGGGCCGCCAGAAGCGCCCGACCCGCGGGCCGAAGCAGGGCCTGACGCCGGAGGCGATCGCCGCCGCCGCCATCGGCATCGCCGACGGCGAGGGGTTGGCCGCGCTCTCGATGCGCAAGGTCGCCGAACGCCTCGGCGTCAGCACGATGGCGCTCTACACGTACGTGCCGGGCAAGGCCGAACTCATCGACCTGATGCTGGACACCGCCTACGGCGAGGCCGTCCCAGACGACCCGGTCGAAGGAGCGTGGCGCGAGCGGCTGGAGCGGGTCGCCCGCGACAACTGGGCGATGTTCCGCCGCCACCCGTGGATGTTGCAGGTGGCTGCGCTCGCCCGCCCGGTGCTCGGTCCAAACGCGGTCGCCAAATACGACCACGAATTGCGCGCGGTGGACGGCATCGGCCTCGACGAGGTCGAGATGGACTCCGTGGTCAGCCTCGTCATCGGCCACGCCGAGGCCGCCGCCCGCCGCGCCGCCGAGATGGCCCAGACCGAGCGCGATTCCGGCCGCACCGACGCCCAGTGGTGGGAGGTCGTCGCCCCGCTGCTAGCCGAGGTCTACGTGCCCGGCCGCCACCCCGTCGCCGACCGCGTCGGACCCGCCGTCGGGGCGGCGCTGCAGGCCGCCTACGCTCCGGAGCACGCCTTCGAGTTCGGCTTGCAACGCGTATTGGACGGCGTCGAGGCGCTGGTCCGCGCCCGGCGGCTGGGGAAAGACGGCGCGGCGTAGCGTAAAACGACGGGATTCGGCGGCGGCGTCACGGGGATGATGGCGTTTGCCACGTTGGTCCGGGTACCGGCGGAGCAGTCGCGAGCACCGCGGTTGCGAAAACACTCCGGCCACCAAGACGCCTTGGGTTTAGGGTGGTTGCCGAAATGCGCCGGATACGCCTGACGTCAGTCCCGGAGGGACTTCGTTGGCGCAGCCCGGGACTTCCAGTCCCGGGCGCGCATCGCCGGTGGCTGCGATGTTTTGACTACCGCCATCATCCCCGGGCGGGTGGCGGTGGCCGGATCGATCGTGCGACCTCAACCCGGCCACGGCTACCCACCGCTGGGCGATACTGCCGCGACAAGGCGAACCCGCGCACGCGACCGTCACCGAGCAGGAAGGGCAGCCCGATGCCGCAGACCCACCACCTCGACCGCACCGCGACCCATTGCCGCTGGAGCCGCGACATCGCCCCGGCGCTGACGATCGACCCCGGCGACACCGTCGTCTTCGAAACGCCGGAGTTCTCCGCCGGCCAGATCACCCGCGATTCGACCGCCGACGTGCTCGCGAGTCTGGACTTCTCCGTCATCCACCAGATCAGCGGTCCGGTCGCCGTTCGCGGGGCCGAGCCGGGCGATACGCTGGTGGTCGAGATCGTCGAGATCCGCCCGGGCGACTGGGGCAACGCCTTCGTCCTGCCGGGCTTCAACCTGCTCAAGGACGATCCCGCGTTCCAGACGCCCTACATGAAGATCTGGGACCTCTCGCACGGCGACCGGACCGAGTTCAAACCCGGCATCACCATCCCCATCCAGCCGTTCCTCGGCGTGTTGGGGCTGGCCCCGGGCGAGCCGGGCGAGCACTCGACCGTGCCGCCCCGGCGCGTCGGCGGCAACATCGACATCCGCCAACTCGTCGCCGGCACCAGCGTGTTCATGCCGGTCGAAGCGCCGGGCGCGCTCTTCTCCTGCGGCGATGCCCACGCCGCGCAGGGGGACGGCGAAGTCGGCGGCACCGGGATCGAGATGCAGTCCACCGCCACGCTGCGCTTCGACCTGCGCAAGGGCGAAAACCTGCCGGAGATCCAGTTTCGCATGTCCGGTCCGATGACCGGTTCGTGGAACACCGCCGGCTGGCACTGCACGACCGCCCACGGCCCCGACCTGTGGGAGAACACCCAGAACGCGGTCCGCTACATGATCGCGTTCCTCAAGGCGGAGCACGGCCTCACCGACCACGAGGCGCTGGTGCTGTGCTCGGTGGCGATGGACCTCAAGATCAGCGAGGTCGTGGACGCCCCGAACTGGATCGTCACCGCCGCCCTGCCGTTGGGCATCTTCGAGTAAGCGAGTGCCGAATACCAAGTGCCGAATACCAAGTGCCGAGTGCCGAGTGGTCGAAGTCGGCGGGTCGGCGGGTCGGCAAGCACGGAAGTGGCGCGCCACGGATGCGGCCTGCCATTCTCGGCACTCGGCACTCGGC
>JAFAEX010000226.1 GCA_023423795.1 Chloroflexota bacterium | reverse complement strand
GCCGAGTGCCGAGTGCCGAGTCGGCAAGTCGGCGGGTCGGCAAGCACGAGCGTTGCACGCCGCCGAGCGGGCCTACCATTCTCGGCACTCGGCACTCGGCACTCGGCACTCGGCACTCGGCACTCGGCACTCGGCACTCGGCACTCGGCACTCGGCACTCGGCACTCGGCACTCGGTCTACGGCGACATCCGGATGCCGGCGGCCTTGGCGACGGCGCGGAACGTGTTCATGAAGCGCGGGCCGTCCTCGTAGCGCCAGGCGACGGTGCGCTCGCCGGCGCGTTCGACGCCGGGGACGAGGATTGCCTGATCGGCCCGCGCCTGGTGGTCGAAATCCATCTCCACCCGGCAATCGGCGGGTACGGTGAACGGCTTCAGGTCGCCCGCTCGGCGCACGGCCTCTTCGGCCCCGGCGCGGATCAGTTCCTGCGCCTTCGTCGGGTGGAGGTGCAGCGCGGTGAAGGTGGAGATGCCCTGCTTGGTCACCACCCCGACGACGCGCTCGCCGAGCAGGGCGCGGGTCTGGGCGACCGCCTTGTCGTCGCCGGCAACGAACGCGACCGGGACGCCGAAGTGCCCTGCCACGGCGGCGTTGACGCCGAACTCGCCGGTGGAGACGCCATCGAGGCGCACGTCGTTGATCCAGCCGGTCCACGTGTGGGCGAGGGGCGCGGCGGGGGTTCCCGCCTTGGCGTGGTAGCCGGTGTAGAAGACGCAGCCGATGCCGTCCAGTTCGACGCCCTGCACCATCCCGAGCGGTTTGTCATTTCCCGAGATGAAACGGCAACGGGGGTCCAGTTCCTCCGGCAGCAGGTTGCGCATGCCGTCGTGGGAATCGTTGACGATCACCTCGTCCGCCCCGGCGGCGTAGGCTCCTTCGATGGCGGCGTTGACCTCGCGGGTCATGCGCGCCCGCGCCCGCTCGTATTCGACGGTCGATGACGCTTCGCTGTTTCCGACGACTTCGGGCGGCATCACGTGGACCCAGGACACGACGCCGCAGGTGCCTTCCATATCGGCAGAGATCAGGACCTTCAACGGGTGCTCCTTGCTGGTTCGAAACGACAGACGTGAGGGGAGGCAGTATCGCGCAGGGCGGGCTCCGCGGGGAGGCGTGTGACCGGCTGATCGGTGCATGGCGCCGAGCAACCGCCGCACGGTCGCCGCCTGTGTCCGATTGAAAAGGAGTGGGTATTGCGGCGTGGTTGTTGCCAAACGTCCGGAGGTTCGCAACGGGTCGTCAGGAACATCGGCGGTGTGCTACACTGCATTACGTCAAGAAGGGCGCGGGGCAGCTTCCCCGCGCGCAGTACGCCTTCCAGCCCCCGTCCGAGGCGCAGCGCCCGGGGCCGTCGTGCCGTACTGACCGGCCACGCCGTGCTCCTTCATCTCGACACGACCATTGCTTCGCGTCGCGCTGCGCTCCGAAGGACACCCAGTTGACCGATACCCTTACCGTACCCGTTGCGAACGGCGGTATTGCCGCGTTCGCCGATCTTTCGCTGTCCGATTCGACCCGCACCGCCCTCGCCAAGATGGGCATCGAGACGCCGACGCCGATCCAGGCGCAGGCGCTGCCGACCCTGCTCCAGGGCCGCGACCTCATCGGCCAAGCCCGCACCGGCTCCGGCAAGACGCTGGCGTTCGGCATCCCGGCCGTCGAATTCGTCGATCCCCGCCTGCGCGACCCGCAGGTGCTCGTGCTGACCCCCACCCGCGAACTCGCGGTGCAGGTCGCCAACGTGCTGCGCGACCTCGTCGAGGGGCGCGGCATCTCCGTCGTTACCATCTTCGGCGGCGTCGGCGTCGGCCCGCAGCGCGTCGCCTTGCGGCAGGGCGCGCACGTCGTCGTCGGCACGCCGGGGCGCGTGCTCGACCTGCTCAATCAGGGCGCGCTGCGGCTCAACCGGATTCGGCTGCTGGTGCTGGACGAGGCCGACGAGATGCTCGACTACGGCTTCGCGCCGGACGTCGAGCGGATCATCGCCCGCGCCACGCCGGACCGGCAGACCGCGCTGTTCTCGGCCACCGTGCCGGATTGGGTGGAGAAGACCGCCTCCAAGCACTTGATCGATCCGATCACCGTGACGGTCGCGCCGGACCCGGAAGAAGCGTCCTCGATCGAGCACGTCGCCTTCGACGTGCCGGACGGCGACAAGATCCCCGTCCTGAAGGACCTGCTCTCCCAGCAGACCGAGGGCCAGGTGATCGTCTTCGGGCGCACCAAGCGCGGCGTCGCCCGCCTCGCCAAGCGCCTCGTCGCCGAGGGCTACCCGGTGGTCGCGCTCCAGGGCGACATGGCGCAGGGCGCGCGCGACAAGGTGATGGCCCAGTTCCGCGCCGGCGAGGCCCCGATCCTGCTGGCGACCAACGTGGCCGCCCGCGGCATCGACGTCTCGACCGTCGGCCTCGTCGTCAACGCCGAGTTGCCGGAATCCCCGGCGCTGCTGACCCACCGGATCGGGCGCACCGGCCGTATGGGCCGACAGGGCATGGCGATCACGCTGCTGGCCCCGGAAGACCAGCCGAAGTGGCGGCAACTGACCCGTGGGCTGGCGACGCCGATCGCCCGCGCCCAGTGGCCGGGCGCAGCCCGTGCGCTGGAAGGCGGCTTCGAGATCGTCGCCGAGCCGGAGCCGGTGCGCGGCCGCCGTGGTTCGCGCCCGCAGGCCGGGACCGCCGCCTCGTCCACCCGGCAGCCCGAGCGCGCCCCGCGTCCGCAGGCGTCCCCCGCTCGCCCGGCGCAGCGG
>JAFAEX010000225.1 GCA_023423795.1 Chloroflexota bacterium | reverse complement strand
GGGGGGGCGGGGGCGCACGCGCCCCCCCGGCCGGGGGGCCGGCGCGGCATCGATCGGACGCGGATCAGGAGCACCGAATGGCCCGGACGAGCACGTACCTCAACTTCGCCCGCACGACCGAAGAAGCGTTCACGTTCTACAAGTCGGTCTTCGGCACGGAGTTCGCCATGCCGATCGCCCGCATGGGCGACGCGCCGCCGGAGCCGGGGCAGCCGGAGATGAGCGACGAGGACAAGCGGCTGGTGATGAACGTCCAGTTGCCGATCCTCGGCGGCCATCTGTTGATGGGCAGCGACGCGCCGGAGTCGCTGGGCCAGAGCCTGAACCAGGGCAACAATTTCTACATCGCCCTCGATCCGGACACCCGGGCGGACGCGGATCGCCTCTTCGCCGCGCTTTCCGAGGGCGGCACGATCGAGCAGCCGATCGGCGAGATGTTCTGGGGCGACTACTACGGATCGTTCACCGACCGCTACGGAATCCAGTGGATCATCAACTGCACGGCGAAGGCGTAATCGGCGCAACCATGCGGGTCTTTTCCACGAAGTGTCCCGCGGGCGCCACACCGGCAGGATGAAGGCGGCGAGTACGCAGGTGTCGTCGGTTCCGGCGCGTCGATGGCGATGCTGCCGGAACCTTGGGTACGGCGGTAGCGACGTTGACGCCACCGCCACGTTTCCAGCGCATTTCGGTGCCGCCAACCCATCATCTCGAGCCTGTCGAGGGATCTCGTCGTTCACACGAAGCCAGGAAAACGAGATCCCTCGACAGGCTCGGTATGCCGGTTGGGTGACGCCGGTTGGGTGACGCCGGTTGGCCTGCGAAACGGGCGTTCGCGGGTGACCGGATTCACCGGCTGCGCGCGGGTTCGGACGGCTGAACGAGCGAGGCCGTGTTTCCGCGCCGTCGCCGAAGATGCCGGCGTCGTTGCGCCCGCGTATGGCATCGTATTTGCATAGGCGATCGCGTGCGATGCCGGATCGTGCGTTGGTGCAGGTCGCCCGGTGTCATGGTCCGATCCGTGGTGGCATCGGGGCGATGGTGACGTTACCATTCGGGGGTCGTTGGCACGAGGGTGGTGCCGGGAAGAAGGGGGAGAATGGACTCCTTCGAAGCTGAGGGCGTTCGGTTCGATGTCGAGACCTCCCGCGCCGATCCGCGCGGGTTCTGGGTCGTCGCGTGGGACGGCACCCTTCCCGAATGGCTTTCGATCGAGACCTGCGTGCGGGCGATCTCGGCGGCGCAGGAGGTCGCGCGGCAGCGCTTCCCCGGGCGGGGCGGGGTCGTTCGGGCCGCGCTCGCGCCGCCCGATTGAACCGATTCCGGGGCAGGCGGCACGATCTGGCGGGGACGGGTAACTGGTCCTGCCGGTAGCGTCCGCCAGACGCGCGGGTGGCTCCCGCGCCTTGTCTTCTGGGCCGGGACCGCGCGGGGCGATGGACCGACACAACGAACCCCGGACGCTTTAGCGTCCGGGGTTTCCGGTTGCGGCTCGATCGAGCCGGTCTTTCCTGGGGTGCCTAACGGGGCACGATCCCGTAACCTCCTGTTCCACAGACAGGCGCTCTGCCAATTGAGCTATAGGCACCGTGGTGAGGATGGGGAAGGGGAGTAAGCCGGGTTCTGTTCCTGACGGTCATCTCTCTCGGCTCCCGAAGGAACCGGCCGCGTCGTCGCCTTCGCGGCTGCTCTCGACTTCCGGCCTCGGCGAGCAACCTGCAAGCGGCCGAATCGGAGATTGCTGCGGGGAGGATTGCCCTTTTCACCCCGGCCGGAGCCGGTCATGGTCGCTGTTGCTCTCGCGCGGCGAACCGCGCGCCGATCTGGACTGTCGGCGCCGAAGCGCCTCCCCGGCTTTCGCCGGGCACCCTCGCTCTGTGCAGCCCGGACTTTCCTCTGGCCCGTTGGCCAGCGACCGTCCTCCCTGCCCCATCCTCGGTTGTCAAGGTGCACACCCCGCCCACTCGCCGTCGGTCAACGAATGGGTTGTGCTGGGTGTTGGTGCCGAAGGGGAGATTTGAACTCCCACGAGGTTACCCTCACTACGCCCTGAACGTAGCGCGTCTGCCGGTTCCGCCACTTCGGCCTGTTCGGTTGTATCGCCCCTGGAGCCGACCGCGGGACTCGAACCCGCGACCTGCTGTTTACGAAACAGCTGCTCTACCAGCTGAGCTAGGTCGGCAAGCGCATTCCGCTTCCGAGGGCTGCGAAAGCATACCACCGCGGCACGCCGTCCGCAACCCCGAATCGGGCGCCGCCGGGCAGGAGGTCACCCCAGTTTCACCGCCCATTCGATGCCCCGGTCCAGCGGCAACGTGACCGCCGCGAGGTCGTCGCGCTCCCGCACCAGGCGCTGGTAGGCGGAGATATCGTGCGACAGCACGTTGTCGGCCAGCACCAGCCCGCCGGGGCGCAGTTTGTCCACGATCGCCAGCAGGTGGGACGGGTAGTCGTCCTTTTCGGCGTCGATGAAGGCGAGGTCGAACGGCCCGGGCAAGGCCGCCAGCGACTCCCGCGCGTCCCCCGGCAGCACCCGCGCGATGTCCGCGAACCCGGCTTCGGCAAGGTTGCGGTTGGCGTCGGTCGCGCGTTCGGGCATCAGTTCGGTACCGGTGACGCGCCCGCCGGTGTGCGCCGCGCCGCTGGCGAGCCAGATAGTGGAGACGCCGTTGGACGACCCGATCTCGACGACCTCCTTCGCTCCCGTCGCCAGCACCGCCAGGGCGAGGAACCGGCCCGATTCGCGGTCCAGGTTGCGCGTCCGCTGCGAACTCGGCAGCCCCTCCGCCCGCTGCCGGGCGTCGTCGGCGTGCAGCCGGTCGAGGATAACGCGGGCGCGCTCGGTGAGGATGTCGGCCAAGGTGTTGTCTCCGGAGGCGACAGGCGACAGGCGACAAGGGCTCGGCCAGTCCCGCGTCGCGTCTTGCCAAGCGCTGGCGCGTTCGTTAGTTTCGATTGTCGCCTGTCGGCTGTCGCCTACGCCCCAACTATGGCCGCCGTCAGCGACGGCAGGTCGTCGGCGACGATGTCGGGCTTGATCGGAAAGGCGGCGATCTCCTCGCGGGTGGAGACGCCGGTGAGCACGAGCGCGGTCAGCATGCCCGTGCGCTGGCCGGCGAGGATGTCGGTGTCGAGCCGGTCGCCGACCATGACCGCTTCGCGCGGCTCGACGCCCATGCGGGCCAGCGCCATCTCCAGCATCGGCGTTTCCGGCTTGCCGATGACGGTCGGCTCGACGCCGGAGGCCACCCGAATCGCGGCGACGACGCTGCCCGCACCCGGTACGAGGCCGTTTTCGGTCGGCAGCGTGGCGTCGGCGTTGGTGGCGATGAACCGCGCGCCGCTTCGGACAGTCGCGGCGGCGGCGGCGAGCTTGTCGTAGGTGAACTGCCGGTCCAGCCCGACCACCAGCGCCGCCGGCTGCTCCTCGCCGAACTGGACCGGGTGGAACACGCCGTCGGCGAACAATTGCTCGCGCAGCGCCGGCATCCCGATGACGAAGAGGCCGCTGCCCGGCGGCAGCGTCTTCAGCAGGTAGTCGTGGGTGGCCAACGCCGAGGTGAGGATCTCCTCGGCGGGCACGCGGATGCCCATCCCCGCCAGCCGCTCGACGTAGAGCGCCGGGGTGGCCATCGAGTTGTTGGTGGCCAGCATCACCTTGCGGCCGCGCAGCGCCAGCGCATCGAGGAGGTCCTGCACGCCGGGCAGGGTGCGCGTGCCGACGTAGAACACGCCGTCCATGTCGAAGACGAACGCCTTCGCCGCGCGCAGGCGGGAGAGGGCATCGGTGGCGGCCGGTTGGGCGGCGATCATGCGGTGCTCCGGGCGTGGGAGCCGCCGGCCCGGTCGAATCGAGCGGACGGACGGCGCGATGCGTCGAACCCGGATTGTCGCGCAGCCGGGCGGAACCGGGCTACGGGCGGCGCATCGGGGCGACGGCGAGATCGTGGCCGGAGATCGCGCCGGATTCGGCCCAGATGCCCCAGGCGCCGTCTTGCCGCTTGCCGCTGAAGGTGGCCAGCACCACCTCACCGAACAGGGAGAACTCGAGGTAGGGGCCGACCATGAGCAGGGAGAACGGGACGGGCTCGCCCAGTGGGATGGTGCGAAACAGATCCTCCAGCAGGAGGATCTCGACGCGATAGCCGCGGCTGTCATCGCGCGGTTCGGTGGTCGGGAGCCACGTGCGGAGTTCGATCGTCGGTGAACCGGGGCGCAATGCGATCTCGTAGCCGCCGCCCTCGTCGTCGAGCCGGAACGCGAGGCCGCCGTGGCGCGCGTCGAGTCGGAGGACGCCGGTGATCCGGGCGTCGGTTGCCGGTGCGCTGGCCGCGAGCAGATCCATGCGGCCGCCGGTGGCGTCGATCCGCCAGCCGTCGGTTGGCGCTTCGTGGAAGCGGGTGGCGCGCTCCGGCGAGATGGCGACGGCCTCCCCAGCGAAGGCGTCCCAGCCGGCGAACGATGCGCGGGCGAGCGAGCCGTCCGGGCGCGGCGAGAGTTCCAGCGGCGGCGCCAGCGTCTTGCCGAACGGGTTGCGGATCGGGGTCCAATCGACGGTGCGCGGCGTGGCCGTCCAACCTTCGGCGAGGCGCGGCTGGTGCCAGCACCACAGCAAATCGCGATCCCGCCAGCGCGTCACGCGTCCGGCGTAGTGACCGGCCGGGGCGAGGATGCCGCCGTCCGGTGGCGTCTCGTACGGGCCGCCGAACGCCGGGGCGGTCCAGTACCGCTGGCGGCGGTCTTCCATGATCGCGGCGGTGAGGTGCCAGCGGTCGCCGATGGGGAACGCCTGCGGGCATTCGAGGTCCCAGAACCGGCGCGGGGCGAAGAGCGGCGGCAGCGCCTCCCACTGCTCGCCGTCGTCCGATCCGATCAGGCCGATGCAGCCACGCCGCATCAGCGGGCCGCCGGTTTCGCGGGCGGCGACGGTCGCCAGCCAGCGGCCGCCGAGCCGGAGCGGCTTCGGGTCCCGCCAGGAGACGCTGCCCCACGTCGCCGGGTCGGATTCGTACCAGCGCGCGTCGGCCGAAACGACGGGGTTGTTCGGCGATTTCTCCCAATGGACGAGGTCGCGGGAGACGGCGAGCCCGGTGCGCTGGACGCGGCCGCCATCGGCGCGGGCCAGCGTGGTGTAGAGCATCAGCCAGCGGGAGTGCGCGTCGTCGCGTGCGACGCCCATCGTCCAGATCTGGTCGTCGTCGGCGTCGCCGGGGTCGCCGGTTCGCAGCGCGGGCGGCAGCGCCGTCCAGCGCAGTCCGTCGTCGGAGATGGCGTGCTGGATCACGTCGTGGTTGGGCAGCGTCAGGTGGAAGAGGTGCAGCCGGCCGTCGCCGTCCGCCACCACCTCGATGTCGCCCAGTTCCGAGAACGGGGGAGGGGGATACATCATCGAGTGCTACGTGCCACGTGCCACGTGCCACGTGCCACGACGACGTGCCGGCCTCGTCGTGGCACGTGGCACGTAGCACGTAGCACTACTCGCCGCCGTCGAGCGCCGTGCCGAGGGCGGCGTTGAAGGCGGGGAGATCGCCGGGGACGCGCGAGGTGATGAGGTTGCCGTCGATCTGGACCTCGGCATCCACCCAGGTGGCGCCGGCGTTCTCGATGTCGTCGGCGATCTTGCTGACGGCGGTGATCGTGCGGCCGTCGAGCACCTTCGCCGAGATCAGCAACTGCGGGCCGTGGCAGATCGAGCCAACCGGCTTCCCGGTTTCGACGAACGCCTTTGTGAATTCAACGGCCGGCTTGTGGATGCGCAGGTTCTCCGGGGCGCCGCCGCCGGGGATGACCAGCATGTCGAATTCGTCCGGCGAGACGTCGGCAAAGGTGCGATCGACGGCGAGCGAACCGCCCTTCTTTCCTTCGACCGAACCCGGCTCGATGCCGATGGTGACGACCTCGTGGCCCAGCCCTTCGAGGTGGTTCTTCGGGTCGATCGCTTCCGAGTCTTCGAAGTTCTTCGCGATCACCATCGCGACCTTCTTGCCCTTCGCAGCCATCGTTCACCCTTTCCGTGAGCGAGTCGCGACGGATGGCCACCGCCGCCGTTCAACGGCTGAGTATACTGGCCCGCCGCTCATCGGCCCCGTTTTGCGCAAGACCCAAGGAGCAATTCCCAGTGACCGAGGCACCGGCGTATTCGGAGGACGCGGCAGCGCGCGTGCTGGCCGCCATCGATCCCGAGGAGACGATCGCCTTCCTGCGCGACCTCGTCCGCATCCCGTCGGTGAACCCGCCGGGGGATACCCGCGAGGCGATCGAGGTCTGCCGGGCCAAACTGGCCGCCGCCGGATTCGCCTGCACCATTTCGCCGCACGACGAGATCAAGCACAACTTGATCGCGGAATACGGCGGCTCCGAGGGGCCGCGCCTCGCCTTCAACGCCCACCTCGACGTGGTGCCGACTGGTGTCGAGTCCGCCTGGACCCACCCGCCGTTCGCGGCCGATGTCGCCGACGGGCGCGTGTATGGGCGCGGCGCGGGGGACGACAAGGCGAGCGTGACGGCGCAGGTGATGGGCGCGGTGGCGCTGGCGCGCTCGGGCGTGCCCCTGCGCGGCACCCTCGTGGTGAACGAGGTGGCCGACGAGGAGACCAGCGGCGACGGCGCGCGGCACTCCATCGAGTCCGGGCTGGTGCGGGCCGACATGGTGATCGTCGGCGAGCAGACGCTGGGCCGGGTAGCCGTCGGCGAGAAGGGCATCGGCGGCGTCAACGTGACCGTCACCGGGCGGGCCGCGCACGGCGCCCTGCCGTGGGAAGGCGCGAACGCGATCGACGGGATGGCGCGGGTGATCGTGGCGCTGGGCGAGGAGTTGCAGCCGCGGCTGGCCAAGCGCACCCACCCGTACTTCCACCCGTCGTCGGCCTCCATCAACCTGATCGAGGGCGGGGTCAAGGCCAACGTCGTGCCCGACCGCTGCACGATCTACGTCGATCGCCGGCTGGCGCCGGGCGAGGACCCGCAGGAGGCGCTGGCGGAGATCCGCGAGATCGCGGAGCGTGCGGTGGCCGGCATGCCCGGCGTCGGCGCGATCGTCGAGCCGGCGACCGCGATGTGCCCGGCGACGATGAGCGATCCGGAATCGCCGCTGGTGCAGGGGATGCTGGCGGCGAACCGCCACCTCGGCTTTTCGGAGGAATTGACCGGATTCAGCATGGCGACCGACGGCCGCATCTTCGCGGCGGCCGGCATCCCGACCATCATCTACGGCCCCGGCGATCCGAAGTTGGCCCACATCCCCGACGAGTGGGTGGGCATCGATGAGGTCCTCGACGCCACTCGCGCCTACGCGCTGGCGGCGCTGGCGCTGCTCGGATAGTGCCGAGTGCCGAGTGCCGAGTCGGCAAGGCGGCAAGTCAGCGGACCGGCCTACCATTCTCGGCACTCGGCACTCGGCACTCGGCACTCGGCACTCGGCACTCGGCACTCGGCACTCGGCACTCGGC
>JAFAEX010000151.1 GCA_023423795.1 Chloroflexota bacterium | reverse complement strand
AGGATTCGGGTCCATCGTCGCGTCGTCCGGGGCCATCCCCGTTCGATGGTCCGATCGTAGGGCCGGGGTCCGCCGCCGCCTGCCGCCCGCGGCACGGCAGGGGTGTCGTTCGCGGCACACCGCCGCCCATTTCGTGGGCGGCGGCGGTGTTCATCGCGTGCCGATGGCCGGTCCTATTCGAGGATCCACTCGTTCCAGCGCGCCAGCACCTCGTCCGCGTTCTCGGTCCACCATTCCGAGTCGAGGTCGAACATCTGGCTCTTGATCTCGGGCGCGCTCGGCAGCGTCGCCAGGATGTCGGGCGGGACGAGGTCGCCCGCCAGGTCGTTGATGTAGCCGTTCGAGGTCAGGATCGACAACCGCGCCTGCGGCGCCGGCAGCAGGGTGAACGCCGCCAGTTTCTGCGCGTTCTCCGCGTTCGGGGACCCCTTCGGGATCGCCCACACGTCGGTGGCGAACTGCCCGCCGTTCCACTGGACCTCGACCGGAACGCCCTCCGCCTTCAGGGCCGTCACCCGCCCGGTCCAGATCTCGGCCATCGTCACCTCGTTGTCGGCCAGCATCTGGGCCGGGATCGCGCCCGCCTCCCACCAGCGGATGACGGCGTCGCGGACCCGCGACAGCGAATCGAAGGCCCGGTCGATGTCGATCGGGTACAACTCGTCTTTCGGCACCCCATCGGCGATCAGCGCCGCTTCCAGGAACGGGAACAGCCCGCCGCTGCCGGCGTTCATCGTCCGCGCGCCGGGGAAGCGCTCGGCGTCCCAGAAGTCCGGCCACCCCTGCGGGGCCTCTTCGAAGGCATCGGTGCGGTAGGCCAGCACCTGCCCGTAGGACATCATGTCCACCGAATACTGGTGGCGGCGGGCCTCGGCGATGTTCTCGGTGTCGAACAGCGAATAGTCGATCTCTTCCCAGTAGTCGCCCTTGGACGCCAGGTTGAGCACGCTGTAGCGGTCGAACTCGGTCAGGTCCCACTCGATGTTGCCGGTATCCACCATCGCCTTGATCCGGGACGTGTCGGGGCCTTCCGCCTCGATCACCTCGATCCCGGACAGGTCCTGGAACGGCGCGAAGTAGGCCTCCCGCTGCGCGTCCTGGAAGGTGCCGCCGTAGCCGACGACGACCACCTGGCCACTGCCCTTCAGTTCTTCGGGGATCTCGGTGATCGCCGGCAGCGCCGGCGCATCCTGAGCGCCGGCGATCCGGCCGCCGCGGGAGAGCGCGCCCGCCGCGAGGGCGGCCGCGCCCAGCCCGAGCACGCCGCGCCGCGACAGCCCGCCGGGCCGGGTGCCCGGTACGCGTCCCGTTCGCCCTACCATCTGCGCCCTCCGTTCCCGAGCAGCCTCGCAAGCCCCGTCGCTTGCCGCCCGCGCCGCCGCGAGCCGTCGCGCGACGATAGCCAACGGGAAACCGCCGCGCAAGCGCCCGTCGGAGGCCTCGGGGCGCCTTGCTTGTCCAGTCGGGCCAACCGTCGGGTCCCCGGCGCACCACCACATTGGATCACGAGCGCTTGGCAGCGGTCGGCACGTCGCGCCCGAAGCAAGTCAACCGGAAGTTTTTCGTACTTTTATGGTGTTCTGGTTCGTCGGACGGGCATAGCGTGTTGGCCGAGGGGTCGCGGACGCCGCACCCCGGAAGGAGGCCAACATGGACGAACAGCGGTTCGACGACCTGGTCAGGCAACTGCGCGACGCGCGCACCCGGCGCTCGGCCCTGGCCGGGCTGATCGCCCTCGGCGTGGCCGCCGCCATGGCCACGCCCGACGACGCCTCGGCCAAGGGCTGCGGCCGCGGCAAACGGCGCTGCGGGCGCCGCTGCATCCCGCGCAGCGCCTGCTGCACCAACGCCAACTGCGGCCCGAACGGGTCGTGCGTCAACCGCGTCTGCGTACCCGCAGTGACGACGCCGCCGCCTGGCACGACCACCACCCCGCTGCCGGGAACGACCACGACCACCACCACCACTACGCAAGCGCCGACGACCCCGCCGCCCGATCGCTGCGGCGGCCCGGTCGGGATCTGCAACGCCGACCCGACGCCGTGCGGTCGTTCCGCCACCGGCGAGACCTGCGGCTGCGAGCGCGCGGTCGAGGGCAACAACTTCTGCGCCAACGCCGGCGACGGCGTCTGCGGCCAGCGCACGGAGTGCACCAGCACCTCCGGGCCGGAAGCGACCTCCTGCCGCAACCTGGTCGGCTTCCACTTCTTCTGCCAGGAGGCCAAGCGCAACACGTCCGGCCAGTTCTGCGGCTGCGGATTCGGCACCGCCACCGGCCGCGTCTGCGTGCCGGAGTGCGACAACCCGTCCCGGGCATCGTCGGGCAACCGGCGTTCGGCGCGGGCGCGCGGCAAGCAGCGCCGCGCCCGCAAGGCCGCGAAGCGCTGACGCGCGGACCCGGATCACCCGGGGCGTAGCGAGGAGAGCCCGGCGACCAAGTCCGGTCGCCGGGCTCCCCGTTTACCCGCGCCGTCGCCGGGCGCTCGGCGCTCGAGAGGGTCGATGCCGGTTGGAGGCTCGCGGACGCGGCGACGCCTCCGGGTAGGGGCCGGAGGCGTCTCGGGTGGTTCCCCCGATGGGAACCGCGGGGTGGGCGGCCCTCGGTGGGAAGGTGCGGGGTCCGCCTGCCATGACCTACGATCCCCGGCGCGGCGTGGTTGGCCCGAAAATGCCCCAACGGTCCCAACCCCGGCCGCGATGCGCCGTCGTGCATCGGTCGGGCGAGGTTGGCCGCCCGCCGCAGCCAGGGCAGGATGCCCGCCCGTCAGGAGCGCAGGTGACGATCGACGACCCGTTGCTGGTGCTGAGCGCCGCGCTCGTCGTGGGCGGGCTGGTCACCCTGATCGGCCTGATCTTCTGGCTCGGGGCGCGCATCGCCTGGGTGTTCGCCGCCGGCGCGCTCCTGCTCGGCGCCTACCTGCTCGGCCGCGCCCTCACCCCCGGCTGGTGAGGCCGGGCGCGATGATGGCGGCTGCGCTGTAGACCCGGACACGGACCACGCCCGCCCGGGGATGATGGCGGCTGCGCTGTAGACCCGGACACGGACCACGCCCGCCCGGGGATGATGGCGG
>JAFAEX010000144.1 GCA_023423795.1 Chloroflexota bacterium | reverse complement strand
AGGATTCGGGTCCATCGTCGCGTCGTCCGGGGCCATCCCCGTTCGATGGTCCGATCGTAGGGCCGGGGTCCGCCGCCGCCTGCCGCCCGCGGCACGGCAGGGGTGTCGTTCGCGGCACACCGCCGCCGACGGTGCTTCCCGAGGTGGCTCCTCGCCGGACCGCCGCCCGCCACCGTTGCTCGCACGGCCCGCTCGATCCCCGGGCGGATGCTCGCCGTGTGCTGGCGCCGGGATCACCGGGTCACTGGAATCGTCGGCGTGTTCCCCACGGCCCCATCGGGCGGTACGTCCTTGCCGAGCGCGTACACGCGGCCGGCGAGCCGGACATTCGACCGCGCGCCTCCCGGCAGCCGAGCGCCGGCACGAGCGGCGCGTGGTGCATCGGCGGGTTCGCGGGCGAGGCGGAGCGGCGTCGGCAAGCATCTTGCCAGCAACCGAGGCAGCGACCGGCGCGCGTGCCCTTCGGGGTAGCGCGGCCGGCAACGACGCATGGGAGCCGCGCGGCGGCATCGCCGCGGGATCGGCGCGCGGCGTCCTAAACGACGCAGGAGGACGCATGAGCCACCCGAACGGCGGGCGCTCCGCCACCTACCGCGACCGCATCGGCGTCTCGCTCATGGGCGCCGATGCGCCGTCCCTCGTAGCGGCCATCGAGGCGGCCGACGCCGCCGGCATCGCCCAGGTTTGGACGACGCAAACCCCCGTTTCGTTCGACGCGCTGACGCTGTTCGCGGCGGCGATGGAGCGCACCTCCGCCGTGCGCTTCGGCACCTCCATCGTGCCGACCTACCCGCGCCACCCGCTGGCCCTCGCCCAGCAGGCGGCGACGGTCGCCGCGCTCGGTCCCGGCCGGTTGCGGCTCGGCGTCGGCCCCAGCCACCGCCCGGTGATCGAGCACGTCTACGGCATCGAGATGGAGTCGCCGCTGGCCCACCTGCGGGAGTACGTCGCCATCCTGCGCGCCGCGCTTTGGGAGGATGCCGTCGATCACGCCGGGCGCTTCCTGACCGCGCGGGTGACCGTCCAGAACCAGCCGCGCGTGCCGATCCTGATCTCCGCGCTCAGCGAGGGCGCGTTCCGGCTCGCCGGCGAGATCGCCGACGGCGCGATCTCCTGGAACTGCCCGGCGGCCTACCTGCTCGACAGCGCGCTGCCCGCCTTGCGCGCGGGCGCGGAATCCGCCGGGCGGGACGCGCCGCCGCTGGTGGCGCACGCCTGGGTTGCCCTCGGCACGGACACGGCGGCGATCCGGGAGGCCGCCCGGCAGCGCATCAACGGCTACGGGCGGCTGCCGTTCTACGCCGCCATGTTCGCCGCGGCCGGTTTCCCGGTGGACGCCGACGGCAACGTCAGCGACGCCCTGCTCGACGACCTCGTCGTCTTCGGCGAGGACGCCGCCGTCGCCGCCCGCCTGCGGGAGATGCTCGACGCCGGTCTCGACGAACTGCTGCTTACGCTCATCCCGCTCGCCGACGAAGCCGCCGACCGCGATCGCCTCTTCAGGCTGGTCGGCCGGCTCTAGCGCCGCTGCTCATCCCGTCATCCCGAGCCAGGCGAGGGATGACGGGATTGGGCTCGGGATGGCGGAGATCCAGCCCGATGCTATTCCGCGCCCGGTGCTTCCGGCCCGCGCTGCCACGGCCAGCGGCCCTCGATCTCCAGCGTCATCTCGAACGACAGGAAGGTCCGGATCAGCACGATGATCGCCAGCACGCCGACGCTGGTGAACGTCGGCTCCACCGCCACGGTGCGGATGATGTCGCCGGCGACGAGGAACTCCAGCCCCAGCAGGATCGCCTGCGCCACCCCGGTGCGGAACGTCTTGTAGCGCGGGGCCGAACCGCCGTGCTGGCGCGCGCCCTGGAAAAAGCGGAGCGTGGCCAGCAGCGCGCCGATCACGATGACGACGACGCCGATGCCTTCCATCAGCCGGCCGAGCATCTCCACGATGGCCACGAAGCCGAACCCGAACTCGCCGCCGCTGCCGCCCTCCATCGCCCGTTCCCGCCTCCACGCGCCACGCCGGCCGGGGGAGCATCCCCCGGCCGGCGCAGTCTATCGTCTTGGCTGTCGGCCCAGAGCCGTCGGCGAGTGGCGCGGCTCACGCGGCGAGGACGGTCTCGATGCTCGCCAGGTGTTCGGCGGTGTGGCCGATCACGATCCACTCGACGACCTGAGCGACGGTCATCTCGTGCCCGCCGAACGTGCCGGCGAAGCGGCCGAGGGTGTCGTCATCCAGGCCATGCAACGTCGCCGCGATCGCCGCCCCGTGCGTTTGCAGGAGGCCGAGCGTCTCCGCCTTGCCGACCCCGGCCTGCTCGACGGCGTGCAGCGCGTTGCGGGCGTCGATCTCCTCCGCCGAGACGGTGGGTGTATACGTCTCTCCCGCCGCCAGCGCCGCCAGCATCCGGTCGAAGGCCCGCTGCACCTCCGCGATGTGGTAGGCCACGACCGCCTCCGAGCGGCCCGCTTCCACGCTCGGCAGCGGCCACTCATCGTCGCCGCACCCGTCCACCACGGCGATGGCGCGCGCGTTGAGATCCCCGAACTGCGCCGCGTACTGCTGGGACCGCATGGCCACCGCGTCGTTCAGCGACCTACCCATTTTGCTGCCGAATCCGGTCCAGCAGCGCCGCGAACCGGTCCATGCTTTCGGCCGCGCCGCCTTCCATGCCGGACGCGAGCATCCCGTCGCGGTCCGCGACCGACTGGAAGACCGAGGTGTCGATCATCCGCGTCCGCCCGCCCGGCAACTCCTCGAAGCGCACCGTCTCCAGCAGGACGTGCCCCGGCATCGGTTCGAACTCGAACGTGAAGGTCACCCGCTCCGGTGCGACCACCTCGTGGTAGACGCCGTTGAATGCATACTCCTCGCCACCGGGACCTCGGTGGATGTAGCGCCACGACCCGCCCTTGCGCGGCTCCATGCGGTCCACGATTGTGGTGATGCCCTCCGGTCCCCACCACTCCGGCACGCGCGCCGGATCGATCCATGCCGCGAACACCAAATCGCGCGGCGCGTCGAACTCGCGGACGATCTCGATGGCGTGCGACCCCGGCTCCGCGTTCACCGTCAGGTTCGACATGGCGACTTCTCCTCCTGTCGTGATCCGTCAACATGTGGTCGTTCGGGCAACGCCGAAATCGACAGGCGAGAGGACCCGGCCCTGAAGGACCGGGCTGAGGACGGAACGGACGCTGAAGCGCCCTGACGTATCGGCATATCTCGTAGCGCCCTTCGGGGTACTTTCCGCGTTAGCCCAGTCCTTCAGGGCCGGGTCCGCTGGTCGCCACGTCGGCCCAACCTGCCCATCCCGCCGCGCGAGTGGTACAACCAGCGGCAGCAACGCGCCCGGTTGTGGGCGCGATGGATCGGGCCGATCGCGGAAGGGGCCGGCGGGTGGTGGCTGCGAAAGCGGGTGCGAATACGCGGGAGCGGCACGGCGCCGCGTTCGTGACCGGGGCGATGCTCGGCGGCGTCGCCGGCGCGGTCTGGGGATTGCTCAACGCGACCGAGACGGGCGCCGACGCGCGCGCCGCCCTCGGCCGGGCGACCGAAGACGCGGTGGAACGGCTGCTGCATTCGGCCGCCGACGCCGAGATCGCCGCCCGCGAGTGGCTGAGCCGCGACCACGGGCACGATCCGGCCGCGAGCGCCCGCCCCGCGTGGCCCGCGACCATCGACGCCGATGAGGACGCCGCCGAAACCGTCGTCCTCGGCGGCGAAGCGCTCGTCGGCCAGGACCTCGGCGACCTGCCCGGCGTCGATGTGGTGATCGACGGCCCGCGCCCGTTGGCAACGCCGTCGCAGCCAGAACCAGAACCTCGGCTCCCGGACCAGCCGGCCTGATGACGGAGGAACGACGATGATCGGACGCGCGCGCGTCGCCGCCAAATACTTCACCCTCGGCGTCCTGCTGGGCGTCCTGTTCGCGCCGGCCGCCGGCGCCGATACCCGCCGCCGCCTCACCGGCGCGGCCTCCTCCCGCATCGCCGGCATCCTCGGCATGGACCTGCAACGCTGAGTGCTGGGTGCCGGGTGCTGCGACCGGCGTTTCGCCGGATGCCGGATCGAGTCGTGTACCGCGTTCCGTCGCAGCACCCAGCACCAAACGCCTCCGCCGGAGGACACCTCGATGGAATCCAATTCGTACATCCGCATCGCCGTCGATACCGACCGCCTGATCGACGACATGCATGCCTTCGTCACCGACCCGTCGCCCAGCCGCAACGCCCGCCCGGTCGTCAAGGCCCTCGACGAGATCCACCCCGACAGCGTCGAGGTCATGGAAGCGATGCTGCTCGACGGCACCGAGGACCGGGAGGACGTCGCCGCCTACGTCATCGCCGTCTTCGGCGGGGACGTACCGCTCGCGCGGTGACCGCGCGCCCGGCGGCCACCGGCCACCACGATTGACCGGCGGCGCGACGGTTTCCCGATCAGGGCCGACGCCGACGAACCCGCAGCGCAAGCGACCCGCCAAATCACCCGTTTGTCAAACATGATTTGACAAACGGGTGACAAATCGACCGGCCACCCAAGATGGCGCTCCTGTGAACCGGCCGAAATCAGGCGTCGCTCAGCCGCAGCGACAGCACCTTGCTCACCCCGTCCGCGCCCATCGTCACGCCGTAGAGGGTGTCGGCGGTCTCGATCGTGCCGCGGTTGTGGGTGATGACGATCACCTGCGTCCGGTCCGAGAGGGCGCGCAACTGGTCGCGCACGCGGACGACATTGGCCTCGTCCAGCGCGGCGTCCACCTCGTCCAGCAGGCAGAACGGCGCGGGGTTGACCCGCAGGATCGCGAACAGCAGGGCCGCCGCCGTCAGCGCCCGCTCGCCGCCGGAGAGCAATGCCAAATTCTGCAACCGCTTGCCCGGCGGCTGCGCGACGACGTCGATGCCCGGTTCGCCTTCGTCGCCGCCCGTCAGCACCAGCTTCGCCGTGCCGCCGCCGAAGAGGTCGGTGAAGATGTCAGCGAACGCTTCGGCCACGCGGGCGAAGGTCGCCTCGAAGCGCTGCCGCATCGTGCGTTCGAGGTCGGCCAGCAACCCGCGCAGCGCCGTCGCCGCGCCGGCGATGTCGTCGAGTTGCTCGCGCAGGAAGGCGTGCCGCTCGGCCTCGCGCTCATAGTCGGCCACCGCGTCCTCGCCGACGTAGCCGATCCGCCGCAGCCGCTCCTTCAGCCGGGAGATCTCGCGCTCGCGCGTTGCCACCTCGGCCGGGTCGTCGGCCTCGAAGGCGGGAACCTCCCCCTCGATCAATTCCCGCGGGTCGTCCAGCGCGAGGTCGTCCGCCGCGCGCCGCGCCAGCGCGGCGAAATCGCCCTCGGCCCGCTCCCGCGCCAGCACCGCCGCGCCGTGCGCCCGCTCGCGTCCGAGCAGCGAGGCGCGCGCCGCCTCCAGCGCGCGGTCTCCCCCGCTGGCCTCGGCATCGGCCGCGCGTAGGGCGGTTTCCAACGGGGAGCGCGCGGCATCGACCGCCTCCCGCTCCCGGTCCAGCGCCGCGGCCGACGTCGCGAGTCGCTCCGTTTCGGTGGCGAGCACCGCCCGTTCGCGGTCCAGCGCCGCAGTCCGCTCTGCGCGCATCGTGCGCTCGGCGGCGACCGCCTCGGCCCGGGAGCGCAACGCCTGCTCGCGCCGCCGCTCGGCCCGCAGCCGTTCCTCCAAGGCGGCCAGCGTCTGCC
>JAFAEX010000096.1 GCA_023423795.1 Chloroflexota bacterium | reverse complement strand
GCAACCCCTCCCAGCCTCGCGGGCGCAGAGGGGGCGGGCGCGTCCGGCACGGGCTTCCGCGCTGGGTGTGGGAGGGGGGAGCGAACAAACCCCGAGCCGGTCGAAATGGTGCGTACGTACGCGGCGTTCCGCGACTGTGCAGATACCGAATAAACACCGAATAAACGCCGAATAAATACCGAAGAAATGGGCGGCGCGGAGCCCGGCCGGACGTCACCGTTCGCGGCGGGATGCGCCGGGTCGCTGCCCGCGCCAGCGGCGGCAGCATCCCGTATTCCGCACGGACCGGCGGGGGAGGGCACGGTCCCTCCCCGGCGACGACCGGGATCACGGTTCGATCGGCCGGATCTCGTACGAGGCGTGGGCCAGCGCCGGACGGCGGCTATCCGGACCTGCCGGACGCGGCCAGCGCCGCCGTGAGCGCGAAGGCGATCTCCAGCGCGGCCGCGTTTCCGTCGCGGTTGGCGAGGACGGCGACGGTGAGCCGGCGACCCGCCACGTCCAGGACGTTGAAGGCCGCCGTGGCGTAGCCGGGGCCGCCGCCGGCGTGCCCGAGCACGCGGCCGAATGGGGAGGCGAGATCAATCATCGCGCCGAGCCCGTACCCGGCGCGGATGAACGGCGGATGATCGCCCGGTACGACGACGGCCTTCGCCATCGCGGCGCGCGACGCGGGCGACAACAGGTCGCCGCCGGCGAGCGCGTCCAGCAGCCGCGCGGTTTCGGCGGCGTTCGAGCGGACGACGCCGTGGGAGACCCAGCCGGGGTGGTAGCGAGCGGTGACGTCGGCGACCGTGCCCGGGCCGTCCAGGTCCTCCGAGTAGCCGGGGGTCAAGCCGTGGGCATCGGCGAGGGTGTCAACCACCCGAGTCGCGCGCAGGCCCAGCGGGGCGAAGAAGAAGCGGTCCAGTACGCCGCGCAGGGGTTCGCCGGCCGCGCGCTCGACCGCGAGCCGGGCCAGAAGGAAGCCGATGTTGGAATACGCCCAACCGTCGCCGGGCGCGAAGAGGGGACCGCGCGGCAACGTGCGTCCGAGGAACGCTTCGGCGCTCCACGGGCTACCCGGATCGGTCCGCACGGCGGCGTGGTACTCCGGCATCCCGCCGTAGTCGGGCAGGCCTCCGGTGTGGTCGAGCAAGCGGCGGATCGGAACGTCGGCGGCGTAGCCGACGACCGGCAGCACGTCGCCGAGGGGCGCGTCGAGGTCGAGCCTCCCCTCGTCGGCCAGCCTCAGCGCGGCGGCGGCGACGAAGAGTTTGGTGATGCTGTAGAGGTAGAAGGCTGCATCGGCGGGAATTGGGGCGGTTCCCCCGAGGTCGGCGCTGCCGACGCCGAGGGTGATGAACCGGCCGTCGAGACAAAGCGCGATCGCCGCGCCCGGAACCCCGGCGGCGGCGAGCCGGGGCCGGGCGGTCTCCTCGGTCAGCGTCCGCGCGTGCCCGTCGTGGGTCACGCCGGCGCATCCGTGCCCGCGTCCAGTCCCAGCGAGCCCTGCGCCCAGCGGTCGGCGCGGTCGTCGTCCCAGCGCGGGTAGGCCATCCCGAGCAGGTCCAGCAGCAGGGCGGCGTTGCGCGGGCCCTGGCCGCCGTTGTTGGTGTTGAAGAAGACGTGCACATCGTCGGCCTCGGCGCGGGCCTGCTCGATGCGCGGCGTCCATTCCTCCAGTTCGGCCGGTGTGTAGTCCCAGTCGAAGCGGTCGCGGCTCGTACCGCCGAAGGCGTACCACTTGGCGGCGTTGCGCCCGTGGAAGCGGACGATGGCCAGGTTCCGGTTGGTGACGCCGTAGACCGGCGGCACGCTGCCGGAGCCGACCTGCGGCTCGTCGGCCATCGTGTAGCCGAGACCGGCGTCCCGCAGCAGGTCGAGGGTGCCGGCGGCGTGCTCGTCGTCCAGCCAGTCGCGGCGGCGGAACTCGACCGCCAGCGGGTAATCGGGGAACAGTTCGGGCAGGAGCCGCAGGTAGTCGCGGTGCTCCTCGGTGTTGCGCCACGACGGGGGAAACTGGAACGTCACCGCACCCAGTTTGCCGGCCTCGGCCAGCGGCGCGATCGCCTCGGCGAAGGCGGCGGCGACGTCGGCGTCCGGCTCCGGCGCTTCGCCGCGCGGTTGCTCCGGGGTGGCGGTCAGTTCGCGCGGCGGCTTGACGTCGAAGACGAAGCCGGGCGGCGTGCGCTCCACCCAGCCCTCGACCATCCGCCGGTTGGGCACGCGGTAGTAGGTCGTGTTGACCTCGACCACCGGGAAGATGCCGGCGTAGAAGGCGAGGCGGTCGGCCGCCGGCAGCCCGGGCGGGTAGAACTCCTCGTGGTCACTCCAGGCCGAGGTGCCGACCAGCACCCGCCCCGCGACGTTATCGGCTGTTGCCGCCGTAACATCCATGTGCCCCTCCGCACTTCCCGTGTCCGATGGTGAGGGTATGGCCATCGCGGCGTTGTCGCCCACCGCACCGCCCGGGGATGATGGCGGTTGCCAAGGTAACGCGGCCACCGGCGATGCGCGCCCGGGACTTCCAGTCCCGGGCTATGGGAACGAAGTCCCTCCGGGACTGACGGCAGGGGTGCCCGGCGTATTTCGGCAACCGCCATCATCGCGCCCGCCGCTGGGCCGGTACCCGGATCAAGTAGGCAAACGCCATCATTCCCGGGCGTCCTAGCCGGCCAGTTCGCAAGCACGACGTCCATCGTTCTCGAACGAACGTCCCGAGCATCCGCGTGGGGAACGCAACGGTCGTTGGCGCCGGAACCGCGCGGGCGCCTCGGGAACGGCATCCGCCCCGGACCGGGCGGCAGCGGGCGGCGCTGCCCCGTATGATGCCCGGCAGATCCGCGATCGGGCCGCCGCCGCGCGCCCGTGCCGAAGGAGAGCCCGCCCGATGCCGCTCAGACCGGGGGTCCACAACGTCGCCGCGACCCCGTTCCTGCCCGACCAATCGCTCGACGAGGCCAGCCTGGCGACGCTGGTCCAGTACTGCGCCGCCCGCGGCTGCGAGGGCATGCTCGTGCTCGGCGTGCTCGGCGAAGTTGACAAACTCTCCGACGACGAGCGGGACCGCGCCATTGCCGGGTTCGTCGAGGCCGCCAACGGGCGGTTGCAGATCACCGTCGGCGTCACCCACGCCTCGACCACGGTGACGAAGCAGCGCATCCGCCGGGCGATCGACCTCGGGGCCGACGCGGTGATGGTCTCGCCGCCGCCGGGCACGTCGGCCGGTCCGATCCTGCGCGAGCATTTCCGCCGCGTCGCCGAATCGACCGGGGCCGACGCGATCTTCGTCCTGCAGGACCACCCGACCTCCAGCGGGGTGAAGTTGCCGACGTCGTTCATCGCCGAACTGGCCGACGTGCTGCCGCGCGGTTCGGTGGTCAAACTGGAGGACCCGCCGACCGGGGCGAAGACGGCGGCCCTGCTGGCGGCGACCAAGGCCTACCAGGTCCTCGGCGGGCTGGGCGGCGTTTCGCTGCTGCACGAACTCGACGCCGGCTCGGACGGGACGATGACCGGCTTCGCGCTGCCGGAGGTGCTGGCCGAGATCGTGGCCGCCCACCGCGCCGGCGACCGGGAAACCGCCCGCAACGTCTTCGAGGCGTTCCTGCCGCTGATGGTCTTCGAGGCCCAGCCGGGCGCGGGCGTGGCGCTACGCAAGGAGATCCTGCGCCGGCGCGGCGCGATCGCCCACGCGACGGTGCGCCAGCCCGCGCCGACCCCGGACGCCTTCTCGCTGGCCGCCCTCGACCGGTTGCTGGCCGAGGCGAATGCGCTCGTCTCCTCGTAGTGCCGAGTGGCGAGCGGCGAGTGGCGAGAATGATCGAGTAGCGCGCCTGTGCGCTTGCTGACCCGCCGACTTGCCGACTGGAGGAATCGAGGATGCCGGACCTGTTCGGGCAAACGTATTCGAAGGCCGAATTGCTGGAGCGCGTCGGGCGCTTGCCGCAGGCGGCGGGCGTGCGGCTGGTCGAGTTCGCCGACGGGCTGGAGCGCGGCACGCGGGTGCTGGAGTTCCGCACCGGGGCCGGGTTCGCCTTCGACATCCACGTCGATCGCGCGATGGACGTCGGCCGCTGCGAGCAGGACGGGATGGCGCTGGGCTGGCAGTCCAACGCCGGCTTTCCCGGGCCGTGGATCTACGAGCCGGAGGGGTTGGGCTGGCTGCGCGGCTTCGGCGGCGGGCTGCTGACCACCTGCGGCGCGGAGCACGCGCTGTTCATGGCAGAGGACTCGGTCGAACACTTCGGTTACCCGCCGTTCAAGACCCAGGAATTCGGCCTGCACGGTCGGATTTCCTACACCCCGGCCCGCCTCACCGGCTACGGCGAGCGCTGGGACGGCGACGAATGCACCCTCTGGGCGACCGGCGAAATCACGCAGGCGCGGGTATTCGGCGAGCAGTTCCTGCTGCGCCGCAGCATCGAGGCGAAGGTGGGGGAGACCCGGCTGCGCATCCGCGACGAGGTCGAGAACATCGGCAACGCGCCGACGCCGCACATGTACCTCTACCACATCAACGTCGGCTTCCCGGTGCTGGACGACGGCGCGGAACTGGTCGGCCCGTTCTTCAACCCGCGCGCCCGCGGCGACCACGACATCTCCGGCTACACCCGCTTCCACGGCCCGACCGCCGGCTACACCGAACAGGTGACGGAGCACGACGTGGCGGCCGAAGCCGACGGCAGCGTGCCGGTGGCCATCGTCAACCGGGCGCGCGGCATCGGGGCCTACGAGGTCTACAACCGGCAGCAACTGCCGAACCACTTCATCTGGCGGATGCTCGGCAAGGGAACCTACGTCGTCGGCATCGAGCCAAGCACCAACTCCACCGCCGGCCGCATGGCCGACAAGGCCGCCGGCAACCTCATCGTCATCGAACCCGGCGAATCCCGGACCTACGACCTCGAACTCGGCGCCCTCGTCGGCAACGACCAGATCCACGCATTCGAGCAACGAGTCGAGCAGGCCCGGAGCCGCGGCGTCGAACAGTAGCGGCAGGGGCAGCGGCATGACGGGCGGTACGCCGATGGGGTCCAACCAGCCGCTCGGCACCGGCCCGACGACGACACTCCTTCTCGACTTCTCGACTTCTCGACTCCTCGACTCACGTCCCACGTCCCACGTCACGGAGGCACCATGGATCTCGGACTCGCGAACCGGACCTACGTCGTCGGCGGCGCCAGCAAGGGGCTGGGCCGCGCCATCGCCACCGCGCTGGTGCAGGAAGGCGCGCGGGTGCTGCTGGTCTCGCGCGACGGCGACGCGCTGGCAGCGGTGGCGCAGGAGCTCGGCGGCAACGCCATCCCCGCGCCGGCCGACGTGGCCGACCCCAACGCGGCGGACACGATTGCGGCGGCCGTGGACGAGCATTTCGGCGGCGCGCTGGACGGGCTGGTCGTCAACGCCGGCGGCCCTCCGGGCGGCAAGGCGCTGGACCTGACCGACGAGCAGTGGCTGCAGTCCTACCAGTTGCTGCTGGGCGGCCCGATCCGGCTGATCCGGACGCTTTCGCCGAAACTCTCGGACGGCTCGGCGATCCTGTTCGTGACCTCGACCTCGGTGCGGCAGGGCATCCCGAACCTCGATTCGTCCAACGTGCTGCGCCCCGGCGTCGCCGCGCTGGTGAAGTCGCTGGCGCGCGACCTCGCGCCGCGGACGCGGGTGAACGCCATCGCCCCGGGCCGCTTCGATACGGACCGGGTGCGCTCGCTGGACAAGGCGCGGGCCGACCTGCTTGGCGTCACCCCAGACGAGCAGAAGGCGCAAACGGCGAAGGCGATCCCGCTCGGGCGCTACGGCGAGCCGATGGAACTGGGCCGCTTCGGCGCGTTCCTGCTCTCGCCGGCGGCCAGCTACGTCTCCGGCCTGAACGCGCACATCGACGGCGGCATGGTGACGGCGCTGCCGTAAACGAGTCGAGAAGGCGAGGAGTCGAGGAGAAGCGCGGCGGACGGGTCAGGCGGCGTTCTTCGCGGCTTGGCCCGTCGCCGTGAGGATGACCGTGCGTGGCGCGGTGACGCGGTCGGCGGGATCGGCGGGATCAGGGCGCAGACAGGCGAGCACGTCCGCCACCTCGTCGCCGATGCGCACGCCGAGCGGGCCATCGGCGAAGGTCTCGCCGCACGCACCGCACGTCCTGGCGGGCGCTCCCTCGACCCTCACCGTGACCTCGCCGGCCACGAAGTCGAGATCGGTTTGCGTGGATCGCAGGACGCCGCCACAGGCGGGGCAGCGGTCGTCGCCGGTGGGGGAATCACTGGCGTTGCTCATGGTTGGCGCTCCTGCGTTGCTGCCAACGGACGGAATCCCGCGTCACTCATACGGTAACCAGCTGTTTGCTGCCGGTTCGCCCGCCGATGACGCCGCGCGTTCGTAGGGGAGGGCCCGGCTGTAAGGTGCCGTAGGGTAGGAGCGGCGCGGTGCCACGGCGGCGGAGCGGGCGGCCGGGGGCCGCGGTAGCCTGTCCGGGTTCTTGGCGGAACCGGAAGGAGGCGGCCGTGGCACCCCGACGCAGGAGCAGTGTAGGCGACCGGCTGGCGCTGGCGCGGTGGGCGGAGGCGGGGGCGACGAGCCCGAGCGCGGCCGGGCGGCGGCTGGGCTTCGGCGCGGCGTGGGGGCGCCGGTGGTGGGCCCGCTACCGGGCCGGCGGGGAGGCGGCGCTGCAG
>JAFAEX010000025.1 GCA_023423795.1 Chloroflexota bacterium | reverse complement strand
TGCCCTCCGGTGTCTGATGTCGCGTACGGACGTGGGAGGGCAGGGGTCCCTCCCCTACGACCGACGGGGCGCTGCGGGCGGGCGGTACGGCGACGATCGGGCGGATTCCGCCTCACGTCTCGGCACCAATCGCCGAACACCCGTTCTTGCGAACTGATTCGTCTGCTATACTGCCGCCCCGTGCCGCCGCCCAACCCGCCGGAGTGCCGTGAGCGACCGCATCCGCTTCGCCGACCAGGCCGATGGCCGCTACGATCGGCAGATGGCCATCCCGTGGTGGGACCAGGCGCTTCTGGCCCGCTCGAGGGTCGTCGTGGTCGGCGCCGGCGCGCTCGGCAACGAGATCCTGAAACTGCTGGCGCTGCTCGGCGTCGGCCGCGTGCTGGTCGTGGATTTCGACACCGTCGCTGCCTCCAACCTGTCGCGCACCGTGCTGTTCCGGGACGGCGACGTCGGCAAGCCGAAGGCAACCCTCGCCGCCGAGCGCGCCGGGGCGATCGACCCCGGCGTGGCGGTGCGCGCCATCGACGGCGACATCGGCCGCGACCTCGGGCTGGCCGCGCTGCGGGAGGCGGACGTGGTGATCGGCGGGGTGGACAGCGTGAACGCCCGCTGGGCGACCAACCGCCGCTGCCGCCTCGCCGGCGTGCCGTGGATCGACGCCGGCATCTCCGCCACCCAGGGGCAGGTCACCCGCTACCTGCCGGACCGCGGCGCGTGCTACGAATGCACCTTCACCGCGACGACCGCCGCCCGCTTCAACGCCCGCTTTTCCTGCACCGGGCTGACCCGGCGCGTGCCGGACGCCTCGGTGCCGACGACCGCCGTCGTAGCCTCGCTCGTCGCCGCGCTGGCGGTGGACGACGCGGTGCGCCTGCTGCACGACCCGGCCGGCGGCATGGGCCTGCCCGCCGGCCACCGCCTGAGCGTGCTGCTGGACGCCCGCCGCCAGTTCGAGGACGAGTTGCCCATCGATCCCGCCTGCGCCGCCCACGCCGCGCCGCCGGTTCCCGATCGCCGGCTGCGGGACGGCGCGTCCGCCATGACCCCGGCCTCGCTGGCGGCGGGAGCGGGGTTGGCGGGTGGGACGGTCGAACTCGGCTTCGACCTCGTGGAATCGTTCGCCTGCGGCCGGTGCGCGGCGATCGAGCCGATTGGCCGCCCGGCCGCGCTGGTGTTCGACGACGAGGCAATCTGCCCAACCTGCGGCACGGAGCGCGCCCCGGCGATCGTCTCGGCGGTCTCCCCGCAATCGCCGGCCTGGGAGCGGCCGCTGGCGGACCTTGGCGTCGCCGACCGCGACCTGCTGCGCCTGACCGGCGACGGCGCGGATCGATGGATCGAACTCGGCGGCATCGACCCGTGGACGGGATCGCCGATGCCGCAACCCGGGGCGGACGGCGCCCCGGCGACCGACTCACAAGGAGCAGAACGATGAGCGAGACGACGGGCGCGGGCGCGGCCGGGAACGGATCGGCGGCGACGGAGATCGACGTCCAGTTGCGAACCGCCAACCGCGACCGCAAGGCCGACCTCGGCGTCAGCCCGGACGTGCGCGTGGAAGAACTACTGCAATCGGCCCGCGAAAACTGGGCTCTGCCCGGCCAGTACGAGTACATCCTGCGTTCGGAACGGCTCGGCCGCCAACTCCGCCCGAACGAAACGCTCGGCGCGGCCGGCATCCTCACCGGCGACGTCCTCGAAATCCAGCAGATCTCCGACGCGGGGTAGCCAGTTGGCTGATTGACGCCGCTTGCGGCCGATCGTTCGGCGTTCGTGGTCACGCCGTGGAAGCGCTTGCCGCTGATAGCCCTCCTTCTTGAGCGCATTTCAGGTCGTCGTCCATCGTCGTTCCGGGCGTGGCGAGGAACCTCGGCATCCCTGCGAACTCGGGCGAACCGGGGGCCCAGCCAGGCTCGGGATGACGGGTTCGCGCGGGCCGGCAGGGGTGTTCATAGCCCACCGCTGCCGTTGCCTCGCCGCGCTGTGGCGCGCTGCCCACGTCGGCCGACGTCACGCTCCGTTCTGGCGTTTGCGAGGCATGACAAATCGGGGTCACCACGGTGTTCCCTTCCGACGATACCCGTGATACGTTGACGATCGCGTGTGCAACAAGGTGTTGCCGCGCTTCGCGGCGCCGCGAAGCGCCGCAGGCGTCGGTCCAACCCCGGCGCCCGTTTTTGGGTGCGCATCGCCGCGCACGGGAGGCCGCCGTGGACCCGACTCGCTTCGATCGTTGGACCCGCCGCGCTGCTCGCCCTGCCTCGCGGCGGGGCGCCCTGGCTGTCCTGCTCGGGCTCGCCGCCTTCCCGGTGCGGCAGGCGGCTGCCGGCACCCGCTGCATCCGCGACGGCCACAATTGCACCGACGTCTGCCCCAGCGGCAGCCCCTGCAATGCCTGCTGCAACGGATTCTGCGCGGCCTACGGCGGCTGCACCGACATCGGCTACCTCGATCCCGGCTCGGCCTGCGACCTCGGCGTTCCCAACGAGTGCCTCTCCGGGTACACCTGCTGCCCGTTCCGCCCCGGCCAGCGGCATGGCCAGGGCACCTGCCAGGACGTCTGCTACTAGCCGGATGATCGGCCCGGGTGGCGGCCACCGGCATTTCGGCGCTGGTCGCCGCCACCCCGGAACGGCGCCCGCCTTGGGGCCGCTCGCCGACAACGCCGTACCCGGCCGCGACCGGATGCGGCACGACACGCCTGCCGACGAACGCCGGTTGTACGGATGCCAACGCGCGGCCACGCCCTCGACGCTGGCCGCGTGACGGGCGTGGGCGAGAACGGCACGCGCCCCGTTCTCGTCGAACCACCGCGCAACGGAGACCACCGGCCCGAAAGCCACCGTCGGCAGCGTCGCCGCGCGTACGCGTCCGGCGCGTGCGCCGCGCCCAGTCGCGGGTGAGACGGATTCAGCATGACATCGCGGACCGGTTGCCGGGGCGGCCCGGGCCGGATTCGTCTCCATCCCCCTTGACGCGCGTCCCGCTTCCTTCGTACTGTGTGCCCCGAAATCCGACCATAGGAGTCGGAATTGAGCGGCGTCGCCGATGCGGCGAGGCCCGGGTTCGTGTTGCCCGAACGACGAAGGAGTGGGGAGCCGTGAACTTCACGGGACCGAAGGTCAAGAAGTCCCGCGCGCTCGGCGTGCCGCTGACGCCGAAAGCCGCCCGGATCATGAAGAAGCGCCCGTCGCCGCCCGGCCAGCACAGCGGCCGGACCCGCCGCCGGCGGCCGTCCGACTACGGCATCCAACTCCTCGAAAAGCAGCGCCTCCGCTTCCAGTACAGCGTCGCCGAGCGCTACCTGCGGCGGACCTTCATCGAGGCCACCCGCCGCCAGGGCGCCACCGGCGACATCATGATCCTGCTGCTGGAGCGCCGCCTCGACGCCCTCGTCCTCCGCGCCGGCCTCGCCCCGACGATCTACGCCGCGCGCCAGTACGTCACCCACGGCCACATCCAGGTCAACGGCCGCAAGGCGACCATCCCCTCGCAGCGGCTGAACCCGGGCGACGTCATCTCGGTCAAGCCCCGCAGCCGCTCCCTGGCGATGTTCACCGACCTGCGGGCGAACGGCCCGGTCGCGCCCTACCTGAGCAGCGAGGACGGCGGCTTCGCCTTCCGCTTCGGCTACCTGCCCGAGCGGAACGAGATCCCCGTGATCTGCGACGTCCACCTCGTCGTCGAGTACTACTCCCGCTAGGCTCGACGGGTGGCCTTAAGCCAACCGCCCTCAAGACGGAACCGCCTCCGGGGATCGTCCCCGGAGGCGGTTCCGTCTTGAGGGATGGGTGTGGATCAGCCGCAGCCGGTCGGGTCGCAGTAGCGCTTGGTCGGCGAGCTGCCGTAGTAGACCTCCTCACCGTCGCTCCATCCGTCGCCGTCGGTGTCGTAGGCGTACATGTCGGTGCCGTAGACCTTGGTCTCGTCGATGTCGTAGAGGCCGTCGCCGTCGAAATCGGCGCCGTAGGAGCCGATGCCGCCGCCGTTGAAGACGAGCGGGTCGTAGCCGTAGTAGTAGACCTCCTCGCCGTCGCCGAAGCCGTCGCCGTCGGTGTCCCAGTTGGCCAGGTCGGTGCCGTAGACGGCGAAC
>JAFAEX010000022.1 GCA_023423795.1 Chloroflexota bacterium | reverse complement strand
GGACTTCCAGTCCCGGGCGCCCATCGCCGGTGGCCGCCCTATTTTGGCAAACGCCATCAACCCCGGGTGGACGTGGGCGGTTCCCGCGGCGAAAAAGTAAACGCCATCATTCCCGGGCGTCCCCGCTGGCGTCATCACATTCCCGATGGGTCTACCCGACCCCGCCGCCGAGCGGCCATCGCTGCCCGCTGGTGTCGATCCACCGCCCCTGTTGGCTGGAGCGCGCCACCGCGTCCACCAGTTCCTGCACCTTCACCCCGTCGGCGAAGGTTGGCGCGGCCGGCCGGCCGTCGCGGATCGCGCCCGCCCACGCGTCCAGCAGCATTGCCGTCGGCCGCACGAGGTAGTGGGGTTGGGCTGCCGCATCCTCGGCCTCCGGGGTGGAGAACTCCCGCGGCGCGGTGTCGCCGGACTGCGACCCGCGCAGGACGCCGCCGCGCACCGTCAGCAATCCGCGCGACCCGGCGATGGTAATGTCCTCGTCGCCGTCCGCCCCGGCCGTCGCCGTCACGTGGATCGTCGCCAGCGCGCCGCCGCCGAAGCGCAGGATGACCGCCACGTTGTCGTCGGCGTCCACCCGCGCCATCCCGGAGCCGTCCGCCAGCCGCCTCTGCTTGACCTGCGTGGCGACCGCCCCGGCCACGCCCTTCACCTCGCCGAACCACCAGCGCAGCGCGTCGAGGTAATGGACCCCGGTCGCGCCGAGGATTCCGCCCGCCTTGTCGGCCTCCATCAGCCAACCCCACGGTCGGTCCCACGGGTCGTTCAGGCTGGAGCGCGTCACGACGATGCTGGCCGCGTGCGGATCGCCGATGAATCCCGACTCGACCAGTTCCTTGATCCGCCGGCGCACCGGCAGGAACCGGTGCTGGTGGTTGACCATCGCGACCACGCCGGCCCGGTCCGCGAGCCGCTGCATGTCCCGCGCCTCTGCCACGTTGCGCGCCATCGGTTTCTCGCACAGGACGTGCTTGCCCGCCTCCAGCGCCGCGATCGTCATCCCGTGGTGCAGGTGCGGCGGCGCGGCGACGATCACCGCGTCGATCTCCGGGTCGCGGCAGATCGCGCGGTAGTCGTCGCCGTGCCGGGGGATGCGTGCGTCGAGCGCGATCGCCGCCGCCCGCTCGCCGCGCCGGGCGACGATCGCCGTCACCTCGAGGCCGGGCACGAGGCGGGCCGCCGCGACGTGGAGCGACCCGCTCAACCCGGCCCCGATGACGCCCACGCGGATCGGCGCGACGTCGCTGGCCGGGGTTTCGGCACGGTCCATGGTATGGGACATCCTCCGTAGTGCGGCAGGCTTCGGGCGGGAGCAACCCGATGATCCTAGCACGCGGGCATTGCTCGACCGCCCGCGCCGAGCGGTGGGGTAGCATCCCCGGCAGCACGTTCGCTCGAATGGGGTAGGGGACCGACATGAAGATCTACACCGGCCGCGGCGACGGTGGCGAAACCGACCTGCTCGGTGCGCGCGTGAGCAAGACCGACCCGCGCATCGAGGCCATCGGCGCGCTCGACGAAGCCTCCTCCGCGCTCGGGCTGGCCCGCGCCGCCGCCCGCGAGGACCGCACCCGCGAGGCGCTCGTCGCCGTCCAGCGCGACCTCTACAAGGTGATGGCCGAACTCGCCTTCACGACCGAGCAGTACCCGCAGCGCGTCGAACTCGGCGCGGACCGGGTCGAGTGGCTGTCCGCCGAGACCGACGAACTGGCCGCCGAAGCGCCGCCGCTGCGCGAATTCGTGCTCCCCGGCGACACCGCGCAGGGCGCCGCCCTTGACTGGGCGCGCGTGACGGTCCGCCGCGCCGAGCGCCGCGTGGTCGCCCTCGCCGAGGAGGGCCACGTCCGCAACGCCGAGGTCCCGCGCTACCTCAACCGCCTGTCGTCGCTCCTCTTCGCCCTCGCGCGCTGGGAAGAGCACCGTGCCGGGATCGCCGCGATCGTCGCGAAGACAGGCGACAGGCGACAGGCGACAGGCGATGAGCGATAGCCAGCCCTGCTACCGACTCGTCCTGTCGCCTGTCGCCTGTCGCCTCGCCCCGGCTGGTATCCTCCCACCGTCACGAATCCGCCTCCGTAAGGGAGCATCCAGACCCCATGCGCATGTCCCACTTGTTCGGCCGCACGCTGCGCGAGGCCCCGGGCGACGCCGAACTGCCCAGCCACAAGCTCATGCTCCGGGCCGCGATGATGCGCCCGCTCGGCGCGGGCATCTACAGCCTGCTGCCGCTCGGCTTCCGCGTGGTCAAGAAGGTCGAGCAGATCATCCGCGAAGAGATGAACGCCATCGGCGGCCAGGAAATGATGATGCCGGTGGTGCACCCCGCGGACATTTGGCGGGAGTCCGGCCGCTACGATGCCGTCGGCCCCGAAATGGGCCGCTTCACCGACCGCGGCGACCGCGACATGGTGCTGGCGATGACCCACGAGGAGGTCGTTACCGACCTCGCGCGCTCGGAGGTCAACTCCTACCGCCAGTTGCCGATGCTCGTCTACCACATCCAGACCAAGTGGCGGGACGAACCCCGTTCGCGCGGCGGCCTCATCCGCGTCCGCGAGTTCACGATGAAGGACTCCTACAGCCTCGACCTCGACGAGGCCGGGCTGGACGTGGCGTACCGCAACCACTGGCGGGCCTACGAGCGCATCTTCCGCCGCTGCGGGCTGGACTTCGTCGTCGTCGGCGCGGATACCGGCATGATGGGCGGCTCCGCGTCCCACGAATTCATGGCCCTTTCCGAGCACGGCGAGGACATCGTCCTCATCTGCCCGAACGGGGACTACGCGGCGAACCAGGAAGTCGCCCTCTTCCGCCGCGACGCGCCGACCGGCGAGGCCCCGCTGCCGATGGAGGAGGTGGAGACCCCGAACGCCACCACCATCCAGGCGCTGGCCGACTTCCTGGACGTGCCGCTGTCGCGCACCGCCAAGGCCGTCTTCTTCGTCGGCGAATCCGGCCGCTTCGTCTTCGCCGTCATCCGCGGCGATCTGGACGTCAACGAGACCAAACTCCGCAAGGCGAGCGGGGAACGCACCCTCACCCCGGCCACGCCGGAGCAGATCCGCGCCATCGGCGCCGAGCCCGGCTACGGCTCACCGGTCGGCGTGCGGGATGCCGTCGTGGTCGTGGACGAATCCATCCGCGACTCCCCGAACCTCGTCGCCGGGGCGAACAAGGTCGGCTGGCACCTGAAGAACGTCAACCTCGGGCGGGACTACGAGGCCGCGGTCGTCGCCGACATCGCTTCCGCCGTCGCCGGGCTGCCCTGCCCGCACTGCGGCGTGCCGATGACCACCGAGCGCGCCATCGAGGTCGGCAACATCTTCAAGCTCGGCGAGCGGTACTCCGAAGCCTTCGGCGCGACCTACCTCGACGCCGAAGGCCAGAGCCACCCGATCCTGATGGGCTGCTACGGCATCGGATCCGGCCGAGTCACCGCCACCGTCGTCGAGCAACACTACGACGGCAAGGGCATCACCTGGCCCGCCTCGATCGCGCCGTATCACGTCTCGCTGGTCTCGATCTACACGGCGGACGACGATGCCCCGGCGCAGGCGGCCGACAAACTCTACGAGGACCTGACCGCCGCCGGCATCGAGGTGCTCTACGACGACCGCGCCGAGCGGGCCGGGGTCAAGTTCAACGACGCCGACCTCATCGGCTGCCCGATCCGCGTCTCCGTCTCCGCGCGCACCCTCGCCCGCGGCGAAGCCGAGATCAAGGGCCGCACCGAGTCCGAAGCGACCTTCGTCCCGCTCGCCGACGCGCTCTCCACCGTGCAGCGGATGCTGGCCGACGCGCTCGCGCCCTTCTCCGGCGACGGGCCGAGCAGCCTACCCGACGCGTAGCGGTCCGGCCTCGTCAATGGCGGTCATTCTTCCCCCGAGGGGTCGTCATCCAGATCGTCGGACAACTGCTCGACGGCGCCTGGATCGGCCAATGCGACCCACCCGTCCTCGTCGAGACTGAACCGCCGTCGGCGGTCGTGGCGAACGGCCATCGCCACCGAAGCCGGCGCGACCTGGAACCGCTCCAGCACGGTGGCGACGACGTCGTCCAGCGGCATCGGGCCGTTTTCCCTGACCACCGCCGCGATTTCGTCGCCCACCCCGCGCCGTCGTCGGCTGCCCGCTTCCTCCGGCTCCTGCTCGTCGCCTCCGGGATCGTCCCGGTGACCCAGGTTCGAGCCCCTCAGGGCGAACCGTCCGCGGCCGACCCACACGAAATGGTCGGAGTAGCGGATCAGCCAGGCGTGGACGTCGCCTTCGTCGAGCAGGTACTCCCGCGGCAGCCGCTGCGCCAGGTCCTCCGCGATCTCGCGGAAATGCGCCGGACCACCTCGCTCGATCACCCCGATCAGGGCATTGAGGCGGCGGATGCGTTTGTCGTTCGGGATCTCCAGGGGTTCTGGCGGCAGGTCGTATCCCGTTTCGCCGACCTGCCCCGGCCCGACGAGCAGCAGCCGCTCGTCCAGCGACAGGTCCGGGAACCGGGCAAGGTCGTCCTCGTCGATCGCCGCGGCCACGCGCGCCGCCGCCTCGGTCAGCGGTAGCGGACCCGAGCGGGCAAGCACGGCAATGACCGCCTCGTCGCAGGTCGTGAGTCCGGGTTCACCCGCGGCTCCTGAGGGCAGCGTTGCGGCCACGAGCCGGACGAGGGGCGCCGACGCCTCGTCGCGGGGCGCGGTGCGGTCGAGCGCGGTGGCGAACCGGTCATCGCGCCAGCCGAGCCCGAGCCGCCGCCGAAAGGCATCGAGCGATACGCGCGCGGTCGTCAGCGCCGATCCCAGCGGCTGCGGCCGCGTCAGCGTCCGTTGCTCCAGTTGGCGCACGCGCTCGCGGGTGAGATCCAGCCGCTGGCCGACCTCCCCGAGCGTGAGCGGCGGTTGCCCATCGAATCCGAACCGGTGCGCGAGGATCTCGTGCTCGCGCTCCGGCAGGATCGCGAGCGCGAATCGCAGGCGGCGCAGGGCGGTGGCGGGATCGGGCGACTCGCCGGTATTTCCCTCCACTCCGCAATGGTCCCCGGTATCACTGGGCGCTGCGCCGATCATCACGGCCGGCGATTCCCCGGCGGCAACCTCCTCCGCCCAGCGTGCCGCGGACTGGGCGATGGCGGCGGAAGCTTCGATCTGGAACACGCCCAGCCGACGGCGGACCTGCATATTCGTCATTCGCCGGAGGTCGTCGAGCGTGCGGACACCGGCGCCGCCGGCAATGGCCAGTAACCGCGCCGGCAGGTCCAGTTGGGCCAGCGATACCGTGGTGAGGTCTATCGCGTGTCGATGTGCAACGGCGCGGGCCGCCCGCGGCAGCGCCGGAGCGCCGGGATCGTCGGGCCCGCCGGCGCGTTCACGCGTGACTGCCGACCATCGGTCGCGTTCGTCCAGCACCCGATTCGCCGCCTCCACCAGCTCGGCGACCGCCTTCGGCCCGATGGATCGCATGCGCCGGGTGGCGCTGGCCGGCAACTCGGCGAGTTCGGCAAGGGTCAGGCATCCGGCGAACATCAATGCCCGCTCCATCCGCCCGGCCACGTGCAAATCGGTCACCCAGATCGCCGCGATATCGACCTCGGCCTTCGCGGCGCGCTCGACGAATGCCGTTCCGAGCAGTGGTTCGGGGCCGCCCGCGTGTTCTGTCGCCAGACGAGCGACAGCGGCTCTCGCGGGGAGGGGATATCCGCATGCCGGACAGAAACGGTCGCCGACGAACACCGCGCCGTCGCAATCCGGACACACGTTACGATCGTCCACGTCCACGTTGATCCAGCCTTGATGAGCCGATCGCTCCGATGACACGACGTTGCGGGAAGGGTAGGCGATAGGTCCGACGAAACCAATGGCGCGAGCGGTGCGGCGGCGGCGGGGAGCCCCTCGTCCGCGTGTTGATGCAATGGTGACCCGCCGTGCAAGATGGTCCCAGCGGAAGCGGGCGCCAACGCCCGTTGGGTGGAACGAGCAGGCGCCAGGAGGGCGATATGACGGATACGCGCATCGAACGGGACACGATGGGTGAGATGGAGCTGCCGGCAGACGCGCTGTGGGCGGCTTCGACCCAGCGGGCGGTGGAGAACTTCCCGGTCTCCGGGAAGCCGCTGCCGCCGGCGTTCGTCCACGCGCTCGGGCTGGTCAAACTGGCTGCGGCGCGGGCCAACCGGTCGTTCGGCTTGCTCGACGAGGAGACCGCCGGCGCGATCGAGACGGCGGCCCGCGCGGTCGCCGACGGCGAGCACGACCGCGAGTTCCCGATCGACGTCTTCCAGACCGGCTCCGGCACCTCGTCCAACATGAACGCCAACGAGGTGATCGGTACCCTCGCCACCCGCGCGCTCGGGCGCAAGGTCCATCCGAACGACCACGTCAACCTCGGCCAGTCCTCCAACGACGTGATCCCGACCGTCCTCCACGTCGCCGCCGTGCTCGGCATCGAGCAGGACCTCGTCCCGGCCCTGCGGCACCTCCACGGCAGCCTCGCCGCCAAGGCCGAGGAGTTTGACGGGATCGTGAAGATCGGCCGCACCCACCTGATGGACGCGGTGCCGATCCGGCTCGGGCAGGAGTTCTCTGGTTACGCCCGGCAAGTCGAACTCGGCATCGGCCGCGTTGAAGCGGCGTTGCCCGGGCTGCGCGAACTGGCCATCGGCGGCACGGCGGTCGGTACCGGGCTCAACACCCACGCCGAGTTCGGCGCGAAGGTCGCCGCCGAACTTTCGGCCCTCACCGGGACCGAGTTCGTCGAGGCCGCCAACCACTTCGAGGCGCAGGCGGCACAGGACGCCTACGTCTTCGCCGCCGGGGCGCTGACCAGCGTGGCGGCTTCCCTGATGAAGATCGCCAACGACATCCGCCTGCTCGCCTCCGGCCCGCAAGCCGGCTTGGGCGAATTGGTGCTGCCGGCCATCCAGCCGGGTTCGTCGATCATGCCGGGCAAGGTGAACCCCGTCATTTGCGAGGCCGTCATCCAGGTTGGCGCGCAGGTGACCGGAAACGGCATGGCCGTCACCATCGGCGGCCAGTGGGGCCAACTCGACCTCAACGTCATGCTGCCGATGATGGCCCGCAACCTGCTCGAATCGATCTCGCTGCTGGCCAACGTCTCCCGCCTGTTCGTGGACAAGTGCCTCGCCGGGACGACCGCCAACGAGGCGAAGGCGGCCGGCTACATCGAGGGTTCCATCTCGATGGCGACGGCGCTCAACCCGCACATCGGCTACGAGGCCGCCGCCGCCATCGCGAAGACGAGCTACGCCACGGGCCGCACCGTGCGCGAACTCGCCTACGAGGAAACCGGTCTCAGCAAGGAGCGGGTGGACGAAATCCTCCACCCGCACAAGCAGACGATCCCCGGCACCGGCGCGGGCCAGGCCGCCGGTGGCTGACCCGCCGGCGGCATCCCGGGCTTGCCGAGGAATCTCGCCGCTACCGTTGACTCGGGGCACACGAGATCCTTCGGCAAGCCAGGGACGACGAGACGGGAAACGCCGGCAGGATTCTGCAACCGGACCATAGGACGAGCCCCGGGCGGAACTCCGCCCGGGGCTCGTCCGTTGAGGATGCGACGCCGAAGGAGGGCGCAATCGGCGCCTCACCCGCGGGCGCTACCCGAGCGAGTCCACCACGCAGCCCAGGTCGCCGCAGATGAATCCTTCGACGCAGCAGACCAGCCCGGCGAGGTTGTCTTCATCGCCGCACGTCCGCGCATCGGGGCAGTCGGAGCAGGTGTTGTTGGCCTCGTCGCAGGAACCGGTGGCGCACAGCGCTAGGATGGTGCGGCTCGTCGGGATGCAGACGAGGTCGGCGTTGTCGCCAATACCCAGGAGACCGAGGGCATTGAGGTCGAGGATGCCGCCCAGCCCTTCGCCCTCGAGGAGGTCGGTCAACTCGGCGACGGTGTCGAGCCCGAGGGAGCCGAGGATATCGCCGACGTTGAGGCTCGTCAGGTCGCCGCCGGCAGGCAGCAAGGTGGTGTCGCCTTCGATGATGGTGACGCCGTTGTTGCTGTTGTTCTGGGTCCGCCGGCGCCGCTCCCGCCGCAGCCGCCGCCGCAGCCGCTTGATCTTCTTCTTGTTCTTCTTGTTTTTCTTCTTTTTCGCCTCGGCATCCAGCGCATCGAGACCGCCGATGCCGGCGATTCCCAGCAATGCCGCCAACCCGCCGACGACGCGGCGTCGCGTGCTGCCTTCGCCGGTCAGCGCCAGGGTGAATCGATCGAAGTGACGCTCGTCCATGATCCGGTCCCCCTCCAACAGTCCGGCGGGTGGCGCTTTGGCGCGCCGCTTGCCCGGCGGGTATGGGAGAGCGCAGACGCAGGAGTCGTGCCGAACATGAGCGATAAATGAAGACTAGACAAAGGGTTTATGAAACATGAACTTGTGCTTGATGACCGCCGTGGAGTCCCTCCTCGCACAGAAGCGCCGATGAAGTACAAATCATCGGCGCTTCTATGCAGTATTGATATGCGAGGATGATGTGCTAGTTCAGCACGTGTCGCAGTGTGGTGATGAAGACGTCGGCGTGCTCCCGCTCCCAGATCAGCGGCGGCAGCAAACGGAACGTGGTCGCGCCCGCCGGAAGCACCAGCACGCCGGCTTCCTGCAGGGCTCGCAGGGTGGGGGTCACCCGCTCCTTCAGTTCTACGCCGATCATCAGCCCGCGCCCGCGCACGGCCCGCACCTTTGGCGAGCCGATCTCGCGGATGCCGGTCATGATCTCCTCGCCCAGGGCCGCGCTCTTCGCGTGGATGTCGCGGTCCCGGTACACGCCCAGGGTGTAGGCCCCGGCCCGGCAGGCGAGCGGGTTGCCGCCGAACGTGCTGCCGTGCGCCCCGGCCGGCAGCGACGAGGCGACCGCCTCCGTCATCAGCGTCAGTCCGATCGGGAAGCCGTTGGCCAGCGCCTTGGCCGTTACCAGCACATCCGGCACGACACCTGACGCCGAGATCGCCCACGGGGCGCCGGTGCGGAAGCCGGTCTGGATCTCGTCGGCGATCAGCAGCGCGCCGCGCTCGTTCACCAGCTGCCGGACGGTTTGCAGGTACTCCGCGCTCGCCGGGTGGATGCCGCCCTCGCCCTGGATCGGTTCGAGGATGACGGCGGCCACCGTCTCGTCGATCGCGCCCTCGATCGCCGCCGCGTCGTCGAACGCGACGTGGGCGACCTCCGGCGACAGCGGTTCGAACGGGCCGCGGTACTTCGGGTCCGCGGTCGCCGCCAGCGCGCCGAGCGTCCGCCCGTGGTACCCGCGCTTCAAGGCCACGAACCGGGAGCGGCCCGTCGCGGCGCGGGCGAACTTGAGCGCCGCCTCGATGCCTTCCGCTCCGGAGTTGGAGATGAACGAGCGCGCCAACCCGTCCGGCGCGATGGCCAAAACCTCGTTCAGGAAGTCGGCGCGGGCGTCGTTGTAGAAACTCTGGTGGCAGGTCGCCAGCGTGCGAAGTTGCTCCGCCAGCGCCTCGGCGAATCCCGGGTCGGCGTGCCCGAGCGACGCCACACCGTAGTTGCTCATCGCGTCGAGGTAGCGTTTTCCGTTGGAGTCATACAGCCACGCGCCCTCGCCCCGCACCAGGGCGATGTCGCGCTTGGCGTAGAGGGCGGCCTGCCCGGCGCCCTCCGTTTCCCTGATCCGTGCGAGGTCGTGGATGGTTGCGGTCATCGTGGGTCCTCCGCTTTCCGGGCGTTCAGCCGGTTCTCGTCGTGCGCGCGGTTGCGCCTGCGCGCACCGTCGTTCCTTCGCCGGCCAGTGCCCGCGATACTGGCCGCTCGGCGCGGCCGTCGGAGAAGACCACCCGGCCGACGCCGCGCCCGATCGCGCCCAGCGCCGCCTCGACCTTGACGACCATCCGACCGGCGGCGGCGGCCAGCGCCGCATCGGGATCGCTCGCGTCGATCTCCCGGATCAGCGACGCTTCGTCGTTGCGGTCGGCCAGCAGCCCTGGCGTATCGGAGAAGAAGAGCAGCCCGTCGGCGCCGAGCGCGGTCGACAGTTCGAGGGCGAGTTTGTCGCCATCGACGTTGATCGGCACGCCCTCCTCGCCGAGCGCCGGCGGCGTCAGGACCGGCTGGAAGCCGTTGTCGAGCAGCAGGCGCACGAGGGCCGGATCCACCGTCTCCAGCGTCCCGGCGTGGTCGTCGCGAAAGACTTTGGTCTTTCCGTCCTCGGTCCCGCGCAGCACCGGCTTGCGCCGCCCGACGCCGATGCCGCCGTCGATGGCCGAGAGCCCGACCGCGTTGACGCCGCGATTCCGCAGCGCGGCGACCAGCCGCTTGTTGACCTTGCCGCAGTAGGCCATCAGCATCGCGTCCATCGTCGCCGCGTCGGTGTAGCGGCTGACGCGGCCCGATTGCGACGTGACCATCCGCGGCGGCATTCCGAGATTGCGCGAGAGGTCGGAGAACTCCGCGTTGCCGCCGTGCACCAGCACGAACGGCTCGTCGAGCGCCGCGAGGTCCTCCGCGAAGTTCGCGTACCCTCCGTCGGCGATGGCGGCCCCGCCGCCGATCTTGATTACCAGCATCACGGTCCTCCAATGCCGGGCGCCGAGTGGACGGGTCGGCAAGTCGGCGGGTCGGCAAGCACGAACGGCGCGCGCCGCCCAGCGGGCCTACCATTCTCGGCACTCGGCACTCGGCACTCGGCACTCGGCACTCGGCACTCAGATGGGGTGCAGCCCCGGGAAGTCGATGGCGGTCGTTTCCGGGTAACCGCAGCGGATGTTGAAGGCTTGCACCGCCTGGCCGGCAGCGCCCTTCATCAGGTTGTCGAGCGCGGCCATGACGACGAGCCGGTTGGAGTGCGGGTCGCGCTCGAAGCCGACGTCGCACCAGTTCGTGCCGGAAAGGATCTTCGGGTCCGGGTAGCGGTGGACGCCCGAGGACTCCTTGACCAGCCGCATGAACGGCTCGTCCTTGTACGCCCCGCGGTAGATCTTCCAGAGGTCCTTGTCGGCCAGCGGCTCGTTCAGGTAGACGTGCGAGGTGGCGAGGATGCCGCGCACCGCCTCGACCGCCGTGGCCGAGAAGGCAACTTCGGGCGCCTTGCCATCGACCGTCAGTTCCTGGATCACTTCCGCCGAGTGGCGGTGCCCGGTCGGTTTGAACGAACGCATCGCGCCGGTGCGCTCCGGGTGGTGCGATCCGAGGCTCGGCGACCCGCCGGACCCGGACGACCCCGTCTTGCACTCGGCGACCACCGGCCGCGAAAGATCGACCACCCCGGCCTGGAACAGCGGGTAGAGCCCGAGGATCGTGGTCGCCGCCATGCAGCCGGCCGAGGAGATCAGGTCGCTGGTGCGGATTTCCTCACGGTGAAGTTCGGGGATGCCGTAGGTGAATTCGGCCAGCATCTCCGGCAGGCTGTGATCGTGCCCGTACCAGCGCGGGTAGTCGGCCGGGCTGCGCAACCTGAAGTCGGCCGAGAGGTCGATGATGATCCGGGCCTTTTCCCGGAACTCGTCCATCTTCTTCATCGACGCGCCGTGCGGCGTGGCCACGAAGAGCACGTCCACCGGCTCCAGCGCCTCGACGCTGGTGAACTTGAGGTCCGACACCTTGCGCAGGTTCGGGTGCACCGCGCGGACGAACTTGCCGGCGTTGCGCTCCGACGTCACCTGCTTGATGGTCACGTCCGGGTGGAACAGCAGCAGGCGGACGAGTTCGCCGCCCGCGTAGCCGCTGCCGCCCACGATCGATACGTCGGTCATCGTTCCAATCTCCCGTTTTGCATTGGCCGCAGTGGCGGCTCGTTCGTCGTTCTCGAGCCGGACCGTGCACCCGACTCCGGTCTATCGGTCGTAGGGGAGGGACCCGTGCCCTCCCTCGCCCGGTGGGGAACACGACGGGCGGGCACGGGTCCCTCCCCTGCGTCATCCGGCTCGATCACCCCGCGCCCCGCGACTGGCCCCAGAGCAGCGTGTAGAGCGACAGCCCGGCGAGTGGCCCGGCGGCGATGTCCGCTTCGAGGTTCTCCAGCCCGCTCGCGAACGCCTCGTCGCCGATCAGGTGGAGCGAGGAAAAGGCGCGGTCCCGCCACGGGGCGGCATCGGCCAGCGGGTACGACGTCTCCGCGTGGTCCTCGAAGATCGCGCCGAACCCGGCCGCCATCATCTCGATGGTGAGCGTCCCGATCGACGGGTAGCGCGCCAGTTCCACCGCGACCGTTTCCGGCCAGTGGCTGGACAGCGGCACGCGCCGCCGGATGTCATCGGCCGAATCCGTGACCGTGCAGAGGCGGCCGCCCGGCGCGAGCACCCGGGCCGCTTCGGCGAAGAACGCCGGCCGGTCCGCGACGTGGTGGATGACGTCCACCGAGTAGACGAGACCGAACGCGCCGTCCGCGAACGGCAGCGCCTCGGCCCGCCCCTCGTGCAGGTCGAGCGCCGGTTCCTGCGCCTGCGCCCGCTCCAGCATGCCCGCCGAGGGATCGACCCCGGAGACGGCGCACCCGGTCGCCCGGCGGATCGCGGCGGCGTAGTTGCCGCTGCCGCACCCGACCTCCAGCACCCGCGAGGACGGGCCGAGCGCGCCGGTTTCCAGCAGCGCGGACAGCACGCCGGGGTGGACCCGGCGGTGCGCCGCGTAGTCGGCTGCCAGCGCGTCGTAGTCGAGGGCGAGGGAGGGGGAGGGCCGCGTCATCCCGCGATCTCCGCCAGCGCGCCGGCCGCTTCGCCCGCCAGCCGCTTCCGCTCGGCGTTGGCGCGGCCCACCCGCAGCACGTGATCGACGATCTTGCCGGGGATGTCCACCCCGGTCGTGTCGATGGAGTTGCGGAACTCCATCGTGTAGTTGACCTCGTTGACCAGCAGGCCGCGCTCGCTCTCGAACAGGTCGATGGCGACCACGCCGCCGCCGACCGCCGCGGCGGCGGCCCGCGACAGTTCGTCGATCTCGGGCGTCACCGGGCAGTTCGTCGCCTGCCCGCCGCGCGCGGTGTTGGTGATCCAGTGCTCGCTGGCGCGGTAGATGGCGCAGATCGTCTCGCCGCCGACCACGAACGAGCGGATGTCGCGGCCCGGCTTGCGGACGAACTCCTGGATGTAGAACGCGCCGTGGTGGAACGACCCGAGCGTGACTTTGTGCTCCAGCAGCGCCTCGGCGGCGTCCCGGTCGTTGACGCGGGCCAGCAAACGGCCCCAGGAGCCGACCGCCGGTTTCATTACCACCGGGTAGCCCAGTTCTTCGCAGGCGTGCAGCGCGGATTCCTGCGTGAAGGCGATGAGCGTCCGTGGCTGCGGCACCCCGGCTTGCTCCAGCGCCGCCGAGGTGAGCAGCTTGTCGCCGCAGGTATTGGCTACCTCGTACGTGTTGACGCAGGGGATGGACCAGTTGTCCAGCATGCGCAGCGTGTAGAGCGCGCGCAGGTGGTTGATGCAGCGCTCCAGGAACACGTCGCAGGCGGCCATTTCGGGCGACGGCTGCTCGATGTCCAGCGCGAACTGGCGGTCGTCGAAGCGGACCACGTTCGCGCCGCGCCCTTCCAGTTCGCGCAGCAGCAGTTTTTCCTCCACCCGCACGCGGGAAAGGAGGATGCCCACGGTCAGGCCCTCGCCCGAGACCGGTTCGGTTCCGTTGTGATGGATGTCGATCGAGCTCATCGGTTGGTGTCCCAGCCCTTTGTTGCCCACGGCAGTGGTTGCGGCGCCGGCCTCGCTCGGTGACGCCCGGGGGGTGAAACCCGGGCACCGGGCGCCGGTCGATCCCGATCCGAAACCATCAACACACGCCGCATCGAGCCGCCGGCACGCCGCCGGCGGCGGTCCCGTTCGTCCGGACGGGAACGGTGGCCGCAGCCCCGGTCAGCGCGTTGCCGACGCCGCCGGGGCGCAGGGCTTGCCCTTTTCCCGGGCGCGCTTCGCGGTTTCGAGCGCTTCGGCCACGATCTCGGCGGCGATGTCCACCTCGGTGGTGCTCATCAACCCGCGGAACTCGCCGCCGGAGTTCACCTCGACGATCTTCAGCCCGTCCGGCGTCTCGATCAGGTCCACCCCGGCCAGCCTCGCCTGCACCGCGCGGCAGGCCCGAAGCGACAGTTCCTCGATTTCCGGCGTGATCGGGCAGGGGAGGCTCGTCGCGCCGCGCGCCGCGTTCGTCACCCAGTGGTCGCTCATCCGGTAGGAGGCGGCCAGCACCTTGTCGCCCACCACGTAGGCTCGGATGTCGCGGTCCGGCTTGGTCACGAACTCCTGCACGTAGTAGACGCCGTGCTGCACGGAGCCGAGTTCCTGCTTCTGCTGGAGGATGGCCTTCGCCTGCTCCGGTCCGTTCACCTTGGCAAGCAGCCGGCCCCACGAGCCGCCGACCGGCTTGATCACCGCCGGGTAACCGACGAGTTCCAGGGCTTCCAGCGCGGATTCGACCGTGAACGCCACGATCGTGCGCGGCGTCGGCACGCCGGCCGCTTCCAGCGCCATCGAGTTCATCGCCTTGTCGTCGCACAGCCGCACCGATTCGGCCGTGTTCAGCGTCGGCAATCCCCAGCGCTCGAACGCCTGGATCGCGTAACCGGCGCGGGCGTGCGCCACGCAGCGGTCCAGCACGACATCGACGTGGACGCCGCTTTCGTCCGCCGAGTGGGCCGAGAAGTCCAGCACCAGCTGCTTGTCGAACAGCGGCGTGACCGGGATGCCGCGGCCGCGCGCTGCCGCCAGGATCAGTTTTTCTTCCGGCCGCAGGTAGGAGACGAGCACGCCGAGCCGGATCGGCGCCGTCCCGTTGAGGTGGGTGGCCACGGCTACAGCGCCTCCAGCACGTCGGCGAGGATGCGGATCGCCTTGCCGTAGTCGGCCAGTTCGATCCGCTCCTCCGGGGTGTGGTCGAGCGAGGCATCGCCCGGCCCGTAGGCGAGGATCGGGCAGCGCCAGACCGGGCCGACCACCGTCATGTCGGAGGTGCCCAGTTTCACCGTGAAGCGCGGCGTCCCGCCCGCGGCCCGGATCGCGCGCAGGAAGGGCGGCACCATCGGCATCTTGCGGTCCGAGCGGTACCCCTCCTGGATGCCGTCGATCGTCAGCGTCGCCGCCCCGGCGAGGTCGTGCAGCGCGTGGAGCAGCGCCTCGACGTCCACCCCCGGCGGCATCCGCAGCCCGATCGACATCGTGGCGGTGTCGTACATCCCGTCGCCCTCGGTCCGGATCGACCGCAGGGTGGGGGTGAGCGTCGTGTAGGTCGTGGTCGCCCCGGCGGCCTCGTTCAGCGCGGCGGCGTGGGCGACGACGCCGTTCCAGAAGGCGACCGCCTGCTCTCCGACCGATTCGCCCGGCCCGGCGGTGTGGCGCGAGGCCTGGTGCAGTTCGTAGACGAACGAGAGCGTGCCCCGGTAGCCGAGGCAGACGGCGTCCCAACCGCTCGGTTCACCGATCACGCAGAAATCCGGGGCGGGCCAGCGCGCGACGCGGGTTGCGCCGGGCGACCCGATCCGTTCCTCGCCGACCGCGCCGACGACCGTCACCCGCGCTTTCAGGTTCGGCGCGGCCAGGGCTGCTGCCGCCACGAAGGTGCACAGCGGCCCCTTGGCGTCCACCGCGCCGCGCCCGTGCAGGACGCCGTCCTCGATGCGGACGTGAATGCGGCCCGGCACGGTATCGATGTGGCCGAGCAGGACGACGTGCCGGTCGCCGGAGCCGATGCGCCCGATGGCGTTGCCGGCGTTGTCGATCTCGGTTTCGAACCCGCGCGCGTCCATCTGCCGCACGAGTTCGGCGACCGCCTCGCCTTCGTGGTCCGACAAACTCTCGATCTCGACCAGCCGGCGCAGCAGTTCGATGTCGGCTTCGCTGGCCAGCAACCGCTGCTCCTCGGCCGTCAGGGCCTCAGGCGGAGAGGACGACGCCATCGCGCACCCCCTCCCTGGTATGGCTCTGGCCGTTGAGCGCGGCGAAGGCCGCTTCGATCTCCAGCGACGACATCCCGAGCGACACGCCGGCGGACATCCGCGCGGCGACGAGCGCCGCGATCGCCTCGGCCACCGAGCGGCCGGCGATCGCCGTGGCGTGGCGGAAATCCGGCGCGGGCAGCACATCCCACACTACCGGCCCGGCGGCGCTGTCGGCCACCACGACGCCGATGACGTCGGCGTACAGCGCCCGCGCGGTGGCCTCGGCCACGGCGACCGCTTCGCCGGAGACCGACGGCGCGGCGCTCTCCACCGCGACGGCCTCGCCGCCGACGACGAAGACGGTCGCCGGGTGCAGGGCGCACCCCTGCTGCACGAGCGCCAGCCCTTCGGCGCCGGAGCCCAGCACGGCGCGGTGCTCGATCACGGCTTCGGCGGTGTCGCGGTCCAGCAGCGCGACCGGGGCGCTGTCCCACGCCAGCGGCAGCAAGGTCGCCGGGCACGCCGCCTGCTCGACGGCGGCCAGCGCCGACGATTCGCAGGTCACGAGGCTCGTCCACGGCCGGGGCACGCCCGCCCGCGCCAGTGCGGTCGCAACGGCGAGGCGGTCCCCGCTCGCGGCCATCCCGGCGTCGAGGATCTCGACGCCGTGGGCGCGCAGCGCGGCGAGGATCGCCGCCGCGGCGGCCCGCTTGTGGCAGCGGTCGAGGACGATGCCGCCCGCCAGCCCACCGGCCATCGCCGGGGCTGGCGGGATCGGCGTCGGGGACGGGAACGGCGGCAGCGGCAGGCCGGCGGGCTGGATCGGCTGCGGGCGGAGGCCGGCCTCGACCAGCGCCGCCATCACCTGCTTCTCCTCGACCCGCACGCGCGTGCAGAGCACGCCCACCGTAGACATCGTCGTTCTCCAATCCCCGTTTCGTTCGCGTTCGCACCGTCCGTGTCTGTCCCGGCCGGTGCTCAATCCTTTGTCATCCCGAGCCTGTCGAGGGATCTCGTCCTTCTCGACTCCTCGACTCGCGAAGCCCTACTCGCCCCAGTCCTCGCCCTCTTCCGGCGCCAGCCCGAGGCTGAGCGGGCTGGTGCCGAGCACTTCCAGCTCGACGCCGCACTCCGGGCAGGTCACGATCTCGCCTTGCTCCACCCCTTCCAGCTCGACGCTGGCCGCGCACTCCGGGCATTCACCGTTCATCGTCATCCTCCCTCTCCTCGTCCCGGCGGAACCCGTGTCTCGCCGATCGCCGTCTCGGTTGCGGTCTGGCCGCCGCGCCGGAACTCATCCCAGCGTCAGCAGCAGGAGCGCCTTGTGCATGTGCAGGCGGTGTTCGGCCTGCTCGAACACGATGGACCGCGGTCCGTCGGCCACCTCGGCATCGACTTCCTCGCCCCGCCGCATCGGCAGGCAGTGCATGAAGACGCCGTGCGGCGCGGTGCGGTCCATCAGGGATTGGGTCACCTTGTAGGGCGCGAGCGCGGCCTTCTTGGCCCCGCTGTCCGGTTCGCCCATGGATTCGTGGACGTCGGTGTAGACGGCGTCGGCGTTTGCGACCGCCTCGGCCGGGTCGTCGGTCAGCAGCAGGCTGCCGCCGGATGCGGCGGCCCGGGCCCGCGCCGCCTCGACGACGTCGGGGTTCGGCCGGTACGCCGGCGGCGTGGCGACCGCGACGTGCAGCCCGGCCGCGGTCGCGGCGAGCATCAGGGAGTGGCAGACGTTGTTGCCGTCGCCGAGGTAGGCGAGTTTCAGCCCGGCCAGCGTTCCGAAGCGCTCCTTGAGCGCCAGCAGGTCGCTGAGGGCTTCGACCGGGTGGTACAGCTCGTCCAGCGCGTTGAAGACCGGCACGCCCGCCCCGGAGGCGAACGTCACCAGGTCGTCGTGGCGGGAAAAGCGGGCGGCGATGGCGTCCACATAGCGGCTCATGATCGCCGCCGTGTCGGGCAAGGTTTCGCCCCGCGTCACCTGCGATTCGCTCGCGCCGAGGAACGTGGCGTGGCCGCCGAGTTGGTCCATGCCCGCCTGGAAGGCGTTGCGCGTCCGCGTGCTGGGGTGCTGGAAGATCATGCCGAGGGTCTTGCCGGCCAGGTACGGATGCGGCACCCCGCGCGCGCGCAGCGCTTTCAGCCACGCGCCGGTGGCCAGCAGGTCGTCGATGTCGGCCGGGGACACGTCGAGGTCGGAGAGCACGCTGCGCCCGCGCAGCCGGCCGGCGGCGACCGCGGCGGGCATGGGGGTGTCCTCCAGCGTTTCCGCCGGCTGGTGGGCGTGGCCGAGCGCGGGCTCCGTGCCCGGGTCCGTGCCGCGTTCGTGGTCGGGCGCGACGGCGAAGCTCATGCCGGCTACAGCCCCTGCGGCGTGCTGCACAGCGCGTGCAGCAGGACCGCCTTGTGGACGTGGAGCCGGTTCTCCGCCTGGTCGAATATGATTGACTGCGGGCCGTCGGCGACCGTGGCCTCGACCTCCTCGTCCCGGTGCATCGGCAGGCAGTGCATGAAGACCGCGTTCGGCCGGGCCGCGCCCATCACCTGCTGCGAGACCTTGAAGGGCGCCAGCGCGACGGCTCGCGCCGCGCCGTCCTTCTGGCCCATCGAGACGTGGACGTCGGTGTAGACCGCGTCCGCGCCCTCGGCGGCTTCTATCGGGTCCTCGGTCACCGTGACGGTGTTGCCCGCGCCGGAGGCGGCGGCCAGCCACTGGGCCTGCTTGACCACCTCCGGGTCCGGCGCGAACTGGGCCGGGGTGGCGGCGACCACCGAGACGCCCATCGCGGCGCCGGCCAGCATCAGCGAGTGGACCATGTTGTTGCCGTCGCCGAGGTAGGCGAGTTTGAGCCCCTTCAGGCCGCCGAACTGCTCCTGCAGCGTCAGCAGGTCGCACAGCGCCTGCATCGGGTGAGCCTTGTCGGTGAGGCCGTTGATGACCGGCACCGTCGACGCTTCGGCGAGGCTCTGGATGTCGCCGTGCTTCGCGACGCGGGCGACGATGGCGTCCACGTACCGCGACAGCACCTGCCCGGTGTCGGCGATGGTCTCGCCGCGCTTCATCTGGAGGTCGTTGACGCCGAGGAAGATCGCCTGCCCGCCGAGTTGCGCCATGCCCGCCTCGAACGAGACGCGGGTCCGCGTGCTCGGGTGCTGGAAGATCATGCCGAGGGTCTTGCCGTTGAGGTAGGCATGGGGCTTGCCCGCCCGCCGCAGCGCCTTGAGCCGGGCGGAGGTTTCCAGCACCTCGCCGATCTCGTCCGGCGTCAGGTCGGTGTCGGTCAGGACCGAGCGCCCCTGCAGCCGGGTCGAGATGGTGAAGGTCGGCAGCCGCTCCGGGGCTGGCCCGCCCAGCGAGAGGACGCGCGGCTCCAGCCCGCCGGCCAGCGGGTCGGCGAGGGGTCCAACGGTCTTCAACTCGGGCTTGGCGGCGGACGGCGCGGCGGCCGGGGCGATGGTCGCCTCGTACATGGTGGACCCCCTTCGGGTGCCGATGGCAAGACGCCCGGCGCCGGCGCGGACGGTCGCGACCGGACCGAAGGGACGGGGAGCGTCGTTCCCCGTGGTACCACCCCTCTGACGAAGGTTGCCGGGAACGCCCCGGGCCTGCGCCACTCTCGGCTGTTGCGCTCGTGGGAGCCACCCACCCGTGCCTACTTGCGGCCGGTCGATGCCGGCGCTTTCTTCGGACGGCCGCTCCGGGGCGCGTTCGGGACGAATCCGCCGGTTCCGGGCTCCCACCGTCCCCGGATCGCTCTGGCGTCGCTCGTCCCTACTGGTCCCCGTCGTTGCGGGAATGCCGCCGAACCATCCGGCGGCGCGGGATTCGGTTGTGGTGCTCGCGTCGAATCGCGCTGATCGGTCCGAGGATCGGCCGTCAGCGCACCGGACGGGACCGCCGGTGCGCCAACGGCCCCAGCGGAGAGCGGGATTCGCTCCCCACTGCAAGGCCAATCCGGGTCATGCCTGCACCCCCGCTGATAGTTCCTGTTCCTGCAGCCGCCGGTCGCGGGCGGCCGCCACCTTTTGCCCGAGGCCGAAGAGGCGGATGAAGCCCTCGGCGTCGGCCTGGCGGTAGACGTCGTCCTCGCCGAAGGTGGCGAGATCCTCGCGGTAGAGGCCGTACGGCGAGCGCCGGCCGACCGCCGAGGCGGTTCCCTTGTACAGCTTCATCCGCACGTCGCCGGTGACCGGCTCCTGCGTCTTCGCGACGAACGCGTCCAGCGCCTCCCGCAGCGGCGAGAACCACTGGCCGTTGTAGACCAGATCCGCGTAGGTCAGCGCGAGTTGGTCCTTCTGGCGCATCGTCATCTTGTCGAGCGTCAGGTGCTCCAACTCGCGGTGGGCGGTTACAAGGATCGTGCCACCGGGCGTCTCGTAGACGCCGCGGCTCTTCATCCCGACCAGCCGGTTCTCCAGCAGGTCGATCCGGCCGACGCCGTGCGCGCCGCCGAGTTCGTTGAGCGCGTAGACCAGGTCCAGCGGTCCCATCGGCTGCCCGTCGAGGGCCACCGGCGTTCCCTGCTCGAACGAGATCGTCACGTAGGCGGGCTGGTCCGGCGCGTCTTCCGGCCGCACCGAGAGCCCGAAGGCGTCGTCCGGCGGCTCGTTCCACGGGTCCTCCAGTGCGCCGCCCTCGTGGGACAGGTGCCAGAGGTTGCCGTCCAGCGAGTAGATCTTGGTCTTGGTGGCCACGACCGGCACGTCGTGCGCGGCGGCGTACTCGATGGCGTCCTCGCGGGAGCGGATGTGCCACATCCGCCACGGCGCGATGATCTGCAGTTGCGGCGCGAAGACCTGGTAGGTGAGTTCGAAGCGGACCTGGTCGTTGCCCTTGCCGGTGCAGCCGTGGGCGAGGGCGTCGCAGCCTTCGAGCAGCGCGATCTCGGCCTGGTGCTTCGCGATCACCGGGCGGGCCATGGAGGTGCCGAGCAGGTACTTGCGCTCGTAGATGGCGCCGGCCCGCAGGGTGGGGAAGACGTAGTCGGCGACGAACTCTTCGCGGGCGTCGATGACGTAGCACTTCGACGCGCCGGAGGCGAGCGCCTTGGCCTCGACCTGCGACATGTCGTCCGGCTGGCCAACGTTGACCGCGACCGCGATGACCTCGCAGTCGTCGAAGTTTTCCTTCAACCAGGGGATGATGCAGGAGGTGTCGAGCCCGCCGGAGTAGGCGAGCGCCACCTTCTTCGGGGTGTACCGGATGCCGTCCATCTGCCGCTCCTGTGATCGTTGCCGTAGACCGAACCGCGAGCAACGCGCCCTCGGGTCGGGGCGCGGATCCTACTTGACCGAACGGGGAGCGCCCGTTCGGCAGGTACGCTTGCGCGGTCGCGGCGACGGCAGGTGCAGCATTTCCGGTAACGTTCCCTTCGGGCACGACGCAAAATCGCCCGCATGAACCGAGGTGGGCCCACGGTACCGGCGAAGTGGGAGATTTGTCAAGGCTTTGGGGACGATGGGGATCGATGGAGGCGGGATGACGGGACCGGAGGGCACGGACGGCGCGCGCCGCGCGCGCCCGCGCCGCATTCCCTGGACGACCGCCGTGCCCATCGGGGTGCTGCTGATCGCGGCGCTGGCGCTCTCGCTGCTCTCGGCGGCCGGGCAGCCGTTTGCCTGGGACGTGCCGGTGATGGCCTGGGTGCAGTCCGAACCGCCGTGGACGATCCGGCTGGCGCAGGCGCTGTCGTGGATCGGCCTGTTTATCCCGTCGCTGCTGATCGCGCTGGCGATCGCCGCCTGGCTCTGGCGGATCGGCGCGCGTGCGCCGGCCGCGGTCGTGGTCGCCGCTTCCTTGCTGCACGGGATCAACCGGCCGATGAAGGCGGTCGTCGGCCGGGCGCGCCCGCCGGAGGACGTCGCCGAGATCATCGAGCGCGCCGCCGGGCTGGGTTTCCCGAGTGGGCACGCGTTCGGCGCGATGCTGCTGTTCCCGGTGATCGCCGCGGCGCTGGCCCTCGTTATGCGGCCCGGTTGGCCGCTGCGGATCGTCCAGGCGTTGCTGGTGCTGCTGGCGTTCGGCATCGGCTGGAGCCGGGTCCGCCTCGGCGCGCACTGGCCGTCCGATGTCCTCGGCGGCTGGCTGTGGGGCGCGGGCATCGCCCTCGCGTTGCTCGCGTGGGGCGAGCGGTGGGGGATGCCGGCCCGTTCCGGGTTCCACCGTGCAACGGACGACGCGAACCGCGCCACTCGACCGTAGCGTGCGTCTCGTTGCGAGAATCGGTCGAACAGCGCGGCGATCCGTCTGCCGGACGTAGGGGAGGGACCTGTGCCCTCCCTGGTCTGCATACGATCACATGCAGGGGAGGGCACAGGTCCCTCCCCTGCATGTGATGGGGCAGTCGCGGGTAGAGAATTGGCGGGGGATGCGTGATGACGGGAGCCAGCGCCGACGAGCGCCATCCTCAGGTGCAGAACGCTTCCAGCGCCTCCCGGTCGTGGATCGTGACCCGGTAGCGGCCGTCCACCGAGACGTGCTTGCGCCGCTTGAAGCCAACCAGCACTTCATTCACGCGCACGCGGGTGGCGCCGACCAGCGCGGCGAGGTCCCCCTGCGTCAGCCGGATCGGGATCTGCACACCGCCGGGCACCGGTGCGCCGTAGGCGTCGGCGAGCGCCAGCAACTGCCGCGCCACCCGGCCGTGGACGTCCAGCGTGGCGATCGCTTCCAGTTGGGCGTTGGCCAGCCGCAGCCGCCGCGCCATCAGGACCAGCAGGTTCTCCGTCACTTGCGGCAGGTCGCGGCGGATCTGGGTGAGTGCATTGCGGTCGATCCAGAGCAGCGTGGCCGGCTCGATCGCGACGACGTCGGCGGAGCGCACGCCGCGGTCGGCCATCGCCAGTTCGCCGACGATCTCGCCGCGGCCAAGCAGCGCCAGGATCAACTCGTGCCCGTTCGGCTGCACGACCGAGACCTTCAGGGTGCCGGCCAGCACCACGTAGGCGATTTCGCCGGGCTGGCTCGCGGTGAAGATCGCCGCGCCGGCCGGGAACGCGGTGCGCCCGAGCAGCCCATTCACCCGCGCCAGGTCCGCCGGCGACAGGCCTTGGAACAGGTCGAGCGTGCCGAGCAACGTCGGATCGGCGACGGCGGGCATCGTGGACGCCTCCGGTTGGATGGGCGCGATGGCGCGGCGACGGGCGCAACCACCCGTGTATCCGATGCTGCCCGCTCCTTGTCAAGCGGTTGGCTTCGTTTTCGTGCCGACTGGGGCATCCTCCAGGCAGCGCCGCGCCCGCCCCGCGCGGACCGGCGCGGATAGAATCGCCTTGGGCACGCCGCCCGGCGACGCCGCCCAGGGGCGGCAACCACGCGCGAAGGAGTACCGGCATGGACGCCATCACCACCCGACCCGCGCCGCGGCGGTCGCTGCTGGCGGCCGGCCTCGCCGCCGCCGTGCTCGCGATCCCCGGCGCCGAGCGCACGCGGGCGAAGACGATGTTCCAGCGCGGCATGAGCGGCGGCGGGCTCGCCCAACTGGAAACCGGGCCCGAACCGCGGCTGGCCAACTTCGGTCTCTTCGCCTCCGCCCTCCAACTGGCCGACGGGGAATCGCTGGTGCTCGGCCGAATTACCTGGATCGAGGCCGGGACCGACCTCCGGCTGGAGGCGCTCGACGTCATCCAGTGCATCCCGATCCCGAACCGCACCGACGGGGCGGAGATTCGCGGCCGGATGAGCGTGAACGGGGAGGGCGATTACCCCTTCGTCGCCCGCGCGTTCGACGGCGGCCGCCCCGGCTCCGGTCTCGACCGCGTCGAGATCGAGGTCAACACCGCCGCCGCGCGGGAGGATGCCGATCCGGCGGCCGGCGACGAAGCGTTCGAATACGAAGCGTTCGCCACCATCGTCGCCGGCGACATGCAGTGGATCGTGGCGGATATCGAGGTCGGCGGCTGACCCACGCGCAGGCAGGCGAGCCGAGCGGCCATGCGCCGTTCGGGATGACGGTACTGGCAGCGTAGGCCGGGTTCAGCGGCCGAGGAGCCCGGCGAGGATGCCCGGCAGCGGCTCCGCGGCGAATCGCTCGACCGGCGTTGCCGCGCCCGTGCGCCACTCGGCCGCCGCCCGTTCGGGGCCGAGCGTGGCGCAGATCGCGCCAAACGTCTCCGCTGCCGTTCGATCTTCCGGTAGCCGTGTGGGGTCGATTTCGGGTATGCCGGCGGACGCGCCGAGCAGGCGGGCGGCCTGCGGCGCGTCGCCCTCCGCCAGGGCGACCGCCGCCAGCCCGGACAGGCAGGCCGCGATCCCTTCGGCATCCTCCATCCAGAGGTACATCCGCAGCGCATCGCGGTAGGCCTCCGCCGCATCGCGCAACCGTCCCTGCTCGCGGGCCAGCGAGGCGTAGTTCTCCCGCGCGACGGCCGCGATAGGCCGGCTGTTGGTTTCCAGCGCGATCGCGTGGCTTTCCGAATAGAGGGCGAATGCCGACTCCGGTTCGCCTGTCGCCCGCGCCACCTCGGCGAGGTTGTTGAGCGTGCTGGCGATCCCCGGCCGATCCCCGACCGTCCGGTGCCGCCGCAGCGCGTCGGCGAAGAGCGGCTGCGCCCGGGCCGGGTCGCCGCCGTCGTGGGCGATTTTGCCCAGGTTGTTGAGCACCCGCGCCGTGTGGGATTCGTCGCCCAGCCGGCGGAACTCCGCAAGCGAGCGTTCCATGCAGGCGACGGCGCCCTCGTGGTCGCCCAGCCAGTAGGCGGTCTGCCCGAGGTCGTTCAGCGCGGTGGCGAGGCCGGCCGCGTCCCCGGCAGCGTTCGCCACCTGGACCGCTTCCTGCAATAGCGAGCGCGCGCGTTCGAAGTCGCCGGCGTCGATCGCCAGCACCCCGAGGTTGTCCAGCGAGCGGGCGATGCCGCGCGAGTCCCCGCCGCGGCGCGCTTCGGCGAGCGCCTGTTCGTGCAGCACCGCCGCGGCCGGGCGGTCGCCCATCGCTTCGGCCAGCGTGCCGGCCCCGTTGAGCGCCGCTACCCGGATCGGTCCGCTCGGCGTTGCCGGCAGCGCCAGCAGCCGTTCCAGGCTCCCGCGACCCTCGGCGGCGTGGCCGCGCAGCCACCAGAACCGCCACAGCGCGGCGGCCAGCCGCAAGGCCGGCGTTGGGTCGTCGGCGTCCGCAAGCCGGGCCAGGGCGGAACGCAGGTTCGGGTGCTCCGTTTCCAGCCGGTCGAGCCACGCCCGCTGCTCGGGGCCGTCGATCAGCGGCGCGGCGGTCTCGGCGAGGCCGAGGAACCACGCGGCGTGCGCATCCGCCGCATCCTCCGCTTCGCCGCTTGCCGCCAGCACCTCGGTTGCGTAGGCGCGAATGGTCTCCAGCATCGCAAGGCGCGGCTCGCCGTCCGCTCCGTCCTCGATCCGGACCAGGCTCTTGTCGGCCAGCGACGAGATCGAGTCCAGCGCCGGCACAAACGCCTCGGTTGCGGTGCGTTCGTCTCGACTGCCCGGCTGCTCGGCTCCTCGACTCGCGACCGCCTCGGCGGCGTCGAGCGTGGCGCCGGCGGCGAAGACGGCGAGGCGGGCGAAGGTGCGCCGCTCGTCCGGGTCGAGCAGCGTCACGCTCCAGGCGATCGTGTCGCGCATCGCGCGGTGGCGCGGCGGCAGGTCGCGCGCGCCGCCGGACAGCAGGTCGAGCCGACGGTCGAAGCGATCCAGCAGCGCGCGCGGAGACAGCAGCCGCGTCCGCGCCGCCACCAGTTCGATCGCGAGCGGCAACCCGTCCAGCGCCCGGCACAACTGGACGACCGCCGGCAGGCTGTCCTCGTCCAGCGCGAACCCCGGCCGTGCCGCCCGCGCCCGCTCCGCGAACAGGCGTACGGCGGGGGACGCTTCGGCGGCCGCCAGCATCTCCCCGTCCAGCGGCCGCCCAGTCATTCCTCCGGCGGGCGACGGCAGCGCCAGCGGAGGCACCGGCAGTTCGCGTTCGCCGCGCAGCCGCAGCCGTTCACGGGAGGTGACCACGATCGCCAGCCGCGGGCAGGTCGCCAGCAATTCGGCCACCACGTCTGCCGCGTCCATCACCTGTTCGAGGTTGTCGAGCACCAGCAGCAGCGACAGCGGGCGGAGGAACGCCACCAGCGCGTCAAGCCCGTTCCCACCGGTCTCGGTGAGCCCCAGCCGGGCGGCGATTTCCAGCGGCGCGAGGGCGGGGTCGGTGATGTGGGCGAGCGATACGAAGGCCGGGCCATCCGCCCAGCGGGAACCCAACTCGGCGGCCAAGGCGATCGAGAGCCGGGTCTTGCCCGCCCCGCCCGGCCCGGTCAGCGTCAGCAACCGCGCGCCGTTGGCTCCGGGGTTGGCAACGCCCAGCGCCTCGGCCGCAGCCGCGATCTCCGCCTCGCGGCCGATCAGGGGTGTCGGCGGTTCCGGGACCGTGTGCCGGAACGCGCCCGCTCCCCGCAATACCGGGAATGATTCGCGCAGCCCGGGCGCGACCAGTTGCCAGATATGCTCCCGATCCTGTAGGTCCTTGAGGTGGTGGTGGCCGAGGTCCAGCAGCGCGGCGTCCGCCGGCAGCCGGGCGCGCATGGCGTCGGCGGCCGGACCCGACATGAGGACCTGCCCGCCGCTCGCCAACGACAGCAACCGGCTCACCCGGTTCAACGGCGGGCCGAAATAGTCGCCGTCCCGCTCCTCGGCCACTCCAGCGTGAATCGCCATCCGCACGACGATTCCGGGCACGCCCGTCCACGCCTCCGACGCGAGCGCCCGCTGGGCATCGATCGCCGCCAGCGTCGCCTGCAGCGGGTCGGCGAAGGCGGCGCAGAACGCGTCGCCTACCGTCTTGAACACGCGGCCGCCGCTCGTTTCGATCGCCCCCCGCAGGATCGCGTCGTGGCGCGCGAGGGCGAGCCCCATCGCCCGCGGCTGCGCTTCCCACAGCCGGGTGCTCCCTTCGATGTCGGTGAACAGGAACGCCGTGGGTTCCGGCTCGCGGAGCGGCGTGGGGTGGGACACGAACAACGACCTCGACCGAACGACGGTCCCCGGGCCGGGGCGTCCGGTCCGGCGGCTGCGCCCATCTTCTCATACGCTCCGGCGCTTAAGCCCGGCTTCCCGGCCGCTCTGCTACGATCGCGCCAGCGGTGGCGTGGCCGGCCGGTCGGGCCATGCCCGACGAGCCGGGGGTGCCCCATGAAGCGTCGCGTCGCGGTCCGTTGGATGGCGTTCGCCACCGGCGCCGCGCTCCTGCCGGCCCTCGCGCCGAACCGCCCGGCGGTCGTTTCGGCGCAGGATGCCCCGTCCGAAGTCGGCGCGGGGCCGCCGGGCGATGCGTCTTTGCGCCTCGTCGGTCGCGGCGAGATCGGGCCGGACGCCGTTCGCCTGTTCGGCTACCTCGAAGGCGTCATTGGGCTCGGGAGCGATCTCGTCTTCCCGTCGGGCGCCGCCTCCGAAGCAACGGCGGCATTCACGTGGACCGCTGAACTTCCCGCCGCGACCCTCGATGCCCGCGGCGACGTGACCACCTTTTCCGGCGACGGGGAGTTCGACATCCACTACAACCCGGTCGGCGGCGCGTCGTGGGGCGATCCTGCCTCCTTTGCCCAAGGGGACGCGCTGGCCGCCTACGCGCTCTCGCTGGCTACGGTGGTGCAGCGCCAGTCGCCAACACTCGGCGCGGTCGTCGGCGACGGCGCGCTGGTCCAGCAGCAGGCCGCGACGTTCGCCGTCGATGGCGAATCGTTCCGGTTCGGCCACGCCGACGCGGCCTTGCGCCTGCGCTTCACCGGCGCACTCTACGGCGAAGGAGGGGCCGCGGGCCAACCGTGGCCGGTCGGCTTCACCGGCGCGGCGGCTGTGCTTCTCCCCGGCAGCGCCCCGGCCGCCCGGCGCGAGGCGACGCCCCCCGTCGCGACCGTGGACGGCGCCGGGTCGGCTTGCGCCGGGTGGGCGGCCGCCACGCGGGAT
>JAFAEX010000008.1 GCA_023423795.1 Chloroflexota bacterium | reverse complement strand
GTGTCATCCCGAGCCTGTCGAGGGATCTCGTGGTCATCCCCGGCGAGGAAAGACGAGATCCCTCGACAGGCTCGGGATGACACGGGGATGGGCGTGGTGACGCCGGGGCGGCGCGTACCGGAGTGCGCGGCAGCCGTGCGGAGGTAGGACGGGCAAAGCGATCGATGGCGCGGCACGATGCCGGTCACTCGCTCGCGGCGAGCGGAATCCAGATCTCGATGTCGCCGATGCCGGCTGCCGGGTCGTAGCCGGGGCCGTAGCGCTCGACGATCCCGGGTGCGCCGTCGCTTTGCGCGAGCGCGTGGCCGGATGCCGGCAGCCATTCCCCGAAGATGGCGTCGATGGTGAGCGGGAACTCGGCGATGTGGCGGTCGTGGGGAAAGACGGCGTAGCGGAGGGCGGGGACGCGGGCGACGGCGAGCCCTTCGGGGTCGGCGCCGGCGGCGATCTCGACGCCGCAGAGGTAGTCGAAGCCGTCTTCGCCCATGAAGCAGAAGCCGTAGTCGGCGCCGGGAACGGCGCCGGGGATCGTCCCGAGCCGAGGGGCGAAGCGGCCCCACTGGGCGGCGACGGCGTCTGCGGGGCTGCCATCCGCGAAGCGGTAGCGTTCGCGCAGGCCGGCGGCGACGAAGGCGTCGCGGGTCTCGAAGCGTGGCGCAGGGAGGACGAACGGTGCGGCGTCGGTCACGGCGAGGAATTCCTTTCAGCGGATCTCGTGTGGGGTCGGATCAGTGGATGGTCGCCGGCTCCGCCGCGGTCCCGGCATCCTCGGCCCGGCGGTAGGTGAGGTAGAGCACGCCGGTTGGGAACGTTTCGGACGAGACCAGGTCCAGCGGGATCTGGCCGAAGCCGTCCGGGAACAGACGCTTGCCGCGGCCGACCACGACCGGGTGGACGAGCAGGCGCAGTTCGTCGAGCAGGCCGTCGCGCAGCAGGGTGCGGACGAGTTCGCCGCTGCCGGTGATCCCGATGTCCTTGCCCGGTTGCTGCTTGAGCCGGGCGAGTTCGGCGTTGACGTCGCCGGAGACGAGGGCCGAGTGCTGCCAGGCATCGACGGTGTCGAGGGTGTTGGAGACGACGTACTTCTGGATGCCGTTCATATGGCCGGCGATGTCGTTCTCTTCCGGGGTCTGGCTCGGCCAGTAACCGGCGAACTCCTGCCAGGTGACGCGGCCGAGCAGCATCGCGTCCGTCGCCTGCATCTGGGCGCCGACGGCGGCGCCCATCGCGTCGTCGAACCAGGGGAAGTGCCAGTCGCCCGGCTCCTCGTAGACGCCGTCGAGGGAGGCGAAGAGACCGGCGACGATCTTGCGCATGGGCTGCTCCTTCGTTGCGGGTTCCGCGTGTCCGCGGCGGTCCTGCTCGCGGTCGGGGTTCGACATCCGGGACTCCGTGGGGAACATGCGCCCGATCCGGGACAAACGGCTCCGCTGGCCCCGGCCCTGCGGGCGCGGAGCGGGTGCGGGATGACGCGCTACTCGATGACCAGGTGGCGGAGGTGCGAGGCCCAGCCGGCGGCCGTCACGGGGACCGGTTCGGCTAGCGGCCGGACCTCCACCGCGCCGAGGCTGGCCGACGGCAATCGCGCGGCGATGCGGATCGCCTCGTTCAGGTCCCGCGCTTCGAGCAGCATGAACCAGCCGATCTGCCGCCATTCGCCGGTCGCGGGGCCGTCCACGGCGGTGACGCCGCCGCGCCCCACCCGGACGGTGAGGGACATCTCCACCGGTTGCAGCGCGCCCGAGGCGAGGCAGCGCCCGCTCGCCCGCAGATCCTCGTCACAGGCGACGGTTTCGCGCATCACCTCGTCCCACGCGCCGGGCCCGAGGGCGTCGAGTTTTTCTTCGTCGAGGTAGACCAGGCACAGATAGCGCATCGGCTCCTCCGGGTCGTGGCCGGGAACGCGGCGCAGGCGCTCCGGGTGGGGAACGCCGCCGCCGCGCCGGGAACCGCCGCTAGTGCTGGGCCTGGACGCCGCGTTCACCGATGGGAGGGGCGGCTTTCGCGCATCGTGTGGCTGGGTTGGCCGAACCGATCATGCCTGGCTCCTGCGTTCCGGCCGGCCCGGATGCCCCGGCCGATGCCTTTCCGTGACCACGAGTCGTCCCCGTGGCGTCAGGTTGTCGAACGGGGAGCGGCGAAATCGACAATGGCCTCGTTGCCGCCTGTCTGGGCGATTGCCGGACGCGCCGCGGGGAGGGCGCGGGATCGACCGGCCCTCCCCGCTCGGGTGGCGGCGTGGCGGCTACGCCTCGTCCTCCGGCAGGCCGGGGATTTCGAGGACCGGGCGGATCTCGACGGTGCCCCAGCGCGCGCCGGGAATGCGGGCGGCGATGTTGATGGCCTCGTCGAGGTTCGGGACATCGACGAGGTAGTAACCGCCCAGTTGCTCCCGGGTTTCGGCGAAGGGACCGTCGGTGACCATGCGCTTGCCGTCGCGCAGGCGCACGCTGGTGGCGCTGGCCACCGGGTGCAGCGGCGACGCGCCGAGGTGCTGGCCGGCGGCGGCGAGGTCGCGGGCCAGCCCGGCGGATTCCTCGTAGCACGCGCCGCGAGCGGCGTCGTCGAGCGCGGTTTCGCTTCCGTAGATGAGGAGCATGTACTTCACGCGGGTCTCCTTCGAGTGCCGAGTGCCGAGTGCCGAGTGCCGAGTGCCGAGTGCCGAGTGCCGAGTGCCGAGTGCCGAGAATGGTAGGCCCGTTCGGCGCGCACCAGCCGTGCTTGCCGACTTGCCGACTCCGTAACTCGACACTCGGCACTTCGTCAGCCGCCGGCCATCGCGCCGATGACCATGAACGGTTCGGCCCCGGTCGCCACCGCCGCCGGCAGCGGGGCGTCCGGTTCCTCGTGCGAAAGGTCCTCGCCGCAGGCGAAGAAGCGCACCAGCGGCCGGCGCTTCCGGGTCGCCGGGTCGCGGATCGTGCCGCGAAGGACGGGATAGGCGGCCTCCAGCGCGTCGAGCACGGCCGCCTGGGTGGGGTGGCCGGCGAGGTCGAACTCGACGACGCGGCCGGTCTGGGCGAGGGTCCGCAGGTGCTGCGGCAGCATGACCCGGATCATGGCAGGGTTTGCACCTCCACCGACAGGACCGAGGGCAGGTCGCGCACGATCGCCGTCCAGGTGTCGCCGCCGTCGGCCGAGCCGTAGACCTGCCCGCCGGTGGTGCCGAAGTAGACGCCGCCGGAGGGCAGGCGATCGACGGCCATCGCGTCGCGCAGGACGTTGACGTAGCAGTCTTCCTGCGGCAACCCGTTGGTGAGGGCTTCCCACTCGTCGCCGCCGGTCTTGCTCCGGTACACGCGCAACTTGCCGTCCGGCACGTAGTGCTCGGAATCGCTCTTGATGGGGACGACGTAGATCGTCTCCGGCTCGTGGGCGTGCACGGCGATCGGGAAGCCGAAGTCGCTGGGCAGGTTGCCGCTGACCTCGTGCCAGAGGTCGCCGCCGTTGTCGGAGCGCATCACGTCCCAGTGCTTCTGCATGTAGAGCACGTCCGGGTTGGCCGGGTGCATGGCGATGCAGTGGACGCAGTGGCCGACATCGGCATCCGGGTCGGGCAGCTCGTACTCGGAGCGGAGTCCTTTGGTGATCGGCCGCCAGGTGTCGCCGCCGTCGTCGGTACGGAAGACGCCGGCGGCGGAGATGGCGACGACGATGCGGTTGGGGTCGTTCGGGTCCAGCACGATGGTGTGCAGGCAGAGGCCGCCGGCCCCGGGCTGCCAGAGCGGACCCTTGACGGCGCGCAGACCCGGTAGTTCCGCCCAGGTCTGGCCGGCGTCGGTGGACTTGAAGAGGGCGGCGTCCTCGACCCCGGCGTAGACGGTGTCGGGGTCGGTGGGCGACGGTTCGAGGTGCCAGACGCGGGCGAATTCCCACGGGTGCTGGGTGCCGTCGTACCACTGGTGGGTGCCGGCGTCGCCGTCGTAGACGAAGGCGTTGCCGACCGGGTTCCACGTCTTGCCGCCGTCGTCGGACCGCTGGATGACCTGCCCGAACCAGCCGCTGGTCTGCGATGCGTAGATGCGGTTCGGGTCGGCCTGCGACCCCTTCATGTGGAACATCTCCCAGCCCGCGAAGTGCGGACCGCAGACGTCCCACTCTTTCCTCGCTTCGTCCGATGTCAGGATGAACGCGCCCTTGCGCGTACCGACCAGGACTCGTACGCCTCCCATGCTCGGTTTTCCTCCTCGCGCGTGCGGAGCCGTCACGCCTGCGGGATGGCGCCTCCACGACGTTGTCGAACGGGGTCCGGGGAAATCGACAACGAGGCACACGCATTCTGCCGGATGTACGTACATCGCACAAGTGTTCGGGATGAGGGTCGTTGGAATGCGCCCCGCGACGGAGGTTGCGCGGCGACGGCGTCCTCAATCGTGCGGCGACGATGGAGGAAGGTCCGCAACGCGCTCGATGTCCCGCGCCACCGCGGACAGGTCGTCGTCGAACTGGTGACCGCCGTTGTCGAACGCGCGCACCGTCGCCCGCGGCAGGGAGCGCGCCCAGAGCGCCAGGTGATCGAACGGCACGATCGCGTCGTCGCGGCAGTGGTACAGGTAGACGGGCATGCCTTCGGAGAAACCGGCGAACCCGGGCGGCGGCGCCAGTTCCTCGTAGCCCTCGTACCGCCAGCCATCGCCGCCCCAGAACGGATTCGCAGCCAGGAACACCCCAGCGATGGCGTCGTCGCCCTCCCGTTGGCTCAACCACTTCGCGAGCACCGACGCGCCAAACGAATGGCCGACGAGCACCACCGGTTTCGGCATGTCGGCCAACTCCTGGTCGATGCGCTGCCGCCACCGCTCGAAGTGCGGGTCGTCTTCGTTCGGCATCGCGGGATACCGGACCTCGAAGCGCAGTCCGAGGGAGCGCCGGAGGCTTGCGGCCAGCCGTTCGTCCTCCTCGTACGCGCCGCGCCCCGCGCCCTGGATGAACAGGACCTGTGCACGCATGGGGTCTTCCTCATGTGTCGGAGGCTCGCCTGGAACCGGGTAACGGACGCCATTCGATGCGTTGCCTACGCCGACAGCGTGGCCTGGATGCTGGCGAGGTGTTCCTCGAAGTGGCCGACCAGGCCGAACTCGGCCGCCTGCGCGGCGGTCAGTCCCTGGCCGTCGATCTCGACCGCGATTGCGTCGAGCCGGGCGTCGTCGAGGCCGCGCAGTGCCCGCGCGGCGTCCGCGCCGGCCGACCGGAAAAGGGCGAGGGTCTCGTCCTTGCCGACCCCCGCCGCGGCCTGCGCGTGGCGGGCGTTGTTCTCGTCGATGAACGCCGACGTCAGGGCAGTCGGCACGCCGCCGCTGCCCACCGAAGCGAGGACGCCGGCGAAGAACCGCTGGACCTCGGCCATGTGGTGGGCGACGACCCCGACCGGCCACCCCTCGGCGGCGGTCTGGCGCGTCCACAGCTCGTCGGTGCAGCCCTCGATGGCGGCGGCGACCCGGGCGTTGATCGCTTCGAGGTCGGCGGCGATGCGCTCGCCGCGTTTGGTGGACGTGGTATCGGTCATGAGGGGCCTCCGTGGGACGCTGCGCGAAATGGCGAACGCCGAGTGCCGGGTTGGTGCTGGGTGCTGCGTCGTGCTTGCCGACCCGCCGACGTGCCGACTCGGCACTCGGCACTACGCTCCGGGCATCGGTGCGGCGAGGAACGTCTCGATCATCGGCAGGAGCAAGTCGGCCCGCTGGATGACGCCAATGTGGCTTGCGCCGGGGATGACGGCGAGCTGGGCGGGCGGCAGGCCCACGAGGTCGCCGGCGACGCCGCCGCCGCGCAGCCGGAACAATTCGACCATGTGGTCGGGGGTGATGATGTCGGCGTCGCCGAAGATGAGCAGCGTGGGCGCGGGGATGGCGCGGACCTCGTCGTCGGGCCAGGCGAACGGCTGGGCGTCGAGGTCCTTCAGTTTCTCCACGAGCGTGGGAAAACCGTCCGGGTTCGGCGCGATCTGCACGTACTCCGCGTAGAAGGGCGCGGCCATCATCATCTCCGGCGTGATGGTCTCGATCATCGCCAGCAGTTCCGGGTACATCCCCTCGCTGGTGGTGGACGCCGAGGCGGAGACGAGCTTGCGGACGAGGTCCGGGTGCTGCATCGCCAGCCGGATGGCGACGCCGCCGCCCATGCTGTAGCCGAAGACGTCGGCCTGCTCGATGCCGAGGTGGCCGAGCAGGGCGGCGACGTCGTCGGCCATCGTCTCGTAGCGGATCGGGCGGTCGGTGTCGGCGGTGTGGCCGTGCCCCTGCATCTCGGGCACGATGACCTGCCGGTTGGCCGCCAGCCCGGGGACGAACGGGGCGAACATGCTGGCGGTCCCGTACGCGCCATGGAGCAGCACAAGCGGCGGGTTCCCCGACGACGGATCGCCGTGGATCTCGTAGTAGATGTCGAGGCCGTTGGCCGGGGCGTACCCGGTGGTCGGCGACGTGGGCGATGCCGACTCCATGCCGGCTCCCGGCGTTGCCTCAGTGCTGGATTGGGCGAAGCCGGTGCGCGTGCCGCCAGCGTGCTCGCCGCGGCGGCGACGGTCCCGATGAGCGTGCGTCGTCGCATGTCGATTCCTCCCGTTCGAGAATGGCGGCCCAGGGCGCGCCCCGTGGTTGGGTTCACCGGGTTGTCGTTCGGGGGAAGCGGAAATCGACACGTTGGGGTGGTGCAGGTTCGGCGTCGATGCAGGCATCGGCCACGTGCGCCCGGGGATGATGGCGGTTGCCTACTTGACGCGGACACCGGCTCCGGGCGGGCGCGATGATAGCGATTGCCGAAATTCGCCGGACACGCCCGCCGTCAGTCCCGGAGGGACTTCTTTCCCGTAGCCCGGGACTTCCAGTCCCGGGCGCGCATCGCCGGTGACCGCTCTATTCTGGCAACCGCCATCACCCCCGGGCGGTCCCTGGTGGCCTGAGCCGGGGCAATGGGGTCATGACGAAAGCCGCCGGGTCTCCTGCTGTGGATGTGCAGGCGACCGGGCGGCTCTCATCGAATCAGCCGGTACGACGGTCAGGCGTTGGCGGCCGGGTCGCCGTGGGTGAAACGGCCGTTCATCATCGTCATGTCGATCGTCGTGGCGGCGATCGCGTGGGCGTCGATGGCGAAGAGATCCCGCTCCAGCACGAGCAGGTCGGCCAGCTTGCCGGGCGCGATGGAGCCGATCAGGTTTTCCATGCGGAGTTGGTGCGCGCCGCCGATGGTGCTGGCGCGGATCGCCTGCTCGAGGTCGAGGCGCTCGTCGGCCGGTTCGAGCACCGGCGCATCCGGTTCGCCGATCAGTTGCCGGGTGATGGCGACCTGGATCGAATCCAGCGGCTTGTAGGTCGAGAAGTAGCCGGCGCCCGGCCAGTCCGTGCCGAAGGCGATGACGCCGCCGGTCTCCAGCACCGCCTTCGGCCGGTAGATGCGCGCCTGCCGCTCGGGGCCGAGGCGCTCCAGCAGGATATCGGCCGAATCGGGGTCGGCCGACATCCAGTTGGCCGAGAACTGGGCGACCACGCCGAGGTCGGCGAAGCGCGCGGTGTCGGCGTCGTCCACCAGCACGAGGTGGGCGATGGTGTGGCGGCGTTCGTAGTCCGGGTTGGCCGCCATCGCCGCCTCGAATGCGTCGAGGGCGGCGCGCGCCGAGCCGTCGCCGCAGGCGTGGACGTGGATATCCAACTGCTCGGCGTCCGCCGCGGCGATCAGGCTGGCCAGGTCCTCGGGCGTAAACGGGGATTCGCCGTAGGAATCCGGCTTGTCGGCGTACGGCTCCAGCAGGAGCGCGGTGTGGGCTTCCGGCGTGCCGTCGCCGATGACCTTCAGGGTGTGGAACTGGACCAGGTCGGTATCGATGCGGTTGCGCAGGTCGAGCGCCGTGGGCACGGCGTGGTCGAACGGCGTCTTGTCGATCGCGAAGCAGGCGAAGACCCGGAAGGGCAGGTCGCCCGCGTCTTCCAGGTCCTTGTACAACTCGATCGTGGCGGCCTGGTCGCCGTTGACCGGCAGCGAGCCGGCGTCGAAGAGGGTGGTGATGCCGGCGGCGGCGGCCTTGGGCGTCCACTCCCGGAGCCAACCGGTCATCGCCTCGGCGGTGATCGGCTGGATCGCGTTGACCGCGCCGAGGGACGCGGCGGTTTCGAGCGCCCAGCCGGTCGGCTCGCCGTCCGCGTCGCGCACGAAGTAGGAGAAGCCGGGCGCGGGGTCGGGCGTGTCGCGGGTGATGCCGGCGGCCTCCAGCGCCGCGCTGTTCATCCACAGGCTGTGGACGTCGATGGCGAAGAAGAAGGCCGGGCGGTCGGGCACGATGCGGTCGAGGTCGGCCTTGTTCGGGCCGTCGGGGCCGAACATGTCCACCCGCCAGCCGAAACCGCGGATTGGTCCTTCCGGGTTGGCCTCCGCGTAGGCGGCGATGGCGGCCAGCGCGTCGTCGAGGGTCGGCACCTGCAGATCGACGCCGCTGGTGGCGAACGCGCCCAGCGACGGGTGGGTGTGGGCCTCGACGAAGCCGGGCAGGACCAGCCGCCCGTCCAGTTCGACGACCGTGGTCTCGGGGCCGACGAACGCGTCGATCTCGGCGTCGCTGCCGACGGCGACGATGGTCTCACCCCGGACCGCGACGGCTTCGGCCCACGGCTGCCCGGCTTCGACGGTGAAGACGCGACCGCCGCGGAAGACGACCGACGCGGGGCCGTCATCCGCGACCGGCGTCTGGGCGCGGGCCGCCCGTGGCCCGGCCCCGGCCGCCAGCGCGGCGCCGCCGGCGAGCGCGCCGCCGACGAACCGGCGGCGGCTCACCCCCGGCGGGCGGGCGGCATCGAACGTCGCGGTTGTTCGCTCGAACCGCCGGACGCTGCCGAGGAACGCGCAGGAAAGACACATCGCCGGATTCCCCCTCCATGCGTGCCGATGGACACCCGGAAACCGGCCGCGCCAGGACACGGATGTCCGCGCGCGGCTTTCGTGGTGGCCACTGAATTTTGAACTCCCGAAGTTTACCAGCAGTGCTCCGGGCAGATGCGGACCGCATCCGCCCGGCTCGCGCCCGGCCATGGCGAGGACTTGCATCTTCACGGGGAAACAAGCCCGTCGCGCTCAGCGCATGAAAAGCATTTACATTACATCGAAATTCGCCCATGATGGGCGTCAGGCCGCGCACTGGCGGCCATCCGGTCCGCGAAGGGAGCACGCAATGCACCAGGTCCTGACCGACTCCCCGTCCGGCCCGACCCGCCGCGCCGTCGTGGGAGGCGGCGCGGCGCTCGCCGCCGCGCTCGCCTTCGGCCTGGGCCGCCGGGCCGCCGCGCAGGAGGCCACCCCCGACCCGGAGGGGGTGGCAGGCGACGTCCTGGGATCCGGTGTGCCGGCATCCGTCCCCGGGGTGGAGTTGGCGCTGCGGCGGACGATCATCTCACCGGGCGGCGGCCTCGCCGCCCACAACCATCCGGGGTCGATCGTGCTGGTGGTCGATGCCGGCACCTTCGGCTACACGCCGTTGGGCGGGATCATCCAGGTCGTGCGCGCGGCCACCGATGGGACCCCCTCGCCGGTCGAGGAGCCGCCGATGGGCGTCGAACTGATCCTCACGGCCGGGGATGCGATTTTCGCCGAGGACTCGCAGGACGCGATGCGCAACGCCGGCGAGGACGACGTGGTGCTGCTCATGGCGGCGCTGAACGCGGTGGGCGAGGAGTTCCAGACGGGGCCGTAGCGCGGCCAACCCCGCCCAAACGCGAGGGCGCGGCCCGTTCGGGCCGCGCCCTTCCGCGTCTCGCCGCGCGATCAGGACGGCAGTTCGCGCAGGCGGCGTTCGAGGAAGCGGCGCTCGGCGTCCTGCCGGGTGAGGGCGAGGGCGCGCTCGTAGGCGGCGCGGGCGTCGGTCGGGCAGTCGAGGCGGCGCAGGAGGTCGGCGCGGGCGGCGTGGGCGAGGTGATAGCCGTCGAGGTCGCCGCGGGCGAGGATAGCGTCGATGAGGGAAAGGCCGGCGGCGGGACCGTCGCACATGGCGACGGCGACGGCCCGGTTGAGTTCGACCACCGGGGTCGGCGTCACCTGCGCCAGCAGGTCGTAGAGCGCGACGATCTGCGCCCAGTCTGTGTCCGCCACGGACGGCGCTTCGGCGTGGACCGCGGAGATGGCGGCCTGCAGCGTGTAGGGGCCGAAGCGGCGGGTGCGCAGGGCGGATTCGACGAGGGCGGCCCCTTCGGCAATCAAGGCGCGGTCCCAGCACGCGCGGTCCTGGTCTTCGAGCAGGACGATGTCGCCCTCGGCGGTGGTCCGGGCGGTGCGGCGGGATTCGTGCAGCAGCATCAGCGCCAGCAGCCCGGCAACCTCGGGTTCGGGCAGCAGCGCGAGGATGAGGCGGGCCAGCCGGATCGCCTCGCCCGAAAGGTCGGCGCGGGTCAGGGATTCGCCGGACGACGCCGCGTAGCCTTCGTTGAAGAGCAGGTAGACGACGTGGAGGACGCCGTCGAGCCGCTCCGGGAGGTCGGCCTGCGCGGGAACCTGGTAGGGAATCCCGGCGTCGCGGATGCGGTTCTTGGCGCGCACGATCCGCTGGGCGAGCGTGGGCGGGGGAACGAGGAAGGCGCGAGCGATCTCCTCGGTGGTGAGGCCGCAGACCTCGCGCAACGTGAGCGCGATGCGGGCCTCCATCGCGAGCGCGGGGTGGCAGCAGGTGAAGACGAGGCGGAGGCGGTCGTCGGGCAGGGCGTCGTCGTCGCCGATGGCGTCGAATTCGTCCGCGCCGTCCTCGATCTGGGAGGCGAGGGTGGCCAGCGAGGCGTCGAAGCGGGCGCGGCGGCGCAGGCCGTCGATGGCCTTGAAGCGGCCGGCGGAGACGAGCCAGGCACGAGGATTGGCGGGCACGCCTTCGGTCCCCCACTGCCGGAGCGCGGCGGCGAAGGCGTCGTGCAGCGCGTCCTCGGCGAGGTCGAAATCGCCGAGCAATCGAATCAGGGTGGCGAAGACGCGGCGCGACTCGGCCTGGTAGAGGTCGTCCACGAGCCGTTGCAGGTCGCGCGATGGTTCGGCGGCGGTCGCGGCGGGCATGCGGGTCGGCTGCTCCTTGCTGGGCGGCGGGTTTCGAGTGCCAGGCGAGTGACGAGTGACGAGTGGCGAGTGCCGTGTGCCGAGTGGGTGCGGTGTGGGAATGCTGCGTGCTCGGCTGTCTGGCTCGGCCACGGGACTCGGGGTCGCGACGGGACGACGGGGGAGAACGGACCGAACCGGAGGCTACGTACCGCTGGGCGCGTCCGGGAGCGGGGCGGCGTAGCGGCGGGCCGCGCGCGCCTTCGCCTTGGCTGCTTCGGCTTCGCGGTCCTTCGGCGGGGCGGCGGTGTGCAGCGCGGCGAGCAGGCGGTTCGAGGCGGCGGCGACCTCCTCGACGGCGGCGAGGAAGGCCACCTCGTTGACCCGCGACGGCCGGGCCGATCCGCTGATCTTGCGGACGTACTGGAGCGCGGCGGCGTGGACCTCGTCCGCGGTCGCGGGCGGCGCGATGTTGTAGAGGGTGCGGATGCTCCGGCACATGGCGTCGTGCCTCCGTGGTTCGTGGGTGGGCGCGGCGCGGGGCTGCGCCGCTAACGGTACCGCATCCCGGGCCGGTTGCGGCCTGCCGGCCGAATCGTTCGGCCGACAAGCGCGGTGTGACGGCCACCGCCGCAACACCCCGGCGGATTCCCGCCAGTCACCATGCCGCCGGACCGGCATGTCCTTCGTGGTCACGGTCCGGGAGCCCGTACCAGAGCCGCCCCACCCGTCATCCCAAGCCCGTCGCGGGATCTCGTGTCCCCTCGCCTCCCCGGCTCCTCGACTCGCGAACGCGATCCCGCGACGGGTTCGGGCTGACGGACCGATGGGCGCCGGCGGATTTCCGGGATGCGCTCCCGGACGGCGCGGCAAGCGCGCCACCGGCCGGCGGGCCGCACATCGTGGGCGCGATCGTTGCGACGCCGACGGACGCGGCGGCAGCCGGAGCGTGCGGCGCGATGCACGACCGTGCAAACGTTGTCATTGGCGTTTATGCTGTAAATCGATGCCGGGGGCGGGGCAGCCTGCGGCGCACGAAGTCCGGGCAGGGCCGCCCCGCCGGGAAACCGGCGAGGCCGACGGTGGCCGGGCGAGACGGAGGAACGGCGGGCATGAGCTGGCAATGGCGTCGGTCACCATCCCTGTCCCGGCGCGCGGCGCTGCGCGCCGGCGCGGGCGGCGTCGCGGGCGGGCTGCTCCTGGCGCGGCGGGGCGGAGTCGCCGCGCAGGGAACGCCGGTCGCCCCGGCGGGCGCGACGCCGGTCGCGAACCTCGGCGAGCCGCTGTGGCGGATCGCGGCGGCGAACGGGATCGTCTTCGGCACCTCGGCGGCGACGTGGCAACTGTCGGACGAGGAGTACGCCGCCGTCGTCGAGCGCGAGGCGGCGTTGGTCTTCACCGAGGACGACCTGCTCTGGTACCAGGTGCGGACCGGGCCGGAGGCGGACCTGAACTTCGCGCCGGGCGACGAGATCGTCGGCTGGGCCGAGCAGCGCAGCAAACTCGTACTCGGGGCGCACCTGCTCTGGGACGAAGGGTTCGGCGAGGGCTGGAACTCCGGCGAGGAGTGGAACTTCGACCTGCTGCGCGACCTGCCGGCGGACGAACAGCGGGTGCTGCTGTTCGAGACCATGGAAGCCACGCTGGAGCACTTCAAGGGCCGGATGGCGGGCTGGATCGTGGTCAACGAGATCATCGACGCCCATTCGGACAGCGGGCTGCGGACGGAGGACTACCTCTGGTTCCAGAACCTCGGCGAGGACGCCGAGGCCGAAGGGTTCGCGCTGTCGGCCGAAGCGTTCCGGCTGGCGCGAACGATCGACCCGGGCGCGACGCTGATCCTCAACGAGTTCGGGTTCGAGACCGACAGCGAGTGGGACGCGGCAGCCGACCGGCGGGCGAACGCGCTGAAGGTGATCGACCGGCTGCTGGCCGAGGGCGCGCCGATCGACGCCTTCGGGGTGCAGGCGCACCTGGACGCGGCCGATTTCGCCGCCCGGTTCGACGCGCCCGCCTACCAGGAGTTCCTCGCCGCGATCGCCGACCGCGGGCTGGCGATCCTGATCACCGAGATGGACGCGCTGGACGACGGGCTGCCGGCCGACCCGGCCGCGCGCGACGCGGCGGTGGCCGACGCCTACCGGCTCTACCTCGACACCGCGCTGGCCGAACCGGCCCTCGGCGCGGTGATCACGTTCGGGTTGACCGACCGTTACACGTGGCTGCAGGAGGACTACCCGCGCGACGACGGCGAGCCGCGCCGGCCGCTGGCGTTCGACGAGGAGTTGCTGCCCAAGGCGGCCTACGACGCGATCGCGGCGGCGCTGGCGGCCGCGCCGGCGCGGCCGTGCCTGTGGACGCCGGCCGGAGCGGCCTGCCCGGCCTGACCTGACCGCTGCCCGTTCGACGGGAACGGCCGACGGACGGCGCCGTGGAGGGGTTCGCGGCGCCTCTCGCAATACAACCGGAGGGAAGCGCGTAATGAACGATGAGAAGACGACCATGAACGGCGATTCGGTCCTGTCGCGGCGATCGGTGCTCCGCGGCGGGATCGGGGCGGCCGCGGGCGTGGGCGCGCTGGCGCTGGCCGGGGCGCGCGAAGATGCGGCCGCGCAGCCGGATGCGGCCAAGGGCAAAAAGAAGGGCAAGAACAAGGGCGCGGGCAAGCCGTTGTGGCAGAACGCGGACCGGCAGGGAATCATCTACGGCACGTCGGCGGCCTACACGTGGCAACTGGAGCCGGACGAGGAGTACGCGGCGCTGGTCGCGAAGCAGGCGGCGCTGGTCTTCACCGAGGACGACCTGCTCTGGTACAACGTTCGGCCCACTCCGACGTCGGGGCTGGATTTCTCGGCCGGTGATGCGTTCTACGACTGGGCCGAACAGCACGGCAAGCTGGTGCTTGGCGCGCACCTCGTGTGGGACGACGGATTCGGAGAGGGCTGGGACACCGGAGGTGACTGGGACTACGATCTGCTGCGCGACCTGCCGGCCAACCAGCAGTGGGACCTGCTGTTCGACACGATCGACGCCACGCTGGACCGCTACAAGGAGCGGACGGCGGCGTGGATCGTGGTCAACGAGGTGGTTGATGCCCACTCGGACAGCGGCCTGCGGATGGAGGACTACCTCTGGTTCCAGAACCTGGGCGAAAACGTCGATGACGCCTACGCGATCATCAAGGAGGCGTTCGTTCGCACGGAGCAGGTCGATCCCGGTGCGTTGCGCATCCTCAACGAGTTCGGGTTCGAGACCGACAGCGAGTGGGACAAGGCCGCCGACCGGCGGAAGAACGCGCTGAAGGTGATCGAGGAGTTGCTGCACCGGGACGTGCCGGTGCAGGCGTTCGGGGTGCAGGCGCACCTGGAGGCGAAGAACTTCGCGCGCCGGTTCGACGCGAAGGCCTACCGCCGCTTCCTGAAGGACGTGGCCTCCCTCGGGCTAGACATCCTGATCACCGAGATGGACGTGCTGGACGAGGGGCTGCCGGGCAAGGTGAAGCCGCGCGACAAGAAGGTCGCCGACGTTTACAAGCGCTACCTCGACGCGGCGCTGTCCGAACCGGCGGTGGGCTCGGTCATCACCTTCGGGCTGACCGACCGCTACACCTGGTTGCAGGAAGACTACCCGCGGGAGGACGGCAAGGCCCGCCGGCCGCTGCCCTACGACGACGACCTGAAGGCGAAGCCGGCCCGCAAGGCGCTCTCCAACGCGATGCGCACCGCGAAGAAGCGGCCCTGCCTGTTGAAGACGGCGTCCGGGCGCTGCTCGAACGCGGCGGGATAGGCCTCGGGCACAGGGGGACCGGCGCGTCGCGTCGGCCCCTGGCCTGCCCCGCCAGCGGGTCATACGGAATCCGGCTATGCGCTGCCGTCGCGCCCGCGCGTGACGACGTGCGGTCCCTACGACCGACGAACGGAGTGCCGCACCAATCAACCGAATTTCGTATCAGGCGATCGCCTCTGCCGTCATCCCGAACCCGTCGCGGGATCTCGTCCTTGCCCTGTCAATGGGGCGAACGAGATCCCCCGACGGGCTCGGGATGACGGCGTTGCGGCAACGTTGATGTGGCGATGGCGACGCTCGCCGGTCGGGTAGCATAAGGACGACGGCCGCGCGCACCGACACCGCGCGGCCGGGGATGCCGCCATGGTCGCGACCACCCACACCATGACCGCAGCAGACCATTTCCGGCTGCCCGAGGACGAGCAGGGCGAACTGCTGCGGGGGGTGATGCTGCCCGTGACGCCGGTAAAGCGTGTTCATTGGCGATTGACCGGGCGATTGATGACGAGCATCGGCGGCCACGTGGACGCCAACGATCTCGGTGAGTGCGGACCGGAAGCCGGGTTCCTGCTGGAAACCGACCCGGACACGGTGCTCGCGCCGGACGTGTCGTTTGTCGCCGCGGGCCGGGTGTGGCCGGACGACGATGCAGGCTGGCCAGCGATCGCGCCGGACCTCGCGGTCGAGGTGCTGTCGCCGAGCAATACGCGGGCCGAGATCGCGCTTAAGGTCGAGATCTACCTCGCGGCGGGGGTGCGCCTCGTCTGGGTCGTCGATCCGGAGGCGCGGACGGTGGCGGTGCACGCGCCGGGGCGTGCGCCGCGCATGCTCGGCGAAGGCGACGCCCTCGATGGTGAAGACGTGTTGCCGGGATACCGCCTGCCGCTGGCCGAATTGTTCGCCTGAGCCGGAGGCCGGGGTAGCATTGGCAAGACCGCCGCGCCCGATGGATCGCGCGGCGGGAGGAGCGCGCCGATGACCAGCACCGCGACGAGGACCCGCTTGACGGCCGAGGACGTCTGGAACCTGCCCGAGGACGAGCGGGGTGAATTGATCGACGGGGAGTTCCTGCCCATGGCTCCGGTTGACCCGGATCACGGCGATTCCGTTGGCGCGCTGATCGAAGCGCTGCGCAGGTGGACGCGGACCGGGCATCCGGGCGTCGTTGGAACCGAGATCGGGTTCGCGCCGGCCGGGACGGAGGCCGTCTTGCTGGCGCCGGATGTTTCCTACTACCGGGATGGGGTGCTGCCGCCGCGCGGGCAGCGGAAGGGGTTCACCGCCGCGCCGCCGGTGCTGGCGGTCGAGGTGCTGTCGCCGGGCAACAGCGCGACGGGAATCGCGGAAAAGGTGGACCTGTACCTGCACCACGGGGTGCGGATGGTGTGGATCGTCGATCCGCGGCGGGCGACGGTGGTCGTGCACACGCCGGACGGGTTGGCGCGGCGGCTGGCGCTCGGCGACACGCTGGAAGGCGGCGAGGCGCTGCCGGGGTTTTCGCTGCCATTGGCCGAGTTGTTCGCCTGAGAAAACCGCCCGATCCGGGTGGCCGAACCGTCCTGCTAGACTCCCGAACCGGGAGGACGCCGAGATGACGGATTGGACCGAGAGCGGGCGCAGCATCGCCGACATCCGCAAGGACTACACACGGGCCGGGCTGGACGAAGGCGACCTCGCGCCGGACCCGTTCGCGCAGTTCGCCCGCTGGTTCGCCGAGGCGGCGAACGCGACGGTGCCCGAGCACAACGCGATGACGGTGGCGACGGCCGGGGCAGACGGGCAGCCGTCGGCGCGGATCGTCCTGCTGAAGGGGTTCGACGAGCGCGGGTTCGTCTTCTACACGAACTACGCCAGCGACAAGGGGCGCGATCTGGCGGAGAACCCGCGGGCGGCGCTCGCCTTTTTCTGGCCGCAACTGGAGCGGCAGGTGCGGATCGAGGGCGACGTCGAGCGGGTGAGCCGCGAGGAGTCGAAGGCCTACTTCGACAGCCGGCCGCTGGGCAGCCGGCTCGGGGCGACGCTGTCGCGGCAGAGCAGCGTGGTCGGCGGGCGGGCGGACCTCGAAGCCGAGTTCGCGCGGCTGGAGGCGCTGCACGGCGACGGCGCGGTGCCGCTGCCGGAGCATTGGGGCGGGTACCGGGTGGCGCCGCGGACGGTGGAGTTCTGGCAGGGGCGGCCGAGCCGGCTGCACGACCGGTTGCGCTTCCGGCGCGACGGCGGAACGTGGGTGGTGGAGCGGCTCGCGCCGTAGCGCCGCTGCTCGTGATCCGGACTACGCAGGTTCTCGTTGCCCTGTGTCCTGGCCGCGATGGCAGACCCCGGCGGCAACGGACTACGCGCCTGCTGGAGCAGGGTCGGCCCCGATACGCCGGGCCGTCCACCACGCCGGACCGCGTGCCCGGCGTGGTGG
>JAFAEX010000176.1 GCA_023423795.1 Chloroflexota bacterium | reverse complement strand
GGCGTGGGGACGACGGCGGGCGGCGGCGTCGCGGCGGGGGTCGCGGGCGGCAGCGTCGGGGTGGCCGGCGGCGCCTGCACGGCATCGACCGGGGTCAGGAGGACGACGACCGGGCCGCCGTAGTCCGCCGGCGCGGGAACCGGCGCGTCGTCGCGGCCGGCGATGAGGCGCACGGCTACGATGAGCAACGCCACAAGGATCGAGGCGCCAAACACGATCGCGCCGAGGCGCCGCTGGTCGTCGCTGTGGAATCCGGGGTCGCCCAAAGCCCTGCACCCGCCACCGCGGCGCATCCGGCGACCGCGCGTTCCCCGTCGCCTCGCGCGCCAGACGGTAGCCGCCGCTGTCGAGTAGCCCGGGGCCACGGCCCATTCCGGGCATCACCACGGCGGGTCACGAAGCCGATCTGCGCGGGCGTCGCGCAAAGGATAGGTTTCCAAACGCGGAGCGGCAACCTCTGGGGTGGATCGTTGGTCGTTGACGCCCGCCTGATCCCGGTGGGATGCTGGCTGCGAGCGGCCCGCCGTCCGTGCCGCCGTCGATCCGGACGCCGCCGATGTTTTGTACCTCCTGCGCCGCCAGCAACGACCCAACACGCGCGATGTGCGATGCGTGCGGGGCCCGCCTGGGCTCCGTCGCGAGGCGTGCGAAGGGCCGCCGGTCTGGCTCAGGTCCAGCCCGGGCGCACGCCATCCTTTCGGTCGTACTGCTCGCGTTCCTGACCGCCGCCGCCGGGGTGGGATCATTCGCCGCCCTCGGCCAGTTCGCCGCGCGCGACGGACCCGCCCGCGAACGGGACCGCGCTCGCGCGCTCCTCGCCGGCGATCTCCGGTGGGCGACCCACGGGATGACCGCGCCCGGCGACGAGCCGGACGCCGCGCTCTCCGCCCTGATGATCGCAACCGATGACGCCCGAACCGCGCGCGCGGCCGCCGTCGCGGCAATGGCGCTCGGCGATTGGGACGCGGCATCGGAAGCACTCGGTCCCGTTGTGCGCGCACTGCCGGGAAATGCCGACGCACGCGACCTGCTCGTCGCCGCTCGCGAACAGCGGGTGGCCCGATGGCAGACCGACGAACGGCGCGCCGCGCGCGACGGCGATGCGCTCGGCCGCGAGCGGGCGCTGGCGTCGCTGGCGGTCGCGCACGCGGGCGACGCCGAGGCCGCGGCACGCCTGCGAACCGCGATGAACGTCGCGCCGCTGGTGCTGGCCCGCGACCGGGCGCTCTGGCTGGCCGCGCCGGACGGCACGATGCTCGGCCTCGTCGCCAACGGGCCGCCGGTCACGCGTCCGATCTGGAGCCCGGACCGGTCCCTCGTCGCGTTCATCGCCCCGAGCAACGCCAGCGGACGCGACCCGGCTGCCCTCTACGTCGTCGCGCCCGACGGCACGGGCCTGCGCCGCGTGTACGGATTCGCCCACCCGAACGCGGTGCCGTCGTGGTCGCCGGATGGCGCATCGATCGCCCTGACCAGCGTGGCCGACTGGGACCTGCGCACCGAAACCGGATTGCTGACGGTCCGCGTCGTGGACGTTGAAACGGGGCGAAGCACCGACATTTCCGCCCAAACCGGCGGCCACGGCACAAGCCCGGCGTGGTCGCCCGATGGCCGGTTCGTCGCCTTCATCGGCCGACCGATCGCCGATGAGCAGGTCTGGTCGCCGCTCTCCGGCCCGTCCGAGGTGTGGATCTGGGACGCGGACGACGGCGCCGCCAGTTCGCTCACCGGCGACCGAACGCCCGGCGCGAACCGCCTCCTTTGGTCGCCGATCGGCGACCAACTGCTGGTGCTCACCCGAGCACGCGGCCAACCCGGCGAGCCGGCGAGCGCGCTGGCCACAATCCTCGGGGTGGACCCAATGAGCGGCGCGATCGAGGAGATCGCCGGGCGCATCGCCGCCTCGACGTCGTCGTGGGCGCCCGCCTGGTCCCCCGACGGCCGGTGGCTGGCCTGGGTGGACATGTCGGGCGAAGTCGTCCTGCGCAACCGCTCCGGCAACGAGACGAAGATCGCCGTGCGGCGCTTCCTGTCCGGGGCGCTCACCTGGTCGCCGGGGAGCGAATCGTTGTTCGCGCTGCCCGGCGATCCGTCGCAACCGGCGTCGCGCATCGACGGCATCGGCGGCGAGGAGATCCTGACAGCGGATGTGGATCTCCCCTACGACGGCGAATGGCCGACCGGTTCGCCCCAGTGGAGCCCGCCGTGGCCGGCCCCGGCGGCCGGGCCGATCACCGTCGCCGGAACGGGGCTCGACCGAGGCGGGTGAGCGGTGAAGGATGCGCTCCGGCATCGGTATCGGTGCCGAATGGAACGCGCTTGACCGTTCAATCAAGCGTGCATATGATCGCCGGGCTCCGATGGCGCAGCTCGGGGCCGAAATCGGCATGCCCGAGCCTTCAAAGGCGTCGCGAAGAAGCGCACCCTGGAGGTCCCCCGCGCCGCACGGCCTCGCAGGCCCGCCCCGGTTCGACGATCGCAGCGCCGGCACGGCGAGGACGCACGCCGGCGGGGAGGATCCGAACATGCGTACCAAGTGGTTGTCGGTTGCCGCGGCCCTGATGATGGTGTTGCCGGCGGCGACGCAGATGGGCGGCTCGCGCGCCAGCGCGCAGGATTCCACCCCGGTCGCCAACACCGAGATCTCCGGCACCATCGACGTCGGCATGGTCGCCAACCCGCAGATGGTGGCCCTGCAGGAGATGGTCAACGCCGGCGAGTTCGCCAAGTACTACCCGAACATCACGGTCAACCTGACCGTCCTGCCGGAGAACGAGATCCGGCAGACGATCACGCAGGACGTGACCACCCAGTCCGGCCAGTTCGACCTGTTCACGGTCGGCCCGTTCGAAGTGCCGCTGTGGGCCGAGCAGGGCTGGCTCGAAGAGGTCGGCGAGGAAGCCGCCGCCAACGCCGACTACGGCCTCGACGATGTGTTCGACAGCATGAAGGCCGGTCTGTCGTACGACGGCGGGCTGTACGCGCTGCCGTTCTACGGCGAAAGCTCGATGGTCTTCTATCGGACCGACATCATGGAGGCCGCCGGGGTCGAAGTGCCGGAGCGGCCGACGTGGGCGGAGATGGGCGAGATCGCGGCCGCCGTCGATAGCGACACGGTCAACGGCGCCTGCCTGCGCGGCCTGCCGGGCTGGGGCCAGCAACTCGCCCCGCTGACCACCGTGATCAACGCCTACGGCGGTTCGTGGTACGACGAGAACTGGAATGCCCAGCTTTCGTCCGAGAAGTCGGCCGAGGCGATCAAGTTCTACATCGAGCTACTCCAGAACTACGGCCCCGAGGGCGCGGAGCAGAACGGCTTCACCGAGAACCAGACGCTGTTCAACCAGGGCCAGTGCGCCTTCTGGTACGACGCGACCTCGGCCGCCGAGCTGCTGACCGACGAGAACCTCAACCCCGGCGGCTACGACAAGGTCGGGTTCGCCTACGCTCCGTCCGCCGAATTGCCGACCGGCAGCTGGCTGTGGAGCTGGAACTTCGCGATGCCCGCCAACTCCGACAACAAGGAGGCGGCGACGGCGTTCATGGAGTGGGCGACCTCGCCGGAATACCTCGACGCGCTGGTGGCCAAGGAAGGCTGGGGCCGCGCCCCGACCGGGACCCGCGCCTCGACCTACGAGAACCCGGCCTACCTCGAGCGCGCCGGCGGCTTCGCCGACATCGTGCTGAACGCGATCAACGAAGCCAACCCGAACGAACCGACCGCGATGCCGGTGCCGTACACCGGCGGCCAGTTCGTCCGCATCCCCGAGTTCCAGCAGCTCGGGAACGACGTGAGCCAGGAATTCGCCGCGGCGATCGCCGGGCAGCAGTCGATCGATGACGCCATCGCCAAGGCGAACGACCTCGCCAACGCGGTCGCCATCGAAGGCGGCTACCAGGAGTAGCCACACCCGCCGGGGCGGGTTCGTCCCGCCCCGACGTCGAACCTCGGCAACGGCGGCATGAACCGCCGTTACCGGGGTCGCGCCACCGGAGCAGCCCGCGCGATGGCCATCGCCGAAGGTTCCGCAGCCGCGACCGCTCTGCCGGCCGCCGGGGCTGCCGAGCAACGCCGCAAACCGCCGACCGACTTCGGCCAGAAACTCATCTGGCCGGCGCTGATCTACGCCATCCTCGTCACGCAGGTGCCGTTCCTGCTGACGATCTGGTACAGCTTCCAGCGCTGGAACCTGAACCGGCCTGCGCAGCGCGACTTCATCGGCTTCCAGAACTACGTGACCCTCGTCACGAAGGACCCGGCGTTCTGGACCGCCGCGCTGAACACGGTCGTCTTCGTGGTGGCGGCGGTAATCGCCTCGCTGCTGCTGGGCATGCTCTACGCGGAACTCGTGAACCACCGGTTCCCGGGCCGGGGCATCGTCCGCACGATGCTGATCACGCCCTTCCTGATCATGCCGACGGTGGCGGCGCTGACCTGGAAGAACCAACTGCTCAACCCCAACTTCGGCGTGGTCAATTGGGCGCTCAATACGTTCCTGCCGGGCGACATCGGCCCGAACTGGCTGGGGCAGCTTCCCGCGCAGTCGGTCATCATGGTTTACGTCTGGCGCTGGGCGCCGTTCATGATGCTGATCCTGCTGGCAGGCATGCAGTCGATCTCAGAAGAAGTCCGCGAGGCCGCCCGAGTAGATGGCGCGACCGCGTGGCAGGAGTTCCGCGACATCACGATGCCGCACATGATGCGCTTCATCCAGCTCGGCGGATTGCTGGGTACGGTGTTCATCGTCAACGAGATCGACCCGATCTACATCCTCACCCGCGGCGGCCCGGGCGACGCAACGACGACCCTCCCCTACCTCGTTTACGAGAAGGCGCGGGAATCGTTCAACGTCGGGCAGGGCGCGGCGCTGGGCGTGATCGTGGTGATCCTCGCCAACATCGTCATCACCCTGCTGATCCGGGCGCTCAATCGTCTGCTGCTGGAGGAGCGTTAGCCGTGGCCGCCGTCGCACCCTCCCGCCGCCGCAGGCCCTCGAGCGGGCTGTCCAAGGAAAACGCGCCCTGGTGGTGGGCGGTGCTGGCCTGGGTGGTCGGCCTGCTCACCTTCTTCCCGGTGCTGTACATGCTGCTGACCGGGTTCAAGACCGAGGCGGGAGCGGTGGAGTTGCCGCCGAAACTGATCTTCATGCCGACGCTGGAGAACTACCAGGCGGTCTTCTCGATCAACTTCGCGCCGTTTTTCGCGAACTCGATCATCGCGTCGCTGGGTTCGACCCTGCTGGTCATGGTGCTGGCGGTGCCCTGCGCCTACGCGCTGGCGATCCACCGCCCGAAGAGCTGGAAGAACGTCCTCTTCTTCTTCATCTCGACCCGCTTCATGCCGCCGGCCGGCATCATCGTGCCGATCTACATCATCTACTCCCGCGACGGCGACCCCTGGCTGTTCGGAGGTTTCGGGCTGAACCTGCTCGGAACGATGACGGGGTTGATCATCCTCTACATCGCGATGAACCTGCCGATCGCGGTCTGGATGCTGCGCTCCTTCTTCCAGGAAATCCCGCAGGACATCCTTGACGCGGCCCGCATCGATGGCGCCGGCATCTGGCGGGAGATGGTCCAGATCGTGCTGCCGATGGTTACGCCGGGGCTGGTCGCGACGGTGTTCCTGTCGATCATCTTCGCCTGGAACGAGTTCTTCTTCGCCTTCAACCTCGCCTCGGTCGGCACCTCGACCGTACCCATGTTCATGCTGCGCTTCGTCACCTCGGAAGGGTTGTTCTGGGCCAAACTTGCGGCTTCGAGCACGATGGCGGTCCTGCCGATCGTGATCGTCGGCTGGATGGCACAGAAGCAGCTCGTGCGCGGCCTGTCGCTGGGCGCGGTGAAGTAGCCTGCCGGGAGCGGCAAGTTCGGGGTTCGCGCCAGTTCGGAGGTTTCCCATGCTCGCGGTCGTCGTCGAAGCCCCGCACGAGTACGGCGTCAAGGACGTTCCCGATCCGGTCGCCGGGCCGGGCGAGGTCGTGGTCAGGATCGGGGCCTGCGGCATCTGCGGCACCGACGTGCACGTGATCGAGGGCGAGTTCCCGCCGACGGTGTACCCGATCGTGATCGGGCACGAGTTCGGCGGCGAAATCGTGGAGGTCGGCCCCGGCGTCGAGGGCATCGCGGTCGGCGACCGCGTCGGCGTCGATCCGACGCTGAACTGCGGGGCGTGCTACTTCTGCCAGCGCGGCATGGGAAACCTCTGCGAGAACTGGAACGGCATCGGCGTCGCCCGCACCAACGGCGGATTCGCCGAATACGTCGTGCTCCCGGCGCGCACCATCTACCCGCTCCCGGCCGGGATGACCGACGCGCAGGCGGCGCTGATCGAGCCGATCTCCTGCGTGGTGCGCGGGTTCCATCGTTTGCAGCCGCTGGTCGGAGAGACCTACCTCGTCTACGGCGCCGGGCCGATGGGGCTGATGAACGCGCAGGTGGCGCGCTTCAACGGCGCCAGCACGGTGGCGATCATCGACATCAACGAGAGCCGCCTGCTACGGGCGAAGGACGTCTTCGGGTTCGAGCACGTCGCGACCAGCCTCGACGCCCTGCGCGACATCGCGCCGCGCGGCTTCGACAACGTGATCGAGGCGACCGGCGTCACCAAGGTCGCCGAGATGGCGATCGACGGGGTGAAGCGGCGCGGCAAACTGCTCCTGTTCGGGGTCTGCCCGCCGGGGGAGAAGGCGGCCTACGACGCATTCAGGATCTACAACGAGGAAATCACCATCATGGGCACCATGGCGGTGCTCAACTCCTACGGCCCGGCGATCGACATCCTCGCCGCGGGCGCGGTGGACGCCGAGCAGATGGTCACCCACACCTTCCCGCTCGCCTCGTTCGACGACGCGCTGGACGTCGTCCGCAAGGGCGCCGGGCTGAAGGTGCAGGTCGGAGGGCGCGAGTAGCTTTCGACAACGACCGCCACCGCCACCGCCACCACCACCCCGCCCGTCATCCCGAGCTTGTCGAGGGATCTCGTTTCCGAGGCGAGGAGTCGAGAATTCGAGAAGTCGAGGAGCGACGCGCTCGGGATGACGGATGGGATGCCGCCGGTTGGCTCCGATTCAACGATCCGCATCCCCAAGCAACGGATCTGGTTCCGGCTCGTCGTTCGGCTCGCCGAGGAAGACGTAGGTCCGGTCGAACTCCCAGTCGAGGATGGTCTCGATCTCGACCTCCAGCCGCGGCCGAAGCGGGTCGATCTTCTTGGTGAGGTGGAGATCGACCACGGCGCGGTCGTCGAAGCCGAGCGCGCGACCGAGGGCATCGAGGGTGATCTTCAGCCCGCCGTCGAGGTCGCGCTTGTGCGGCGTGGCGAAGAAGAAGGTCAGGTAGACGCCGAGCAGGGCGTCGCCCAACGCGCGCTCGATGGTCGGTGTGACGACGCCGGCGCGGCGCTGGCCCTCGACCAGTTTCACCACGTCGCGGTGGAACGCCTTGGCCGGGGCGGAGAGCACCCGCTTGCGGCCGACGGTCAGGTACTGGTTGTTGACGCCGGGCGGCAGCGGCAGCGTGAGGGCGAGCGCCACCGGTTCCCGGCGTTCGTCGCGTTGCGGCCCCACTCCCGTGCCCTCCATGCCGGCCTGGCGCGGCGCAAGTCAGCGTACGCTCGCCAACCGGGCGACGCCGCCGACCAGCGCGTCGATCTCCCCGTCGGTCGTCAGGTAGTGGACGGAAGCGCGGTTCAGCCGCCGCAACCCCCGCTCGGTCATGTCCCAGCGGGTGCTGGTGATCCCGGAAACGGTCGTGTTGATGCGATCCCGATGCAGCACGTCGCGCACGTCGTCGGCCGGAACCCCGGCGACGTCGAAGGTGACGATCCCGCCCTTGACCGCCCCGAGATCGCGGACGGTGACGCCGGGGATCGCCGCGAGCCGTTCGCGCAGTGTCGCGGCGCGTTCGAAGACCGTGGCCCAGATGCGGTCCAGTCCGAGATCGAGTGCGTAGGCGATCGCCGCGCCCATGCCGAGTTTGCCGGCGACGTTGCTTTCCCAGTTCTCGAACCGGCGCGCGCCGGGGACGAGGTCGTATGTGTCCGGCCCGGTCCAGGTCGCAGCGCGGATATCGACGAACGGCGGGTGGAGCCGTTCGCACAGTTCCCGCCGGACGTAGAGGAATCCCATGCCGCGCGGGCCGCGCAGGAACTTGCGGCTGGTCGCGGACAGGATGTCGCAGCCCAGTTCGTCCACGTCCAGCGGCAGTTGCCCCGCCGTCTGGCAGGCGTCGAGCAGGACGATCGCGCCGGCCTCGCGGGCGAGCCTGCCGACGGCGGCGGCGGGTTGCAGCAAGCCGCCATTGGTCGGCATGTGGGAAAGGGCGACCACGCGCACCCGGTCGTCGAGCAGCCGCGCGAGCGCTTCGGTGTCGATTTGCCCGTGCTCGTCGTTCGGCACGACCTCGACCGACACGCCGCGCTCGGCGACGTGCAGGAACGCGAGCGCGTTGCTGCCGTATTCGGCGACGGAGGTGAGGATGCGGTCGCCGGCCTGCAGGGGAATGGCGTAGAAGGCCATGTCCCAGCCGCGGGTGGCGTTCTCAACCAGCGCAATCTCGTCCGGTTCGGCGCCGACGAGCCGCGCGGTGCTGGCGTAGACAGCTTCCACCCGGTCGTCGGCCTCGTCCGCGGCTTCGTAGCCGCCGATGGCCGCTTCCCGTTCGATGTGTCCGATGGTCGCGTCGATGACCGGGCGCGGCATCAGCGACGATCCGCAGTGGTTGAAGTGGACGACGTGGTCGCAGCCGGGGGTGTCCGCGCGCAGGCGGGCGACCTCCTCGGCGGCGAACGGCGCGGCGGCAACGGTGGACTGGTTCGGCACGGCACGAATCCTCCTTGGGCGGGAGTTTCGCATCGCTGCCGGGACGGCGCAGGATCGAGGATGGTGAAGCGGCGACGGCCGCCACCATCGGTCGAACCAAGCACCACCCATCGTCATCCCGAGCACCATCCACAGTCATCCCGAGCACCATCCACAGTCATCCCGAGCTTGTCGAGAGATCTCGTCTCACCCACGTTCCAGGGGCACGAGATCCTTCGACAAGCTCGGGATGACCGTGATTAGTCGCGCAAACCCGAGAATGCTACTCGCTGGGTTGCGACGGATCGTGGCTGGAGTTGCGAGCCGCCAGTTCGTCTTCCGGGCGGTGCGGATCGGCAGCGTAGCGGTCGCTTTCCTCGCCGCGCGCGGTCTCGCCGACGCCCCAGTCATGGTCCGGGCGCGGCGTGAACGCGCCGAGCGTCATCAAGGCCGCCTCGCGCTCGTCGAGCGGCGATTCGGTAAGCAGCACCTCGGCGAGGTGCTGCGCCTGCCGCGAGTCGATGCGCGCGCCGTCCCCGAGCTTGAACTCGCCGACGAAGGCGCGACGCACGCGGTCCGCCTCGACGCCGAAAGCTTGCGCGACCTCAGCAACGCCGAACGTCGCCGTCTCGCCTCCATCCTCGCCGGCCGGCGCGTACTCGCCCGGCGCAACCATGCCCGCCGCCACGTTCGGCTTGTCCATCGGTCGGCTACTCCTGCCTGCATCGGCCGCTGAAGACGGCCATACACTAGCCCAGACGCACGCGACGTGCCGGGCCAGGCGGGAGGAACGATGATCGAGGCGGTGCTGCTGGGAACGGGCGGTATGCTGCCGCTGCCGGGTCGCTGGCTGTCGAGCCTGCTCGTCCGCTGCACCGGGGACCTCACGCTGTTCGACTGCGGGGAGGGCACCCAGATCGCCTGGCGGGAATCCGGGTGGGGGTTTCGCCGGGTCGGGGCGATCTGTCTCAGCCATTACCACGCCGACCACGTTGCCGGGCTGCCGGGGCTCCTGCACGCCATCGCCAACGCCGGCCGCACCGAGCCGGTCGCCATCTACGGCCCGGCCGGGACGACCCGCATCGTCGAGTCGTTGCGGGCGATTGCGCCGCTGCTGCCGTTCGAGGTTCCGGTGACCGACCTCGCGGGCGGCGAGACGTTCGCTCTTCCGGGCGGGTTGATCGGGACCTGCGCGACCGGGGTTCACGCCCTGCCGGTCGTCACCTACCGCGTCGATCTCCACCGCGACCGGCGCTTCGATCCGGACAAGGCAGCGGCGCTCGGCATCCCGGTCTCGGTGTGGCGGACGCTGCAACGCGGCGAACCAGCCGCATGGGACGGCGGCGCCGCCGAACCAGACGACGTGCTCGGGCCGCCGCGCCCGGGCGTTTCGCTCGCTTTCGTGACCGATACCCGGCCGATCCCCGACCTCGTGCCGCTGGTGGCCGGGGTGGACCTGCTGGTCTGCGAAGGCACGTACGGCGACGAGGCCGACGCCGACAAAGCGCTCGAACGCGGGCACATGACGTTCTCCGAGGCGGCGGGACTGGCGGCGGCCGGTCACGTGGGCCACCTGTGGATCACTCACTTCAGCCCGTCGGTGGAGGACCCGGTTGCCTTCACCGGGAACGCGACGGCGGTTTTTCCCGAGACGACGATCGGTTACGCAGGTCTCACGGCGGCGCTGGCGTTCCGCGACGAGGAGGACTGAGCGGGGCCGCTGACCACCCAGCGACTGGCACTCATCGTCATCCGGAGCCCGTCGAGGGATCTCGTTCGCCTGAACGGAGGGAGGTACCGACGAGATCCCTCGACGGGCTCCGGATGACGATGGGCACGGGCTGAGAGCGCTCTTCTCCCACTTTGGCGAAGTCAACGCACCGAGTTTGACGGGCGGGCTACTTCCCTCCAGAACACCGGGAAAACGTGGACGAAATGGCCTTGTTCGGGTACAATTCGAACATAAGTTCTAGCTCCCGCGAAAGAGATCCCGCCATGGCCATCATCACCAACAAGGACGCGGCCCACCTGCTGTTCAACGTGGCCACGATCCTCGAACTCTCCGAAGACAACCCGTACCGCATCCGCGCCTACCGCCGCGCCGCCCGGCTGCTGCTTTCGCGCCCCGAGGGCGATGGCGTGCCGCTGGTCGATGGCAAGGACGGCAAGGAGCTGGACCTGCCCGGGCTGGGGCTGCGCCTGCGCCGCAAGCTTGGCGAGCTGCTTTCGACCGGCCGGATGCGGTTCTACGTCGAACTGTGCGCCGAACTGCCGGACGAGGTGTCGAACCTGATGCGGATTCCCGGCGTCGGGCCAAAGACCGCCCTGCGGCTGCACGAGGAACTGGGCGCGGAGTCGGCGCAGGACGTGCTGACCGCCGCGCAGGCCGGCAAGGTGCGCGCGCTTTACGGGTTCGGCGAGAAACGCGAACGGCAATTGCTGGACGGCGCAGCCGAGGTCGCACGCGGCAACGTGCGCTCGTTCGTGCCGCGCGCGCCGCAGCCGACGCCGCCCGCTCCCGCCTCGCCGGCGCTTCGCCCACTCGCGCTGCCGAAGCCGCTGCGGGTCCAGGCGGCGCAGGCGACGCTCGCGCTGGCCGAGGCGGCGTAGGTGGCCCGTCCATTCGGCGGCTACCGCCCCGGGCCGCGCCGCCGCGCGGCAAGCAACGAGGGCACTCCGGCGACGTCCGCCCACGTCGCGGTCCTCGAGCAGGACGCACCGGACGAAGGCGCAGCCGGCGAGGACCTGTTCGACGCGCTCGGCGATGAGGCGGAGTCCGAAGCGGAGACGCTGGCGGCAGACCCTGCGCCGGTCGCCGAGCCGGGGGTGTTCCCGCCGCCGGAGATCGCCGAACGGCACGCGCTGGCGCGGCCGGCGCGGCTCGAACTGACGCCTCGTCCCTACCAGGACGAGGCGATCGTTTCGTGGGCGCGGCACGACGGGCGCGGCGTGGTGGTGCTGCCGACGGGCGCCGGCAAGACGATGGTGGCGATGATGGCCGTCGCCCGCGCCGGCGTGCGGACGCTGGTGGTCGTGCCGACCATCGAATTGCTCCAGCAGTGGCAAGCAACGCTCGCCGAGCGGCTGGGCTATCCGCTCTCGGAGGTCGGCATCGTCGGCGGCGGCAAGCGGACCGTCCGTGACATCACGGTCATCACCTACGACTCGGCGGCGATGCCGTCGCGCCGGTTGGATGGGTTCGGCCTGCTGGTCGTCGATGAGGCCCACCATTTGCCGGCGCGGGCGTACCAGGCGATCGCCCACAAGACCAACGCGCCCTTCCGGCTTGGGCTTTCGGCGACCCCGGAGCGCTCCGACGGCGGGCACCACGACCTCGACCGGCTGATCGGCCCCGTCGTTTACCGGCGCACGGCGGCGGAACTGTCGCGCGAGAAGCACATCGCCGAGTACGACGAGAAGCGGCTGTTCGTCGATCTGACGACGGAGGAGCAGGAGCGTTACGACCGGCTGATGGGCGAGTACAAGCTCTATCTGGCGACCCACCGGCGGTCGTTCGGCGCGCCGCAGACGCTCTTCACCGAGATGATCCGCCGTTCGGGCTCCGACCCGGCCGCGCGGGCCGCCCTGCGGGCTCATCACCTGGCGCGCACCATCGCCCTCAACGCCGAGGCAAAGATTGGCCGCACGGCGCAGTTGCTGGAACAGCACCGCGGCGACAAGGTGATCGTCTTTTCCGAGTACAACGCGATGGTGGACGTCCTTTCCGAGCGGCTGCTGCTGCCGGCCATCACCTACCGCACGCCGGCCGCCGAACGGCGCGAGATCCTCGAACGGTTCCGCGACGGGACCTACTCGAAGCTGGTCACCGGCCGCGTCCTGAACGAGGGCGTGGACGTGCCGGACGCCAACGTCGCCATCGTGGTCAGCGGTTCATCCGCCACCCGCGAGTACATCCAGCGGCTGGGCCGCGTTCTGCGACCGAAGCAGGAGCGGGCCAAGCTCTACGAACTGGTCACGCGGCGCACGACCGAGGGCCGCTCCGCGCGCAAACGCCGCCCGACCGAGGCCATCGACCCGGATCGCCGGGAACGCGCCCTCGCCGCTCGCCGGCAGGACGAGATCGAGTAGCACCCGCCAGCAATCGCCCCGCCGCCGATTCCGCCCGCACGGAAGGAGCCGACCAGATGGCGTTCCGCCGCCAGGACATCCCGAAAACGACCCGTTCCACCGACGGCGGGCCGCGCCGCCTTTACCCCCGCTACGCGAAGGACAAGACGCTGCTACCCCGGATCGAACTGGCCATCGGCTACCTCGACGGCATGGTAGGGCGGCGCCGGGGCGACCTCGCGCCGGACGCGGTGATCGACCTGTTCGGCGACCCGAAGCTGGCACGGTGCATGGTCTCCTGCCTCACGGATTCCTACCGTTACCGGACGCCGCGGCTGGCCGAAGCGCTCGGGGACGACGCCGCGGCGGCGCTGGCCGAAGCGGGGATGCCCACGCCGGCCCACGTCCGCGCCGCCGTCTACCGGCGGGCGAACCGGGACCATGGCGGGTTCGCCGCGGTTGAGGAGCGGGACCGGCTGATGGGCGCACTCGCCACCGAAGTCGGGATCGCCCCGGCGCTCCTCGAAGAGGCGCTCCATTTGGACGCCGAGCGCAACCACGTGCTCGTGCGCATCGGCGAGCGTCCCCGCGCCGAGGACGTGCGCGCCCGGTACAACGCGCTGCTGACCCTCTCGGTGCTGCGGCACGCCTCCGAGGTCACGCTGGTACTGCCGGGGCTGGCGACCGAGACCGTCTACGCCGCCTGCGCCCGGGACGACGTTCCCGTGCGTTTGCTGCCGGACGGCGAGTTCCGCCTGAGCGGCCGCCGCGGCGCGACCGGCAGTTGGAGCCAGTTCGGCATCAAGGTGGCGCGGTGCGCGCTGCGGCTGATGCTGCTCTCGCCGCGCGCCCCGCTGGGAAGCGCGACGGTCCACCTCGCCGACCGCTCCCTCGTGCTGGCGCTGGACGGGGCGGCCATTGCCGCGATCCGGCCAAAGCACCGCGCGGCCGCCGCGCCTGAGTCGTTCGCGGCGCTCGACGGCCTGCTGGAGAGCGTCGCCGCCCTCCGCAAGGAACCCGGTCCGATGACCGCCGGCTGGACGCTGCGCCGGGCCAGCGAACCGTTGGTCGTCGCCGACGCGCTGGTGCTGCCGGACCTCGTCTGCGTCCGCGACGACGTGGCGGTGGCCGTCGCCTTCCTCCCGTCCGGGCCGGGCGCGGCAGCGGCGGTCGCCGCGATGGAAGCGATCGCGGCGGACCATGCGTTGCTCGCCATCGGGGACCCGGCGCGCGGCGGCGATGTCCTGACCGTGGTAGAGCCGAACGCGGCGGCGTTCTTCGCTGCGCTCGACGAGGTGGCCGCCCGGCGCGGCGCGGGGCGCTCGACCCTGGGTGTGCTTCTCACCGAGGTCGAGGCGCGTGGCTGGGTCGGCGAAGCCCGGCTCGGCGAACTGCTGGGCGACGACGCCAACATCGAGGCGCGGTTGCTGCCGTTGACCGGGACCGGCGCGGCTGCGGTCGTGGCCGGGGTCGGTTTGTTCCGTCCGGCGCTGCTGGACGAACTCGGCGGCGCCGCTTCCGGAGCGCTCGACGTCGGCACGCTGCGCGACCTCGTCGGCTCGCGGCTCGGCGACGGCCCGGCGGCGGACGCGCTGACGCTTCACCTGCTCCGGCAGGCGCGGGTGACGCCGCCGTCGCCGCTCTATGAGCAGGCGGCGTTGCTGCCGACGGGCTAGATTCGCCGCCAGCTCGGGCGCCGCCGGTCGGCGTTCTCGTCAACGCTTGCCGCAACGAAGCGAAGGTGGAGCTATCCGCTCCTCCTTCGCATCATCGCTCCTGACGGATCATTGCCGGGCACGGTGGCCAGCGCCCCTCGACAATGCAAACGAAGGCGACGGCATGGCATGTTCGCGCCGTCGCTCTCGAACCCTCGATCGCCGGTTGCGAAGATCGGCAATCGGAACCGGGCTCACCCGTCGCGCCGGGCCTCTGGCTCGCAGAGTTCGAGTTGCTCGTCGATGAAGAAGAGCCCCGGGAGGCAGATGGGACGGTTGATCCCGGCGCAGGGGATCTTCTCGCACAGCCCGGAGCAGCACTGGTCGCCCCGGCGGCAGCGCTGGAAATCGGGGATGCAACTGCACCGGCGCTGATTCCGCCGCCGGCCGGGGCTCTTTGCGTAGCCGGTGCAGCACCGGCTGCACGCCGGCTGCTTCTTCCGCCCGCAGCGCTTGCCGATCCCGAGACACCGCTCGGCGGCGGGCTCGGCCCCGGCGGCCGCCGGCGCCAGCGAGGCCGGCAGCACGGCGGCAAGCGCGCCGATGACGGCGCGTCGATCCACGGGTTCGGAGAGGCGCAAACCAGCCAGCAACGATCCGATGCGAGACCGCATCCGATGCTCCTTTCGGGCGCGCACGCGGGGGATGCGGCCATGGCGATCCCGGCGAATTCCGGTCCGTTAGCCAGCCTGCCAACTCTCGATCGGGAAGTCAATTCGCGATTGACGCCTCTGTTCGGCACCTTCGTCGCCGGGTGTTCCGGAACGCCATCAACCGTCATCCCTCGGCAGGCTCGGGATGACGGAGCATCGGGGTTCGGCCGGACGCTCAGTCGTCCTTTTCGGCCTGCGCCTTGGCAAGGGTCTGGGTCCGCTGGTAGGCGGCGTAGACAGCGCGGGAGAAGACGGTGCGCAGCCCGCCCTTCTCCATTTGGTAGATCGCCTCGGCCGAGGTGCCGCCGGGCGACGTGACCATGTTGCGCAGTTCGGCCATGTGCTTGCCGGAGTCGCGGGCGAACTCGACCGACCCGGAAACGGTCTGCAACACGATCTGCTCGGCGATTCGCCGTGGGAATCCCATGTGGACGCCCGCGTCGATCAGGGCCTCCATCATCAGGAACACGAACGTCGGGCCGGTGCCGGAGAGCGCCGTCGCCATGTCCACGTACTTCTCGTCCTCGACCCACAGTTCCTGACCCAGCGCCGCGAGCGCCGCCTTCACCTGCGCCTGCCGGTTCGGCTCGACGTCCGGGGTGGACGTCCAGACCATCATCCCCTGCCCGATCTGCGCCGGTGTGTTGGGCATCACCCGCACGATCGCGCCGTGGCCGAGCCCGCGGCTGAGCGAGGCGATGGGCGCGCCGGCGATCACCGACACCGCCACCTGGTCGCGGTCGAGGCGGCCGTGGAGTTGCTTCATCACCGCGGAAAGCACCTGCGGCTTGACCGTCAGGAAGACGAGGTCCGCGCCCTCGGCGGCCTCCCGGTTGCCCTCCTCGACGGCGATGCCGAAGCGCTCGGCGAGGCGCGCCCGGCGGTCGGCGCGAGGGTGGCTGGCGACGATGCGCTCCGGCGGCACCAAGCCGCGGGCCGCCAGGCCCGAAATCATTGACTCGGCCATCACGCCCGCGCCGATGAAGGCGAGGCGCGCGCCGGCGAGGGCATCGGATTCCGGGGTTTCGGCGGCGAGATCCGGCTGGGCGCTCACCCACTCCTCCTGGAACGCTATCGGTGGCGACGATGTGCCACCATTGTAGTTGGGCCGGCTGGGGCAACCTCCCGATGCGGCCGCCTACACAGGGAGAGTACGCGCCGTGCCGAACCGCCTCGCCAACGAAACCAGCCCGTACCTGTTGCAGCACAAGGACAACCCGGTCGATTGGTACCCGTGGGGCGAGGAGGCGCTGGCCCGCGCCCGCGCCGAGGACAAGCCGTTGCTGGTGAGCATCGGCTACTCGGCCTGCCACTGGTGCCACGTGATGGCCCACGAATCGTTCGAGGACCCGGCGACCGCCGAGGTGATGAACGACCTGTTCGTCAACGTCAAGGTCGATCGCGAGGAGCGGCCCGACCTCGACGGCGTGTTCATGGCCGCCGTGCAGGCGATGACCGGCCACGGTGGCTGGCCGCTCAACGTGTTTCTCACCCCGGCCGGGGTTCCGTTCTACGGCGGCACCTACTTCCCGCCAACCGACCGGCAGGGCATGCCGTCGTGGACGAAAGTGCTGCACGCCGTCTCCGACGCGTTCACCAATCGGCGCGAGGAAGTCGATCAGAGCGCCGGCCGCATCGCCGACTTCCTGCGCAAGGCGAACAGCCAGACGCCCGATCGCGAAGCCCTGAGCGCCGACATCTTCCCGGAGATCGTCGCCGGCCTCGATGCCCGGTTCGACGACGAGGAGGGCGGGTTCGGCGGAGCGCCGAAGTTCCCCCAAGCGTCGGTGCTGGTGGCCCTGCTCCACCTCTGGAAGCGCACCGGCGACACGCGTACCGAGGACATGCTGCGGCTCACGCTCGACCGGATGGCCGCCGGCGGCATCTACGACCACGTCGGCGGCGGGTTCCATCGCTACGCCGTGGATCGGGTCTGGCTGGTGCCCCACTTCGAGAAGATGCTCTACGACAATGCCCAACTCGCCCTGATCTACCTCGACGCGTGGCGCGCGTTCGGCGAGACGGCGTATGCGCGGGTCGCCATCGAAACACTCGATTGGGTCGCCCGCGAGATGACCGGGCCGGACGGGCAGTTCTTTTCGGCACTGGACGCCGATACGGAGGGCGAAGAAGGCGCGTTCTACGTCTGGACGCCGGAGCAACTGGCGGCGGCCCTTGGGCCGGACCTCGCGCGGGTGGCCGGCGCGTGGTTCGGGGTGCAGCCGGGCGGCAACTTCGAGGGCAAGTCGATCCTCCACACGCCGCGCCCGGCCGACGCCGTAGCCGGCGAACTCGGGATCACGACCGAGGAGTTGCAGGAGCAGGCCAACCAGGTCATCTCGGCGCTCTACGACGCCCGCGAGCAGCGCGAGCGGCCGGGCCGCGACGACAAGGCGATCGCCTCCTGGAACGGCATGATGCTCAAGGCGTTTGCCGAGGCCGGACGCGCACTCGGGCGGGACGACTACCTCGAGATCGCCGAGCGCAACGCCGACTTCATCCTGACACGGCTCCGGCAGCGCGGGCGGTTTCACCGGTCGTACAAGGACGGGCAGGCGAGGGTCGGCGCGTTCCTCGAAGACTTCGCCAACACGGTCGATGGCCTGCTTTCGCTCCACGCGGCAACGCTGGAGCAGCGCTGGCTGGACGAAGCGCTGTCGCTGGCGTCGATCATGGAAACGTCGTTTGGGGACCCGGCCGGCGTCGGCTTTTTCGACACCTCGGCGCTCGCCGAGGAACTGGTGGCCCGCCCGCGCGATCTGCAGGACGGCGCGACGCCTTCCGGCAACGCGGTGGCGGTTGACGTGCTGCTGCGCATCGGCACCATGACCGGCAACGAGGCGCTGACCACCCGAGCCGCCGCCGTGCTGGAATCGCTGGCCGCGCCGATGGCGGAGCAACCGCTGGCGTTCGGCCGGTTCATCGCCGCGCTGGATTTCCACCTCGCCGCGCCGCAGGAACTGGCGCTGGCCGGCCCGCGCGACGACCCGCGCATGGCCGACATGCTGGACGCGGTCTTCTCCGGCTACCGCCCGAACCTCGTGATCGCATACGCCTCCGGGGACCCGAACCTGTCGGCCAGCGTCCCGTTCCTCGCCGACCGGCCAGCCCGCGGTGGCGCGCCGACGGCGTACGTCTGCGAACGGTTCGCCTGCATGCTGCCCGTCACCGACGCCGACGCGCTGCTGGCGCAACTCGACCAGGGCGAAGGACTCGACTGGGCAGAGTTCTGATCCGGCGCGGCGGTGGTCGCCATCTTGCGCCAGATTGCCGCGACCGATTCGGCGCGATCCGCCGGTATGTCCTAACCGGCACGCCGGGGCAACGCCATCCGCGAACTCGTGGTGGAGGGTAGGCTCGTGCGACTCGTGGCGACCTTGCTCATGTTGGCGATGATGCTGGCCGCGTCGATTGCGCCGCCCCGTGCGGCGGCGCAATCGAGCGGGGAGGAGGCCGCTGTCCGTGCCGCCGCCGACACCGCGACGGCCTTCATCCGGGCCGCCGAACAGGGTCAGTTCAACGCGCTGTTCGACTACCTCCACCCGGACGCGCAGGCGGAGGTGCCGCGCTCGGTGGGGCTGGCGGTGTTCGAATCGATCTACGGGCAGACCCAGCCGTCGAACGCCGAGGTCACCAGCGTCGAACTCGGCTCCTGGACCTGGCCGGTCAACGGGCAGACCTACGATGACGCTGCCCGCGTCTCCTACCGCCAGCAGTTCACGCGACCCAACGGCGAGCGGCAAACGCTGGAAAGCGTGATGTACCTCGTGCCCTACGACGGGCAATACCGCTGGTTCTTCGGCAACAGCCGCGCCTACATCGCGGAAGCGTGGGCCAAGTTCGCGCCCATCCAGCCGGAGGAGCAGCCGGCCGACACCGAAGCCCTGCTGCGCGTGGTGCTCGACGACCTCGACGGGTATTGGACCAGCGCGTTCCAGGCCGAAGGCTCGCCCTACCGCACGCCGGGCGCGATCCTCGTCCGGCAGGGCGAAGCGGCACAGAGCGGCTGCGGGCTCGCCCAGTCCGGGTTCTGGGCGTTCTACTGCCCGCTGGACGAGACGCTCTACCTCGACGAGCCGTTCCTCGCCGAACTCGGCCGCACCTACGGCGATTTCGCGGTGGCGTTCGTGGTCGGCCACGAATTCGCCCACCACGTGCAGACGACTGCTGGGCTGGATCGCGTCGGCGGCGGCTTCTTCGAGCAGCCGAACCAGGTCAACGAGGTCTACAGCATCGAACTGGAACTGCAGGCCGACTGCCTAACCGGCACCTGGAGCCGCGACATCGACACCCGGAACCTGCTTGCCGAAGACGACCTCGCCGAGGCCAGCGCGTTCATCTTCTCGACGCTCGGCGATTCGGGCGCGGTGGACCCGTTGAACCCGCAAGCGCACGGCACCGGCGAGCAGCGGCTGGACGCCTTCACCGACGGCTACGACGGCGGCATCGCCGGCTGCGCCATCCTCGGCGGCCTCTCGCCGGTTCGGTAGGCGCACAGGCGGCAAGAGAACGGGCCGGTCGGCGATTGCGCCGGCCGGCCCGTTCTCTTGCCTACGCCAGCGCCACCGGGTTCCGCAGCACGCCGATGCCGCCGACCTCCACCTCGATCGTGTCGCCGGGCGAAAGCGGGCCGACGTTCTCCGGGGTGCCGGTCAGGATCAGGTCGCCCGGCTCCAGCGTCAGCACCCGGCTGATGTAGGAGACGAGGAACGCCGGGCTGAACAGCATCGTCGACGTGCGCTGCGCCTGCCGGGTTTCGCCGTTGAGCCGCGACTCCACCGGCTGGTCGGAGATATCGACGCCGGTCTCCACCCACGGCCCGACCGGGCAGTAGGTATGGTAGCCCTTCGCCGGCAGCCACTTGCCGGGTTTGGCCTGCATGACCCGGTCCGACACGTCGTTGGCGCACGTGACGCCGAAGACGCGGGAAAGCGCGTCGGATTCGGCGATATCTCGCCCGCCGGACCCGATGACCAGCGCCAGTTCGGCCTCGTAATCGGTGCGGTTCTCCGGGTTGGCGATGCGGATCGTCCCTCCCGGGCCGACGATCGACGACACCGGCTTCATGAAGATCACCGGCTCCTCCGGCACCACCTGGGTCGGATCGCGCTCGGTGACGTGGGCGAGGTAGTTGAGGCCGACGCAGATGATCTGGCGCGGCTCCACCGGCGCCAGCAGGCGCAGCCCTTCGACCGCGCCGAGGTCCTCCGTGGCCGGCTGGTCCGCGACGAGCCACGGTGCCGCCTCCACGGCGTGCGCTCGTCCTCCTTCGACGACGGCCCACGTGGGCTCCTCCGTGACCGGGTGGACGACGCGGACGACGCGCATGGACCGAACTCCCTCCCCGTTGGCCGGTCCAGGGCGGACCGGCTGCTGCCGACGGCGCATTCTACGCGGGCCGCGTCCGGCCCGCGCCGGCGAGCCGCCCGGCCCGGTTGGGTAGAATGGGCTGGGCAACCCGCCGACGCCCGCGTTCGCCGCCCGGATGCCCACCATGCCCAACCTGTTCCTCGAAGTCCGCGACGACGCCGACGAGCCCGGCCAGACCCCGGCTCCGCTGCCGGAGAACGACGCGCTCGCAGTCCTGCGCGAAGCGTCGATGACCGGCACGAAACTCATCCCGTGGGGCTCGAACTACTCGTTCGCGGTCGCCCTCGAAACCGACGACGGCCGTTCGCAACTCGCCATCTACAAGCCGCGGGCGGGCGAAGCGCCGCTGTACGACTTCCCGGACGGCACGCTCTTCCTGCGGGAAACGGCGTCCTATCTGCTCTCCCGCTGGACCGGATGGAACATCGTGCCGCCGACCGTCGTCCGCGACGGGCCGCACGGCTTCGGCAGCGTCCAGATCTACGTGCAACCGATGGACGAAAGCGCGGACGACCATCGCTTCTGGCGCCGCTGCACGCCGGAGATCGAGCGGCTGGTGCTATTCGACCACGTCGCCAACAACGCCGACCGCAAGATCGGCCACTGCCTGCGCGACCTGACCGGCAAGGTCTGGGGCATCGACCACGGCCTGACCTTCAACGTTGCGCCCAAGTTGCGGACCGTCCTGTGGCAGTACGTCGGCCGCCCGATCTCGCCGCCCCTGCTGTCGGACCTCGAGCGCATGGTGGCCGAAGCCGATTCGCTGCGAGCGGAACTCGGCGGCTACCTCGACGAGTCCGAACTCGACGCCCTGTTCGCCCGCGCGGAACGCTTGCGCGAACTCGGGGAGTACCCGTCGCTCAATCCGCGACGAAACGTGCCCTACGGCTGGTGGTGACGGAAATAACCCGCTCCTCCGCAATTCCTCCATCCGGCGATCACGCGGGACGCGGCGGAGTCGCGTAGGCTTGCGCCCAGACGGAACGCCGGAACGTCGATGCCGGGATCGGCTACCCTCTCCACGGTGCATTGACGTGACGACGGCATCGGGGCGCAACAGGAGGTCCGCATGGACGCGATGGGGACTGGCGCATCGTTCGTGCGGCAGCGCCTGCAATGGACGGTCTACGGATTCATCGCCGGCATCCTGATCGGGATGGTGCTCGGCTGGCTGTTCCACAACATCATCGGCGCGGCATTCACCTTCCTCATCGTGGCGGCGTTGCTGATCCCGTTCGTCCTCGCCTTCCTGTTCTGGCGCAAGGTTCAGGACGAGCGGCGACCGAACGTCCCGCCGGCCCCGGCGCCGTACGACCCGTCGCTGACCGGCGGCCCGGCGATCGAGACGACGTACACGATCTCGGAACACGCCGAGCCGCGGGAGCGGTGAGCCCGGCCGACTTGACCACCGTCACGATCCTCGCGGCGGTCACCTTCCTGCTCGGCATGGTGATCGGCTTCATCGGGGCGGGAGGCGCGGGCTTGCTCGTCGCCCTGCTGACCAGCGCGTTCGCCCTGCCGGTCCACACCGCCATCGGCACCGCACTGGCGACCATGTGCCTCGTCACGATTTCCGGCGGCGCATCGCACCTGCGAGAGGGCAACGTCGCGCCAAAGGTCGGCCTCGTCGTCGGGCTCGCCGGCGCCATCGGGGCAATCGTCGGCGCGCAGTACAGCCAACTGGTGCCCGAAGCGCAACTGCAAATCATGGCCGGGCTCGGGTTGTGGGTGCTGGCCGCACTGATGTGGATTCGCACCCGCTTCCGGGTCGGCGCGGCGAACTCCTGGGACGACTGGGTGGGCGAAACGCCGCGCCCGGCGCGGGACTGGGCGGCCTCCGTCGGGCTCGGCGTCTCCGGCGGCGCGGCGGCGGCCTTCCTCGGCGTCGGCATGGCGCCGTACCTCCAACTGGGCTACCTCGCGGTGTTGAAACTGCCGCTGCGGCAGGCGGTCGGCACCACCATGATGACCTTGATCTTCATCAGCGCGACCGGCTCGCTGGCGCTCTGGCAGGCCGGCGACGTCTCCGTTCCCCACTTCGTCGGGGCGACGATCGGGCTCGCGAGCGGGGCCTACCTCGGAGCGCGCTTCACCCGGCGCGCCCCGAAGCAGGTGCTGCGTTTCGCGGTGGTGCTGGTGCCGTTCATCGCCGGGACGATCCTGCTGATCGGCTGAGGCGGCGCTGGGTTGGCCCCGCGCCGCGCCGGGCGTCACAATGACCGCGTCGGCGACGAATCCGGTCGGCGCGATGCGGGAAATCGCGCGGCCGATGGGCAGGAGGCAGCGCAACCGTGAGCGGCGCCACGACCGAAACCGAAACGACCAGCGGCAGCGCCCATTCGGCGCTGGACGCGTTTATCGACGACGCCGCGCACCTCCTCGGGACGGATGCCGGCAATGCCGGGTTCGACGTCGTGGTCGTGCTCGATTTCGGCAGCCAGTACTCCCAGTTGATCACCAGGCGGGTGCGCGAGGCCGGCGTCTACTCCGAACTGCTGCCGCACGACGTGGCCTGGGAGGAGGTCGAAGCGCTGCGGCCGAAGGGCGTCATCCTCTCCGGCGGTCCGGCCAGCGTCTACGAGCCAGGCGCGCCGCAACTGCCCGGCTGGGTGCTGGAGCGCGGGCTGCCGACGCTCGGCATCTGCTACGGACTGCAACTGCTGGCGCAGGCCTATGGCGGTACGGTCGCCCCGGCCGAGCGCCGGGAGTACGGCCCGGCGACGATCACCGTTTCCGACACGGCGGCCCCGCTCTTCGCCGGGCTGCCCGGATCGCTCGACGTTTGGATGAGCCACGGCGACCACGTCGAGACCTGCCCGCCGGGCTGGGCAGTGCTGGCCAGCACGCCGAACGCGCCGGTGGCGGCGATCGGCCAGGGCACGACGGTCGGCATCCAGTTCCACCCCGAGGTGGCCCACACCCCCCTCGGCGGCGACGTCATCCGGAACTTCCTGGTCAACGTCTGCGGCTGCCGGACCACCTGGAGCGCCGAGTCGTTCGTCGCCGCCGCCGTGCGCGACATCCGCGAGCGGGTCGGCGAGGAGCGCGTGCTGCTCGGTCTGTCCGGCGGCGTCGATTCGGCGGTGGCGGCGGCGCTGATCCACCGCGCGATCGGCGACCGGCTGACCCCGGTGTTCGTGGACAACGGTCTGCTGCGGCTGGGCGAATCGGACCTCGTGCGCGACGTGTTCGCCCGCGCATTCGGGATGAACCTCGTCCACGTCGATGCCCGCGCCCGCTTCCTCGACAAACTGGCCGGGGTGACCGACCCGGAGGAGAAGCGCAAGCGGATCGGCGAAACGTTCGTCCGCGTCTTCGAGGCCGAAGCCGAGCGGCACGGACCGTTTGCCTTCCTCGCGCAGGGCACGCTTTACCCGGACGTGATCGAGTCGGCCACCGTCGATACCAAGGCTGCCGTCAAGATCAAGACCCACCACAACGTCGGCGGCCTGCCGGCCGACATGCGATTCAAACTGCTCGAACCGTTGAAGTTCTTGTTCAAGGACGAGGTGCGGGCGGTCGGGCGCGAGCTCGGCCTTCCGGACGAGATCGTCAACCGGCAGCCGTTCCCGGGGCCGGGGCTGGCGGTGCGGATCATCGGCGAGGTGACGCGGGACGACCTCGACCTGCTGCGTCCAGCCGACGCCATCGTGCGCGCCGAACTGGACGCCGCCGGCGCCTCCGGCGACGTCTGGCAGGCGTTCGCGGTGCTGCTGCCGGTGCGGACCGTCGGCGTGATGGGCGACTACCGCACGTATGGCCGGGTCTGCGCCGTCCGCGCCGTCACCAGCGAGGACGCGATGACCGCCGATTTCGCGCGGCTGCCGTGGGACGCGCTGGCGAAGATGAGCAACCGCATCGTCAACGAGGTTCCCGGCATCACGCGGGTGGTCTACGACGTAACCTCGAAGCCGCCGGCGACCATCGAATGGGAGTGACGGAGGCCGAGAAACGCCGCCCGTGCAGTGCTATCATTAGGGAAGTGACTCGCGCGAGCGGACCGCTCGCCCAATTGGAGAACTTTGCATGAGCGACACCCCCACCCCAACGACCGAATCGGCCCAGCCGCCGGTCGTCATGTACACCACCGATACCTGCACGTTCTGCGACCGCGCCAAAGATTTCCTGCGCGCCAAGAAGGTGCCGTTCGTCGAGAAGGACGTCGCCAAGGACTTCGACGCGGCGATGGAGATGATCCGGCTCTCCGGCCAGCAGGGCGTGCCGGTGACGGTCGCGGGCGACGAGGTCATCCTCGGCTTCGACCAGGCCCGCCTCGCCCGCATCGCCCAGAAGTATGGCGGCCCCGCCCGTCCGGCCCTCGGTCTCCTCGGGGCGAACGCGCAGGAGTATCTCGCGAAGCACCCGGAAAAGGCCGCACTGCTGCCGGCCGGGACGAAGGGCGTTTACGTCGGCAAGATCCGTCCGGGTACCGTCGCCGAGAAGGCCGGGTTGCAGCCGGGCGACGTCATCGTCGGGGTGGCCGGCAAGCGCATCGCCTCGATGTCCCAACTGGACGCGATGATCGACACGCTCAAGGCCGACGAATCCGTGGCCATCCGGTACCTGCGCGGAACCGAGGAGCACGCCTCGACCCTCCAGTTCTAGGATCGATCACCCCGACCCGTTGCCCGCGCGACGGACGACGCCCCCCGCCCGGTCCGGAGCGGGGGGTGTTCGCATCTGCAAGGGAGCGCAATGGAGCCGATCACCGACCTCGACGTGTTCCAGCGGCTCGCCGTGGCGATGGTCGTCGGCGCGCTGCTCGGCTACGAACGGGAGCGCGCCGACAAGCCGGCAGGGTTGCGGACCTACATGCTGGTCTGCGAAGGCGCCACGCTCTTCATGCTCTGCGCGATCCTGCTCTCGGCGCAGATGACCGCCGCCGGCGGCATCAGCGACCCCGGCCGCATCGCCTCGACCGTCGTGCAGGGGATCGGTTTCATCGCCGGCGGCGTGATCCTGACCACCGGTCGCCAGGTGCGCGGACTGACGACCGCTGCCGGATTGTGGGTCACCGCCGCGCTCGGCCTGCTGATCGGCGCCGGGTACCTCGTCATCGCTACCGGCGCGGCGGCGCTCACACTCGTCGCGCTGGTCGGGCTGGCGCGCATCGAGGTCCGTTCGTTGCCGCCGACCGACACCCGCCGGCGCGACCACGACGGCGAGGGGCGATCCGACCGGGGTGACGGGCGAGCGTGATCGCTCGTTATCGCTTCAGCCAGTCCGCTTCCAGCGTCGCGAGGACCTCGGCCGGGAGTTTCGGCGCTGCGTAGGCCCCGGACGCGCGACGCTGCCGGAGGGATTCGTACAGCGTTACCGCGCACGCGACCGAGATGTTGAGGCTCTGCACCATGCCCATCATCGGGATGACGCACAGCGCATCCGCACCGGCAACGGCTTCGTCGGACGCGCCGCGCTGCTCGTTGCCGAACACCAGCGCCGTCGGCCGGGTGAGGTCGATATCGTAGAGGTCGGCCGAATCCGGCCGCACCGCGGTGGCGACGATGGCGAACCCCTCGGCACGCAAAGCGGCGTAGCAGTCGGCTACCGACTCGTGGTGCACGGCATCTACCCACTTGGCGGCCGAAGCCGAACTGGTGCGGGCGAACCCCTCCGGCCGCTCTTCTTCGGTGTAGATCGTATGGACCCGCAGCACGCCGACCGCGTCGCACGAGCGCAATACGGCGCTGACGTTGTGCGAGTCGTGGACGTTCTCCAGCACCACCGTCAGGTCGGGCTGGCGGCGCGCGAGGACGCCGGCGACGCGGCCCTGCCGGCGATCCGTCCGCGGCCAGCGCTCCGTTTTCGGACCGATTGCCTTCGCCAGTTCCCGCCGGTCCGCCGCGCCCTCGCCCACGTTCCCTCCCCGTTCGATCGTTTCCACCACGTCATCCTGCCGCGACAACCGCGATCAGGCCGGTGTCGGCGGCCCGCCCGGGCGGTCACGGCGCGGCCCGGGCCGCCGGCGCCGGTCGCTCCGCCCGAACGAGATGCGCCAGAAGTTGCCGGGCAGGTCGAGTTGGCAGGGCATCCACTCTTCGCTGAAGCCCCGCTCCTGCAGTTCGTTGACCTCCGGGCCGTCCAGCGGCCCCTTGTCGTAGCGGTGTTCGCGCCCGCACAGCGGGCAGCGGGCCGCGAGCACGGCATGGCCTCCGCTCGCGAACAGCCGGCCCCTAGCATTCGGCAATTGCGCCATCGCGGCCTCCTCCTTTCGCCGCCGGAGCAGCACCCCGGCGGTTGGCCGTAACGCAAGGGTAGTTCCGCTCCCAACCGGGCCACAACCCGGCGCGGGATTGACGCGAATACACTCCGCCCCGACGATGCGCCGACCGATCCGCCGATCGAACCGGAGTCGCCAATGGAGCCCCGTCCCTGCCATCCGTGGGTGGCCTCGCTGCGTGGCCGCGCCGCGTTCTCCCTGCAAGCCGTCGCCCGGCCGGATGCGCCGGACCCGGGCGGCCAACTGATCGCCGCCGGCCAACTGGCGGACAGGTACGGCTACGACGCGTTCTTTCTCGGCGACCACCCGGCGTGGGCGCCCGAGGCGTGGCTGCACCTTGCGGTCATCGCGGCCACGACCGAGCGGGTGCGGCTCGGCCAAATGGTCGCCGCCGTGCCCTACCGGACGCCGCTGATGACGGCGCGCCTGCAATCCGATCTCGACCACCGCAGCGGCGGCCGTTCGATCCTCGGGCTCGGCATCGGCTGGAACGCGGCCGACTACGGGCTCGGCGGCAACGAGTTCGACCGCATGGGCATCCCCTACCCGCCCGCCCGCGAGCGGCAGGACGCGCTGGAGGAAGCCGTCGCCATCATCCGCGGTCTCTGGGGACCGGACCCGTTCGCGTTCGACGGCCAGCACTTCCGGACCGCCCCGGCGAACGTGCCCGCGCCGGTGCAGGAGGGCGGCCCGCCCCTGCTGATCGCCGGTTCCGGCAAGCGCACGCTCGCCCAGGTCGCGCGCCTCGCCGACGCCTGCAACTTCGGCCCCGGCCCGGCCGGCAACGTCGCCACCCCGGACGAAGCCCGCGCCCGCCTCGCCGTGCTGGACGCCGCCTGCGCCCAGATGGGCCGTCCGCCCGAAGACGTCGTGCGGTCGCTCTTCACCCACTGGCTGGTCATCGCCGAGTCGCGGACCGCCGTCGAGTCCAAGGTCCGCGCCTACTTCCCGCACGGCCTCGACGCCTTCTGGGGCGCCTATCTCGTCGCCGGCACGCCGGACGAGGTCCGTGCCTACTACCAGGGGTTCGCCGACGCCGGGATCTCCTATTTCGACGTCCAGACCCTCGATCCGGGAGACGAGGAGACCATCGCGTTGCTGGCCCAGCGCGTCGCACCGGAGATCGCGGTCGCCGGATAGCGCCCGGAAACAGCGAGGGCGGGCGCTGAGGCGCCCGCCCTTTGGTCGTATCAGATTCGGGCCGTGCTACTCGGTGGCAAGACCGCCGCGCACCAGGCGCAACCGGCCCGGTCCGACCTCCTCGTTACCGGTCGGCGGCAGGGCAGCGATCCGTCGCGGCCGGTCGGCCGCGAGCAGGCGGTCCAGTTCGCCGATCATCGCGTGGAGGGCCCGGTATTCCTCGTCTACCGTGGCCATCGCGCGCGAGCCGCCGCCCAGCGTGCCGGCGAGGGTTCGCCGCAGGATGGTGGCATCGTCCACGTCCAGATTCAGGCTGACGAACCGCATCGCTTCCCCGTTCGGTGACGCGCCGTCACCGCTCCCCTTCCGCCGGCGCACTCCGCCCGCCGGACGGCGGACCCCGGCGGGCGCCTCCGACCGGTTGACCGTGGGGCTCCCGTCGCTGGTTCGCCACGGGCGAATGCGGCCGGTCCCCGAACCCCAAGGTTGTGGTAGGGTACGTGGGCGGATGGTCGAACGCAAGAGGGTTGCGGCTCGATCGTTCCTCCGCCGGTGCCACCAAGGCATCGAAGCCCGCATACCGTGACCCCGCACGAGGCCGCGCTCCCCGCCGCGCGGCAAGCGGTTCGCAACCGCACGGGATCACACCGGTCACGACATCGCAGGGGATGGCGCCGTCGCGACCGGGATTGCAGGGAGGGACCCCATGAACCGATTCGTCGGGTGGTTGGGGCGCCGTGGCGCCACCGCCTCCGCGCTTGGCGTCGCCGCGGCCCTGGCTGGCGAGGCGCTGGCCGAATCGCGCAAGAAGGACGGGAACGGCGGCCAGCGCAAGAACCGCGACGACCGCGAAGAGCGCCAGGACGACGAAGAAACCCGCGGCCGCAAGCGCAACTCCAGGAAAGACGAAGAACAGGACGAGCACGAGGAACAAGACGAGCGCGGCGCGCGTTCCGAGCGCCGGAACCGCTCCCGTGACGATGACGACGCGGACGACGACGGCGGCGGCCGGGGCGGCCGTCGCGCCAAGGCGAGTTCCGAGCAGAAGGCGGACGAGGACGACGACGACGGCGAGGCCGAGGCGCTCCAGACCACTCCGACGCCCACCCCGACCGCCGTGCCAGGCGCGCCGGCCCTGCCCACGCCGCCGGCCATCGGCGAGACCAACGCCTCCATCGAAGACGCGCAGGGCAACGTCATCGTCGGCTTCGATCCCGAATCCGGCTCGGTCGTCGCCACCTCCGGCAACGTCAGCGCGATCTCCGGGCCCGGCGGGCCGACGGTCATCATTAACGACGACGAACGAGTCGCCCCGGTGCCCGACGAAGGCGTGACGCCGAACCCTGACGGCGGCAACAACTCTCCGGACCCCGATTTCGCGAGCTGAGCGGCATGACGAACCGTCCCGGTTTCGCCGCGGCTTACGCGGGAATCGACAGCGCCGTCGTCGCCGCGGAACCGGCCGCCCTCGACCTGCTCCGCCGGTTGATTCGCACACCGAGCGTGACCGGAAACGAAGGCGCACACGGGGACCCCGGCAGCGTGGCCGGGGTCCTTTGGTCGTCGCTCGACGGCCGGCCAACCGTGGAACGGGCTGCCGAGGAGGTCTTGCCGAATCGAGAGAACGTCGTCGGCATCGTGCGGGGCTACGGCGATCGCGTCGTCGTGCTCGACGCCCACACCGACACCGTCCCGGCGGGCGATGCCGCGGCCTGGCTGAACGCAAATCCGTTCTCCGCCGCCGACGGCGAGGTGGAATGGCTCGGCGACGATCGGCTCCGCCTGCTGGTGGATGGCCGCGTCGTCACCGAGCGTCCGGTACGCCGGCGGCTTGGACGCCTATGGGAGGCGCGGGGACACCACCGCGCCCCTGTCATCTACGGGCGGGGCAGTTTCGACAACAAGGGGCCGGTCGCCGTCGCCTGGCTGGCCACCGTGGCGCTCGCGGATGCACTGGCGGCAAACGGCCTCCAGCTCGGCGGCACGCTGGTCTGCGGCTTCACCATTGACGAAGAAGACGGGATGGCCGGCACGCGCGCCTTCGCCGGCGGCTCCGGTTGCTGGCTCGACCGCTCCCGGCTGCTGCCCGCCGCGCCGCCCGATGGCGGGTTCCGGCCCAACATCTGGGGTGTCGCGCTGGACGGCTCCTACGGATTCGTTCCGGTCGTCGGGCATCGCGGCATCGCCCAACTCCTCGTGCGAACCCACGGGCAGGCTGCCCACGCCGCCACGCCCGCGCTGGGAGCCAACGCCGTGACGCGCATGGCGGCGGCCCTCCACGCCCTCGACGCCAACCCGGCCGACGTCGATGCCGCCCTGGCGCCCCTGTTCCGCGACGCGCTGCTTGAGCCCGCCACGCTGGCGCTCGGCACCACCATCGCCGGCGGCGGCATCCGCGCCGTGTCCGACGGCCCGGGCGGGCGACACGTCGAGCGCGGCGGCATCAACGTGGTGCCCGATTGGTGCGAAGCCACCATCGACTGCCGCCACCCGCGCCCGGCCGAACATTCCGGCGACATCCGCGACCGGATCGCCGCCGTCGTCGGGCAGTTCGCCCGGGAACGCGCCGGGCTGCCAGCCGAGGCGCTCGATGTCTCGGTGCTCGGCGGCGGCCCGCCCTGCGCGATCCTCGATTCGCCGGACGACGGACCGGGCGACCCGCTGGTTGGCGCGGTCCTCCGGCACGGCGCAACGGTTTCCGGGTTCGCGCCGTGGGTCGAAACCGCACCCGGAGGCACCGACGCGACCGTGATGATCAACGAGGGCCGCGTCCGTTCCATCGTCGAGTTCGGCCCCGCCGGGGCGTTCGCCCACGAGCCGCACGAATTCGTCGAGCGGGACCAGATCGCGGTCGGTGCCCGCATCCTCGCCCGCACCATCGTGGACCTGCTGGGAGTCGTCCCGGCGCGGTGAACGCTCCCCGCGGGAACTGTCATCCCGAGCCCGTGGAACCGCCGGTCCGTCCTTTATGCCGTGCCGGATGACGCGCCGGCGGACGCTCGTCCCCGTCTCGCCGGTCCGCGATCCTCGACGAGCGCCAGCACGTGGCGGGGATCGAACGCCGGCGCGCACCGGCCGCAGGACCACGTCCCCCGCACGCGGCGCTCGTATCGCTTCGCGCAGGTCGGGCAGGCGTAGACGTAGCGAAGCGGCAAACGCCGGACCGGCAGCAAGGCCGAGCGAACCTCGTCGAGCGACGCGCCGGTCAGCGCAGCGACCCGGTAGGCGATGCGGTCGTGACCGTGCTTGGCGTGCCGCCGCACATCGCCGTCGAGCCGGTCGCGCATGTGGACGAGTTCCTCGGCGACCACGATCTCCAGCGCCTTGGGTTGGGACAGGTCGATGCGGTCGAGGTTGATCAGGATTGCGTGCTCGCCCCAGCGCGGCAGGAACGCGTACGCGCCGCCGAGCGCCGCAGGGATGCTCCGGCGGCCCAGCCAGCGGCCGTACGTGGCCCGGCTGGTCGTCACGCGCAGGCGGTCGGTCGGGAGGGCGAGCCGGACGACGTACTGCTGGAGAAGCCGAATCGTCTCGTCGTGGTCCACGTCCAGCAGCATCCGCCGCGCTCCCGCTACGATTGACCGTGCGCCAGCGCGGCGCATGCGAACGATACGACGGACCGGCGCCGCAAACCGAGCGGCCGGCAGCGAGGAGATCGTGAGCCAACGCGGCAGCGGCGCGTCCGGCGGCATCCGTCCGCACGTGCTCATCGTCAGCGACGACCCGGACCTGGCCGGGTTCCTGACCGAGGGGCTGACCATGGGCGGCCTGTGGACGAGCGTCGTCGCCAGCCCGTTCCAGGCGCTGGAGGTTTTCCGGCTGCGCACGTTCGACGCCGTGCTGCTGGATGCCGCCATCGGCGGTTTCGGAGCGGTGGAACTGTTGCGGCGGCTGCGCGGCGCATCCGACCGCGCCGCTGCTGGGCAACCGCGCGCGGACGTGCCGGTGTTCGTCATCGCCGGCGCCGCCGGGGAGATCGCGCCATCCGACGCCTCGGAGGCGGGCTCAGACGGCCTGTTCGTCGCCCCGCTGGAACTGGACGACCTGGCCCAGTCCCTGTTCTCCAGCATCCTCGACTGGCGGGCGGCCAACCCGGACCGCCCCTGGGCCGACGAAGCCTCGCTCGCCGCCGGCAACCGGGATTAACCGGAACAGGACCGCCGGCCCCCCGCATCCCGGTCGCGACGACGGGAAGCGATGCATCCACAGTCGGCGCCCACGGGGGTGCGCGGTGGCGTGCGCCGGGCGGATCGTCGCCCGGTCAGCGCCTTGCATCGCGGGTGGTTCCGTGGCACCGTGTCCGCGACGGTCGGCCCGCCGCCCCGCCGGGCGACCACGTCGCGCTCCGGGCCGTGGCCGGCGCCGGAACGGCGCTCGCTGCTGGGGGAACCATGCTTCGACACTCGACCGGCCGCGGCGCAGCGGCGCTCATCGCGGCGTGCGGATTGCTCGCCGCCCTGCTCGGGGCGGGGTTCGCCCCGGCCTCGCCGCTTCCCCTGCCGACCAGCCAGGTCGTGCTCGCCCAGGACGACGAGGATGGCGGAGCGGCGGACGAGACCCGGCGCGAACGGCGGCGCAACCGCGCGGCCGATGACGACGCCGCCGCCGAGGAAGCCGCCGATGCGGATGCCGCCCAAACCAGCGGCGACCCGGGCACGGTCGAAGACACCGATTGCATCGACTTCGCGACCCAGGAGCAGGCGCAGGCGGTTTACGACGCCGATCCCAGCGACCCGTTCAACCTCGACCCCAACGGCGACGGCATCGCCTGCTCGGCCCTTCCCTCGCAGGCCGACCTCGGCGACGACGCCGCGTCGCCGGACGACGCGGCCGCCGAGGATGAACCCCGGCGCAACCGGCGCAACCAGGACGACGCCTCGGCGACCGACGACGCCGCGTTCTCGTGCGACGTGATCTCGCAGGAAGAAGCGCAAACCCTGCTCGACGACGATCCATCCGACCCCTTCGGCCTCGACCCGGACGGAGACGGCATCGCCTGCGAAAGCGACGAGTTCGCGCCACCCGCGGACGAGGCAGACGACGACCGCGCCAACCGGCGCAACCGCAACCGCAACGACGGCCAGACCGAGACGGCGCAAATCACGGCCCCGCCGGCGGACCTCGACTGCATCAACTTCACATACCAGGAAGAAGCGCAACTGGTGCTCGACGACGACCCGTCGGACCCGTACAACCTGGACCCGAACGACGACGGGTTCGCCTGCACCTCGTTGCCGACCCGATTCGTACAGGTCAGCGCCGTTCCCACCACCGGCGCCGGCTCATCCGCCGTCCCGGCAGCCGCGGCCATTGCGGCGCTGCTCGCCGCCCTCGCCACCGCTGCCGTTGCCTGCCGCCGCATCGCCTGAAGCGGCGCATGGCGATGACGGAGGGAATGGATTCGTACCTTGTGTCGTCGCGAACGGGCGCGGACCAGCAACGCGCGGGGCCGGCCATTCGAACCGGGGGTAGTCACCCCGTATCCGGCAGATTGCAGGATCGGCCGGTCGCGGGATTACCGCGCGCATTCTTGCGGCCACTTTCGCACCGCCAGTGATTCGGTATGGGTTCCGATTTTACACGAGATCCGGCAGATCGAACCGGGCTTCCGTTCGTCTCCGTCGGGGAGGGACCGTGCCCTCTCCTGCCGGTTCTCGCGAACGGGGGATGCCGGATGGGCGGCTATCCAGCCATACGGAATCCGGGCGGTTGTCTCCGCGGCCGCGGGCTGTGGGCAGCCACCCAGCGCCCTACCCGTCCGCGAACGGCAGCGTCCGGCGGGGTCACGCGACGTCCATTTATTCGGCATTTATTCGGTATTCTTTCGGTATTTATTCGGTCGCGATACGCCGCGTACGTACGCGCCCTTTCGACCGGTTCGGGGTTTATTCGCGCCCCCTCCCACCCGCAGCGCCCGGAACCCCGTGCCGGGTGCGCTCGCCCCATTTACCCCTGCGAGGCTGGGAGGGGTTGCCGAAGAAACCCGGTTTCCGCGTGGTCATGGGAAAACCGCCGCCGAATAAACGCCGAATCAATACCGAATAAATGCCGAATAAACCGGGCTGATCGCGCCGCCGGCCCGGCCACCGGCGACGGCAATACCAGACCGATCGGCCGAATTTCGTGGTATACGAAGTCCGGCTATTCGCCGCCATTTCGCCTGCCCGTGACTCCGTGCGCTCGTAGGG